>CAZCDM010000170.1:5005-5124 GCA_964497475.1 uncultured Planctomycetaceae bacterium
CCCAGTGGGCTCAGCAGTCTCTTATGCAAAAAGGGGTAGGCGAATCTTGCGCGAGAGGGTAACAGCCCCGAATGGCACTGCCGTCAGAAGGTATTCTGATTACATTGGTTATGGTTTCT
>CAZCDM010000171.1:0-5119 GCA_964497475.1 uncultured Planctomycetaceae bacterium
GAACGACCTCGAGTGTTTATCCCTGCGGCGGTCCGGCCAACCCGGGCCGCCGTTTTTTGCGCCCGCAGGTGGGCTTGACGAGTCCCCCAATGCCTTCAGTGACGGCGAGGACTTGCTCCGTCATTCCCTGCCGCATTGGATTGCATTTCTATCGGCTTTTGCTGGGGGTATGCTGGGGGTATTATGGCATGATCGATGGCATCGCGAGGCTCATTTCGCGCCGGCGTGATGCCCGTCATCCGTCGCGGCCGAGCCGGCGGGGCGGGTTTGATATTGTTTTGCCAGCAGGCCTCCCAGGGCGCCGCCGGCCAGGCAGCACAGCAGGTCGGTGGTGGTGGCGTATCGGCCGGGCAGCAAGAGCTGGCCCGCTTCGAGGATGATTCCCAGGATCAGCCCGGCCAGGGCTCCACGCAGCACGTACTGTCGGATCGGCCGGGGCGCGTTGATCTGCCGGATGGCCACCCACGCGCCGAACAGCAGCAGCGTACGGACGAAGAGAAAGACGTCGGCGGGCCGGCCTCGCATGGCGTAGTGGTACAGCGGCAGCCATTGGTCCCCTTTCGGCAGGGACTGTTCCAGCACGGCCCGGTCGAGGGTGAAATCAAACGGCTGCCACGCGAGGTAGGTGATGTAGAGCACCAGGGCGATGCACGCCCAGGACCGCTGGCCGGTGGGGCTGAAGCGGCCGGCCAGCAGCAGGCTCAGCCCGGCCCCGACGGCGATGCCTACCGTCGAGACGGCCGATGCGGCCAGGCTCGGCGTGCGGGCCTCGATGAAGGCCTTGCCCGCCTCCAGCGCCAGCATGAGCAGGAAGGCTGCGGCGACGGCCTGGCTGCGCCGGCTGCGGCCGGGTGCGGAGACAGCCGGGGCCAGCACCATCACCGCCACCGCCCAGAGCAAGGCCCGGACGATCCAGTCGATGGCGGGCTTGTCGGCCAACTCGGCCCGCGGGTTCAGCGAGACCGCCTTGAGCGACCGCCAGACCGTCGAGACGTCCAGCGTCGGCAGGAAGGGGTAGAGTGCGTCGGCAGCCAGCAGCACCCCCAGGCCCACCGCGGCCAGGCGAAGCGGGTGCTCGGCCCACCACCACCGCAACTGCCGACAAAGCGCAGCCCATATCTCCCGGCCCCTGGCGGCACCAATGGCACCGCCGACAGCAGCGCCGGCGGTGTTCATCAGCAGGTCGTGCACGCCGGCTACGCGGGTGGGGCTCATCAGCTGGATCGTCTCGATGACCAGGCTGAGCATGGCCCCGGCCAGAACGGCCAGGAGCAGGTCGGTCATGGGGGTGTGATCCTCGGCCAGGCTGGCACGCATGGCGATGAGCAGGCCCAGGGGCATGTACAGCAGGAGGTTGCTCAGAAGGTCCATCCGGGAGGGTTGCAGAGAGCCCATCGGCCAGAATGCTTTGGCCCGCGTGAAATTCCGAGCGGCGAGGTGTTGATCGGAACTCAGGTCCCAGGGCATGCAGCTGCCGTAGAGAACCAGCAGGGCAAAGAGAATGGACGCGACGGTCAGGACATGGCGATGCGTCATGGTGGCTAGGCCGACAGCGCGTTGATGGAGTCCTCAAGCGTGTCATCCAGCGGGGCGATGCGTTCCATACGGACAAGGCTGAAGATGCTGCGGACCTGCTCGGAGACATTGCACATGCGGAACTGGTCGCCGCGGGCGGTGACTTGTCGCAGGCAGGTCAGCAGCGCCCCGATGCCGCTGGAGTCGATGAAGTCGATCGTTTGCAGGTCGAGGATGAGGTGGCGGCCTGATTCCATGATGGGCAGCAGCGCGTTCTTGAAGTCGCGGTAGTTGCTCGCGTCGAGATGGGCCTCGCGCGGGGTGATGACGGTGGTGTTGTTGATCTCCTGAAATTCGATATTCATGTGCGTGCTCCAGCAACCCGCCTGGCGGGTGTCTACTCGGGGCCTCCTGATGGCGTTGATTCGGTGTTGCGTGTTGGCGTGCTCGGCAGGAGCTTGAGCATCCGGATGCAGTAGTGATCGTCCACGGTTTCGTGTCGGATTTCGTCGACGCAGTTGCGGATGAGGTAGAAGCCAAATTTCTGATCCTCGGACCCGTCGAGGGTGGGTGAGGGGGCGGCCTGGCCCGGCTGCATGGGCTGGCCCCAGTGATGCAGCTCGAGAAGGACCCGGTCGGAGCGGATTTCAATGTCCGCCCGGATGATTTTGTCGGTCTGGCCGGCGTAGCTGTGGATCATGATGTTGCTGGCCACTTCATTGGCGGCCAGTTCGAGACTGCCGCTGATGTCCTCGGTGATGTTTTCCTGGGCGCATTGCTGGCGGACGAATTCCCGCAGTCGGAGCAGTTCGGTCAGCTCGCTGCGTAGTTCGATCTGCTTTCGGCCCGTTGCACTGTTCGGGCCGGTGGGGTCCAGCCTCACGGCCAGCAGGGTCAGCTCGTCGGGCAATGTCGAATCGTCGAACTGCTCGCAGAGCACTTGGCGGATGAAGTCGATGACAACCTCGACGGGTTCGGTGGCGTGGGCGAGCAGTTGCTGCTTGATCGTTTCGAGCGGCGCGGCGTGCTTCTCCAGTTCGGAGTGTTCCAGCAGGCCCGGGCAGAAGAACACCAGCAGGTCGTTCTCGGCCAGGGGGAGATTCTCCTGGCAGATCGAATCGAGTTGATCGGCCGAGAGGGGGCCCAGCTCGCTGGGCAGCTCGCGGCAGGAGGTCTCGCCGGGGCGCACCAGGAAGACCTCATCGTAGCCCAGGGCGACGCGCTGGCAGGTCTTGGCGGCGGTGTCGAAGCGGAGGTAGGTCACTTCCAGGAGGTGCTGGATTTGCGGCAGGCGGTCGAGGATGTCTCGACAGCCGAGGGTGACGATTTCCCGCGGCGTGGGCAGGGAGGTCATCTGCATGGAGTAGACCAGCCGGTTGACAGCCCGGAGGAAGAGAATCTTCACGCTGGCGGCAAGCATCGCCGCGGTAATGCCCTCGCCGCGAACGCGCCCCAGCAGCAGGTCGAAGTGGGTGTCGTCGTAGCGGATCATCTCGTGGAAGCAGCCGCCGCCGTGGGCGGTGTGCTCGGCCAGGACGCCCAGGCTCGCCCCGCTGCACAGCGGGGGCACGGGGCCGTCGAGCAGGGTGGTCTGGATGTGTCGGCTGACCTGGCTTTGCGTTTGCCTGGCGTGGTGGAGGTCATCTTCGGTCTGCTTGCGGGAGGTGATGTCCTCGACGATCTGGATCAGCCCGGCGACGTTCTGTTCATTGTCGAGAATGGGCGAAACGTGCAGCCGGGCCAGGAACCGCTGGCCGTCCGGGTGGGTCTGGTCGAGGATGGCCTCGGCGGGCTGATGGGTCGCCAGAGCCCAGATGCCCGGATAAAAGTCAGCCGACTGCTGCGAGCCCTGGAGGCTTTCGTAGACGTGCTGGCCGGTGATTTCCTCGGGCGTGGTCCGCAACATACGGGCCAGTGACGCGTTGGCGGTCTGGTAGAAGAAGTCGGTATCCAGCAGGGCCACGCCCAGGGGCAGGGCATCGAGCAGGGTGCGGTATTGCTGGTCGGTCTGGACGAATTTATTCTCAGCCCGGCGGCGATCGGAGAACTCCTCGTCGAGCGAGCCCTGCAGCCGGCGCAGCCGATGGTTCTGCCGGATGACGAGCAAGGCCAGAATCGCCAGGCCCAGCCCGGCCAGGACCGAGACCACTTCCCAGGGCCACTGGTCATCGAGAACCAGGTCCTCGGCGGGGATGGTCTGGGCCGAGGCCGACGCACAGGCAAGCAGCATCGCCGCACCGCAAGCCGACAGAGCCAGTGCTCCATATCGCCCCAGCCAGGTTGCGTGTCGACCCGATTTCATCACGCCTCGCCCATTCACGGAAAAGTATGACCACGACTTATTGTATCGGCCAGATCGTGCCGAGCAAGTGATGACATCTGTCCTGATTCGCCAGGTGCGATTTTCGCCAGAGGCTTGCAGCGGCCCCGGCCAGGCCATAGGATCACTTTACCCGATACGGAAGGAGAAACCTGATGGCCAAGAAACATGAAGTCTTTTCACGCAAACTTCGCATGGGGATGGTTGGCGGTGGGCCGGGGGCGTTCATTGGCGAGGTGCACCGCAAGGCGGCCCGCATGGACGGCCAGATCGACATCGTCGCCGGCGCCTTCGACATCGACCCGAAGAAGTCCCGCAAGATGGGGCGCGAGCTGTACCTGCCCCGCAACCGCGCCTACGATACCTACCAGGACATGATCGCCGGCGAGCTGGCCCTGCTGGAAGACGAGCGGATCGACTTCGTCTCGATCACCACGCCGAACAATTCGCACTTCCCCATCGCCAAGGCGTTCCTCGAAGCCGGCTTCCACGTCTACTGCGAAAAGCCGATGACCATGGACGTCGCCGAGGCGAAAAAGCTGCGCGACGTCGTCCGCAAGACGCGGAAGGTTTTCGCGCTGAACCACAACTACACGGGCTATCCGATGGTCAAGCTCGCCCGCGACCTCGTCCGGGGCGGGCAGTTCGGCAAGGTCCGCAAGATCGATGTGCAGTACCCCCAGGGCTGGCTGGCCACGAAGGTCGACAACCAGCAGGCCGCCTGGCGGACCGACCCCAAGCAGGCCGGTGCAGGCGGCTGCCTGGGCGACATCGGTTCGCACGCGGAAAATCTCGCCGAGTACATCACCGGGCTGCGCATCACCGAGCTGTGTGCCGAACTGACGACCTTCGTCGGCCAGAGGAAACTCGACGACGACGTCCTGGCCCTGCTGCGATTCCAGAAGGGCGCCAAGGGCGTGCTGCGATCCAGCCAGATCGCCATCGGCCACCAGAACGACCTGGCCATCTGGGTCTACTGCGAGAAGGGCAGCGTCGAGTGGCACCAGGAGAACCCCAACGATCTGTACGTCTACCAGATCGACAAGCCGGTGGAAATCTGGCGGCGGGGGAACGACTACGTCGGGGCCGCCTCGCCGGCCGCCGCCCGCGCCTGCCGGTTGCCGTTCGGCCATAACGAAGCATTCTTCGAAGCCATGGCCAACCTGTACCTGAACTTCGCCGAGACGCTCCGCGGCCGCATCGCCAACGTGAAGGTCGACGACCTGGCCAGGGACTTCCCCACCGTCGACGACGGGCTGCGCGGCATGCAGTTCATCGAGACGG
>CAZCDM010000172.1:0-5086 GCA_964497475.1 uncultured Planctomycetaceae bacterium
CCACCTCCCCGGCCGCCTTGCAAAACCAATGTTCCCCGCGGTACCATGGTTCAAACTACAACAGATGCTAACCTTTTGGGGCATTAGGTGTCCAACTCATCAGACAGCTATGGCTCGGATGTACGCGAATCGGCACAATCGCCTGCGGATGCAGAGCTTGTAGGCCGCACCCTCGCCGGCGACGCCGACGCCTTCGCCCAGCTCGTCAGGCGGTACCAGCGTCAGGCCAACGCCATCGCCTACCGCCTGCTGAACCACCGCGACGACGCGATGGAAGTCGTTCAGGACGCCTTTCTTCGCAGTTACGACCGGCTGGCGAGCCTGGACAAGCCCGAGCGGTTCGGGCCCTGGCTGCTGCGGATTGTCAACAACACAGCCCTGAACCGGCGGCGCCGCCGCGCCCTGCGGAAGCACCCCTCGCTGGATACCGCCGCCGATGATGACGGGCCGAGCCTCGGCGCCAGGCAGATCGACCCGCGGGCCGACACGCCGCTGGACATCGCGGCCGGCAGCGACCTGCGGCAGCGGCTGCGGCAGGCGATCGATGCTCTGCCCGAGCTGCAACGCCAGGCCCTGGTGCTCTTCAGCATCGAGAAGCTGCCCCAGAAGGAAGTCGCCGAGGTGATGGACACCAGCGTCGAGGCGGTGAAGTGGCACGTGTTTACCGCGCGGAAGATGCTCAAGGAACAATTCAAGGAGATGCTGGAACAATGACACTGGCTGCACCGCGGAGTGAATGATGGACTGGAATGAAACAAAACGACAGGCCCGCCTGGCCCGCTGGCTCGATGGCGAGATGACGCCGGCCGAGCTGGCCGAGCTGCGCAGCGACGCCCAGGCCGATGCCGACCTGGCCGCCGAGATGGCCCGCTACGAGTCGCTGGAGAACCTCCTGGCCGAGCTGCGCGATGAGCCCAGCGGTATCGACGAGCAGGTGCAGTTCGAGGCGATCATGCAGGCCGTCCGTTCGCGCCGGCGCAATCGCTGGTGGCGACCGGTACTGGGCCTGGCTGCTGCGGCGGCTGCTGCGGTGCTCGTCGTGGCCAGCGTCGTGCTGATGCAGCAGGACCCCGCCGCAACCACAACAGGGCAGGGCGGGCAAACCATCGCGACCAACACGCCAAGCCCCCCCGAGCCGATCAACCTCGACGACGGGCGGGTACGCGTAGCCATGGTCGCCGGGCCGGGCCAGTCGGTCGGGCGCATCGCCGCCGAGCCGGTCCGCCTGGACAGCGGCGCGATTCCCGGTCGGCCTCGTTCCGGCGGCGGAACCGTTGTGGTCACCACCGGCCCGGAGCTGCCCGCGCCGGCCGGCGGATGGGCGGCCGATTCCATGATCGATTTCTTCGGCGGGTAACGCCGAGCGAACACCAAGGAGCTTTCCATGAAATATTGTGTAGCGACGATAGCCCTCGCAGCCATGCTGGCCCTGGCCGGAGCAGCCCAGGGCGAGACCCTCCAGGCCGGTCTGGATACGCCCATCAGTGTCAGCCTCGACCAGGAGCCTATCGAGGCGGTCTTTGCCCGTCTGGGCAAGCTGGCCGGGGTCGAGTTCGAACTCGCCGACGACGTCTACGTTTTCCTGCCCTACGGCCGAAAGACGAGGCTGAACGTTTCGCTCGATGCGATCTCGCTCCGCCGGGCTCTGCCGACGCTTCTGGCCAGTCAGGGGCTGGACTACACCATCGCCGCCGAGTCGGTGCGGATCGGCCCGGCCGAGCCGCTGGTGCGCATGGCTCGCAGGGCAACGTACGAGGAGCTGCGCGTGCTCGGCACACTGATGACCACACGGCTGGACCGCCCGGCTGGTTCGTTGGCCGAGGCGCTGGCCCTGGCTGGGCCCGTCAAGGGGCTCGATGCACCGGGCCTGAGCGAGGCCACCCGCAAGGCCGCCCTGCAACGCGCCAACCAGGTCCTGCCGGCCACCCTCGCTGCCTGGCTGGACCGCTACGGTGCCGAGGTCGACCTCACCTGGTATCTCGACGGCCAGACCGTCCACTTCCTCTCGCGACGCAAGCAGATCGCCCGCCAGTTGCAGCGCATCGTCTCGGTGCGATACCAGAACGCCCCGATCGACCAGGTTCTGCGCGACCTGGCGGCCAAGGCGCACACCCGGCTGCAATTCCAGCCCGGCGTGCTGAATCTCCTGCCCGACTCGGTTGCCAAAAACTTCTCGCTCATCATGGCCGATGCGACCATCGACCAGGCCCTGGAAACCATCGCCGGCTCGACCGGGCTGGAATTCCAGACCCGCTCGGACGGCCTGCTGGTCAAGCCCTCGGTCTACCTCGAAGTGGTGACCGGCTCGGCCCAGCCCCGCCGGCGCGGGCGACCCGCATTCGTCATCGAGCGAACCATTCCCAACCCCGGCGGCGATCCGATCCGCATTCTCGTCCTGCCCGAGGAGGTCTCGCCCGAGCTGGAACGCGCCATCCGCGCCGATGCCGACCGCGCCATGGAGGCCGTCGAGCGTCACTATACTCCCCAGCCGTAAGCGCGGGGCTCCGGCAGGGCAGTTTGACTCATGCTTGCGAAACGATACGTCCGATAACGGTTCTGATGAAAGGAGTCATCAGATGAAGTCGACGGATTCGACACGCAAGAGTATTGTCTGGGAACTTGTCCTCGTGGCGGTCTGGCTGGCCGTAGCGGTGTTGACCGTCACAAACGCTTGAGCTACCGCTGTCTGAAACTTGCCTTGTGCAGGTAGGTCTCGCTTCCGGGGAGGAATCGAGTGAGGTAATTATGCGCCCTTCAGGGCGTTTCCTTTGCGCGGCGGTCGCGCACCTCGCAGAAAATCTTCATCGCCGCCGGGTCCAGCAGCACGAAGTAAACATCTCGCAGCACGGTCGGCTGGGCGATGTGGACATGGACTTCGTCCAGCATGATCGCCGCGCACTGGTCCAGCGGAAACCCCGCAATGCCCGTACCGACGGCCGGGAAGGCAATGGTGCGGATGTCGTACTGCTCGGCCAGGTTCAACGCCGCGCGGGTCGAGTTCCGCAACGCCTCGGCCGTCGTCGGCGAGCCCATCGACATCGACGCCTGATGGATCACAGACCTCGCCGGTAAGTTGCCGGCGGGGGTAATCGCCGCCTGGCCGACCTGGATCGGCCCGTGCGCGTCGCAGGCCGCCTGGATGTCCGGCCCGCCGGCCCGGCGGATCGCACCGGCCAGGCCCCCGCCGAGGATCAACTCGTTATTCGCCGCGTTGACGACCGCATCGACGCGGTAGCTCGTCAGATCGCCCTGTTCGATGTGAATTGTCGTGGCCATGTCGCCGCATTATAGTAGAGGCCATGCTCGCAATCAGTTTCCTTTTCGCCGGCGTGCTGGGTGCACTGGCGGCCCTGGCCGTGCCGGTGCTGCTGCATCTGCTGATGCGCAGCCGCCCCAAACGCATGGCTCTGCCGACGGTGTCGTTCCTGCGCGAGAGCTTCCAGCAGAACCGCTTCCGGCTGCGGGTCAGCCGATGGCTGCTGCTGGCGGTGCGGATGGCCCTGCTGGCGGCGGTGGTGGTGCTCATCGCCTGGCCGATGCTTCCGGCTGCGCCGGCCCGGCCGGCCTCGCGGGCACCGATAGCATTGGCGATTGTGGTTGATACCTCCGCGTCGATGGGCGCGATGCGGGGCAAGCAGTCCGTCAGCCGCATCGGGCGGGATCAGGCTGCCCGCATCGTCCGCGACGTACCGGCCGGTTCGCGCGTGGCGGTGCTCCGCAGCGATGAACCCTTCGGCCGCGAGGGCTTGCTGGCCGGGACCGACGGGCCAGTGCGCCTGCTCGAACAGGCTTCGCCCGGCTACCGCGATACGCCCCTGGATGCGGCAATCGGGCAGGGGCGCGGGTTGCTGGCCGGGGCGGAACTCGACGAGAAGGTCCTGCTGGTGATTACCGACATGACCGCGCAGGCGTGGCAGGCGAGCGGGACGCGGGATGCTGCCGTGCCTCTGGTGGTGCTGGACTGCGGCTCGGCGGGTCTGTCCAATGCGGGGCTGTTCCTGCAGGGGCGGGCGTCGTTGACGCTGGGGCCCGGCGAATCGCTTCGCTTGCCGCTGGTGGCACGCAGCACGTCGGGCTCGGCCGAGTTGGCGATCGCGGCGTGGATCGATGACCAGGCCGTCCTCAGCCGGAGCGTATCGCTGCGTGGCGGCGACATGGCGGAATCCTTCGATCTCGGCCCACAGCGGCCGGGCATGCGACGCGTGCGCGCTGCCCTTGATGTCGACGATGCCTTCTCGGCCGACAACCAGCGGTACATTGCGTGCAGCGTGGCCTCACCGCCGCGGGTTGTGCTGGTCGCCTCGCCGGCCGGCCCGACCGATCGGACCGCATTCATCCTCGCCAGCGTGATCGCGCCGCCCTCGCCCGAGGGGGGCGACCTGGCCCGCCTGCGGCAGATCGCACCCGCCCAGCTCACCGCCGAGGGGCTGGCCAGGGCGGACATTCTCGTGCTCGGCTCGGCCGGCGGGCTCGATGAGCCGCAGTGGCAGGCGGTCGAAGCGTTCGTCCGTCGCGGCGGGGGGCTTTGGGTCGTGCCCGGGCCGATGACGGCAGCGGCCGGGTATGCAGGCGCCGCAGCGCGGCGGGTTCTGCCGGCCGGGGTGCAGGGGCAGCGAAGCCTCGAAACGGCGGTGGGCCTGGTTCGGTCGGACGCGACGACAGCCTTGCTGGGCGAACTGGCCCGGCCGGGTGGCGTGTCGTTCGACGAGGTTGGCCTGCTGCGTCGCCTGGCCGTCGAGCCGGCGAGCCCGTCGGCGAGCGTCGAGCTGCGCTGCGAGGATGGGCAGGCGGTGCTGCTGCGTGCCGACGAGCCGGGCTTCTACGAGCTGGATTTCGACGATGGGACCGAGGGCGTCCTAGCTGCGAACGTACCGGCCGACGAGAGCGATCTGACGCGCCTCAGCCCGGCCGAGTTGCGTCAGCTACTGGGACGCGACGATCTGGCGGTGATCCGCACGGCCGATGAGTTCTCTCCCGCGGGCACGGTGCGCGGGCGCATCGATCTGCTGCCGGCGGTGCTGGTTGCACTGGTGGTTCTTTCGATTTTCGAGACGCTGCTGGCGAGACGCTCGGCCGGCTAGTAGTC
>CAZCDM010000173.1:0-5071 GCA_964497475.1 uncultured Planctomycetaceae bacterium
ACTGGAACAACCAACGGGCAGCGGCATGACGTGCCAGAAAAAAAGGTCACTCACAACCCCCATCGCGCGACGAAAAAAACTTGCGTCCGTGCCGATGCGTGATATAATGCACGGCTCGCAATTGATCGAACCAACCACAAGGAGCTGTCATGCCTCGTCAATGCCCCTATACCGGTAAGAAAACCCGTTCCGGCGGTAAGGTTTCCCGTCGCGGCAAGGCCAAGTACCTCGGCGGCGTCGGCCGGAAGACCACCAGCCGAACCAAACGCCAGTTCAAGGCCAACATGCAACGCGTCCGCGCCGTCGTCGACGGCAAGGTCGTCCGCATCAACGTCTCGACCAGCGCCATCAAGAACGGCGAAATCGTCAAGCCCCTCAAACGAAACTACAACGCCGAAGAGGTCTGAACCACACATCGCCCATCGGCCTCCAGTTTTCACCACCACGCCCGCGACCCCTCGCGGGCTTTTTTTACATATAGGCCTGCTGCGCATCTCTCGCAAGATTCGTTCGGCTTTCATATAGGCCTGCTGCGCATCTCTCGCACGATTCGTTCGGCTTTCATATAGGCCTGCTGCGCATCTCTCGCACGATTCGTTCGGCTTTCATATAGGACTGTTGATCGTCCTCTCGCACGATCCGTTCGGCTTGGCCTGTTACGCATCCCCCTCGGGCGGTTTTTGCTTCATCCGCGATTGGCGGGGAAGGCTTGTCTTTGGGCCTCGGATGCCGATGCCTTATCTCCCCAAGCCCCAACGGGGCGATTGTGTGTAGCCGGGGGCGTCAGCCCCCGGTAGGCCAAGCCCTGAAAGGGCGACAGAGAGGACCACCAACAGGACTTTCGCCCCGTCGGGGCTCAGTGCTTGTGGTACACGGTTTACGGGGGCTTCTTCCTTCGCCAAGGCTACGGCAGGACAGGCGCTCCCCCGGCTATATCCTGCCGGGCCTTCGGCCCTGAAAGACAATCCCCACGAATCGCGGAGGAACCTTTTTTGCACGGCGGGGTAGCTGCACCACAAGAATCAAAAGCCCCGTTTGCAATCCCGCGCATCGCTACCTACACGTGCAGCAAATCATTATCCGGGCCCGCCCGGATGAATACGACAGGAGAAGCAGATGATTATCGATGCACATCAGCATGTGTTCTGGCACGGACAGGACGCAGCCGGCCTGGTGGCGGACATGGATGCCAACAACATCGACAAGGCGTGGATTCTCACCTGGGAAATTCATCCCACCGAGAACGATCCGAGAGACTTCCCCGCGGTCAACCCGCAGCACCTTCGCCCGGACGGTACGCATCCGGGGCTGGTCTTTGATGACGTCCTCCGCGCCAAGCGGCAGTTCCCCGACCGCTTCATCGTCGGCTACGCGCCGCACCCGCTCTATGGTGACGCAGCCGCCCATTTCGAGTCGGCCCATCGCATGCACGGCGTGCAGGTCTGCGGCGAGTGGAAGTGTCGCCTGCCGCTCGACGACCCGCGCTGCATCGAGCTGTTCCGCAAGGCGGGCCAGCTGGGCTGCCCGGTCGTCTTCCATATCGACATCCCCTGGCGGCGCGAGGCCAAGGACGGGCCCATGAGGTTCCAGAAGCTCTGGTACGGTGGGACCATCGCAAACCTCAAACGCACGGTGGCGGCCTGCCCGGAGACCAACTTTATCGGCCATGCTCCTGGGCTCTGGCGAGAGGTCAGCGGCTCGGCCGACGACGAAATCGGCGCCTATCCCTCCGGGCCGGTCACGCCTGGCGGGCGGCTGCATCCGGTGCTCGAAGAGTTCGACAACATGTTCATTGACGTCTCGGCCGGCTCGGGCTTTAACGCGATGAATCGCGATCACGAACACGCCCGCGAGTTCCTCACCCGCTTTGCCGACAAGGTTCTCTTCGGCCAGGACTGCTACAGCTGGATGATCCGCGAGCCGTATGGGCTGAACATGCAGGACCTGCTCCATCAGCTCGATCTCGGCGAGGAGGTCCGCGAGAAGATTTTTTATCGCAACGCCGAGAAGTTGCTTACGGCGGAGTGATTACGCTAGAAAGTATACATGCAACCTGTCGTCCCATTGTCACCCTGAGCGAAGCCCTATGGGCAAAACCCATACGGGGAGGCGAAGGGGCTTTTGGCGAAAAGATTCTTCGGCTTCGCGGTTTGCTTCGCAACCCGCTACGCTCAGAATGACACCACGGTCAAACGACTTTTGTTATGCAAAATGCGCTAGCTCGATGCGCGGACGACCAGCCGGTGTGGCAGGGTGACCTGCTGCGGTGGCTGCGGGTCGTCGCCGCCGAGCCGCTGGTGGATGATCTGCCCGGCCTGGCGGGCCAGTTCGTCGATGGGCTGCTCGATCGTCGTCAGCGGCACGGCCAGGTCGTCGGCCCAGGGGAAGTAATCGTAGCCGACCACCGCCAGGTCGCTCGGACAGCGCAGCGGCGTATCGCCCATCGCTCGCAAGAAGCGAACCGCCTCGGGCGAGTCGCCGAAGATCATGGCCGAGGGCTTCCAGCGCCCCCGATCGACGCGCTGCAGAGCCCGCTGCGGCAGGGGCAGGTTTGCGTCCGTTTCGTCCAGTGTGATCGGCATCAGGCCCGCCTCGGTAAGGGCCTTGATGCACCCGGTCGAGAAGGCGTGCGCACCCTCGCAGGCCACCAGCACCCGCCGATGTCCCCGCGAAACTAGGTGCTCGATCCCCAGCCTCGCCCCCTCGGTGCGGTCCAAAGCCACGCTGTCGCAGCCGACTCGGCCCATGGGGTGGTTGCCCACCAGCACCCGCGGCAGCGACCGAGCCCAGTCGGGAAACGGCCCGGCCTCCTCGCCGACGGTCACCACCGCCTCGACGCTCATCGCCTGGAAGGTCTGCATCCATGGCGCCTCGCGCCAGGAATTGGCGGCGCCCTGGCCGACGCCCAGCACCGGGCGGTACGCATCGGTGTGCAGCTCGACGAGCAGCGCCTCGGCCAGCGCCGAGCGCACCGCGTCTTCCAGTGCCCGGGCATACAGGCCGATCAGTCCACTCCGCCGGGCCGAGAGGTTCCGCGCCGAGAGGTTCGGCACATAGCCCATCCTGCGGGCGAAGGTCTGGATGCGCTGGCGGAGCGTTGCGGAGATGCGGGTGGAGTCTCGCATGGCCAGGCTGGCCGTGTTGCGCGAGCAGCCCGCCTTGTCGGCAAGGTCCTGCAAGGTTACGCGGGTTGATCGGTCCGGTCGGGGCATGGCTCCTGCGGGCTGGGGAAAATTCCAGACAAGCTACTTTACAGCGCCAAGGCGCAGGGTACAATGGTGCATTATCGGTAATACCACCAACTTCACTCTGCAGGAGCATATCATGAAACGCATCGGAATCATCGGCGCCGAGAACAGCCACACCGCCGCCATCGCCAAAACCATCAACATCGACAAGAAGATTCCCGGCTTCGTCGTCGAGTATGTCTGGGGCGAGACTGAACAGTTCGCCAAGGCCGCCGCCGAGAAGGGCAGCATCCCCACCATCGTTGAAAAACCCTCTGAGATGAAGGGCAAGATCGACGCGATCATCATCGACCACCGCCACCCGAAGTATCACCTCGCCGCGGCCAGGCCGTTTTTGGGCGAGGGCATTCCGATCTTTATCGACAAGCCCTTCTGCTATCGGCTGGACAAGGGCAAGGCGTTCCTCGCCGAGGCCCGCAAGGCCAAAACTCCCATCGCCTCGTTCAGCGTCCTGCCGCACCAGAAGACCTTCCAGAACTTCAAGAAGAAGCTCGACCAGGCCGAGACCATTGTTTCAGCCGGCACGGCCGGGCCCTGCGACCTCAAGAGCCCCAATGGCGGCGTGTTTTTCTACGGCATTCATCAGGTGGACATGGTACTGGTCGCTTTCGGCTACGATGTCGAGGCCGTCCGCATGACCTGCAACGGCGAAAACAACGCCACCGGCCAGCTGCTCTACCAGGACGGCAAGATCGTCACGATGGACCTCATCAAAGCCGGCGCGCCGGGCTTTGGCATCCATGCGGTCACCAACGACGGCGTGATCAGCAAGTCCATCAAGATGGACGCGAATATGTACCTCGGCGGGATTCGCACGTTTATCAAAATGTTCCGCACGGGCAAGGAGCCGGTCACGGCCGAGCAGATGCTCCGCCCGGTGGCGGTCCTCGAAGCCCTGCAGAAATCCCAGAAGAGCGGCAAGACCGAACGCGTCGCCCGCTGAGCAACACCACAAAGGAACCCCATGAGCAATATCGACGAACTGGCCGTCAACGGCGGCCCGAAGGTAGCCCCCGGTAACGTGACGACCCGCCGCCTGTTCGGCCAGGAAGAAAAAGACGCCGTCTGCGAATTCATGGACCGCGCGATGCAAAATAGCGCGGTGATGGGCTATGGCGGCCCGGAAGAGGAGGCTTACGCGGCGGCCTTCTGCGAGATGCTCGACGGAGGCTATGCCGATGGCGTGAACTCCGGCACGAACGCGGTGTACGTGGCCGTAGCGGCCACCGACCCGCCGGCGATGAGCGAGATCATCGTTCCGCCGGTCAGCGATCCCGGTGGGGCCATGCCCGTGGCCATGCTCGGCTGCGTTCCCGTCGCGGCCGATGCAGCCCCCGGCTCGTACAACACCTGCGCCGAGGAAATCGCCAAGGTCATCACCGACCGCACCCACGCGATTCTGGTCGCCCACATCGCGGGCATCCCGTGCGATATGGACCCGATTCTCGAACTCGCCCGCCAGCACGATTTGTATGTGATCGAAGACTGCGCCCAGGCCCACGGCGCGATATATGGAGGCCGACCCGTCGGCACGCTGGGCGACACGGCGGCCTTTTCGACGATGTTCGGCAAGCACCACGCCTCCGGCGGCCAGGGCGGGCTGTTCTACACGACCGACGAGCCGATGTACTGGCGGGGCCGGCGCATGGCCGACCGCGGCAAGCCCTTCGGGCTCGAGCCCGGCCACACCAACGTCCGCGCCTCGCTGAACTGCAACATGGACGAACTCCACGCCGTCATCGGGCGGACGAACCTGGCCAAGCTGCCGGGCTTCGTTGCCCGTCGTCGCGAAATCGTCGACCGCGTCAACCAGGCCATGACCG
>CAZCDM010000174.1:0-5044 GCA_964497475.1 uncultured Planctomycetaceae bacterium
CATCGAGTGCCAACCCATCCTGCGGGACCTGGAGTTCTGGGAGAAATTCCACGGTCCCTGGTACGGCTTCGACCACGTCGAAACCGCACGCATGCACGGCGACGAGTCCCACGCCGGCCAGCACTACGCACTCTGGCTGAAGGAAAGGGGACTCGACAACTGGGAAGACTACTTCCGCATCTGGCCCCACGACCCCCAGGCCCGCGAGGGGGAAAAATACTACGACGCCGAGAAACGCAGTTGGACCCTCCCCGAGGAACTGCACTACACCACCTGGACCGCCGAGCGGACGATCGCGCAGATCGACCGCGCCGCCGCGACGGACAGGCCCTTCTTCTGCTGGTCCAGCTTTCACGACCCGCATCCGCCCTATATCGTACCCGAACCCTGGGCCAGCATGTACGAACCGGCCGATATGCAGCCCGGCTCGCTGACCGAGGGCGAACACGACAAAAACCCCATCCACTTCGGCCTGACGCAACAGCCCGATGCATCGGAACAATTCGCCAAGCTCTTCGAGGGCGATGGCGCGATCCACGGCCAGGGCAGCCACGTCCGCGATGTCGAAGAGCTGAAAAAAGACATGGCCTGCTACTATGGCATGACCAGCCTGATGGACCGCGGGATCGGCCGCATTCTGACCCGACTGGACGAGCTGGGCATGGCCGAGAACACGCTGGTCGTCTTCACGACAGACCACGGGCACTTCCTCGGCCAGCACGGCCTGACCGCCAAGGCGATCCACCACTACGAAGACCTCCTGCGGATTCCATTCCTGGTCCGCTGGCCAGGCCAGGTGCCCGCCGGGGCTGTCAGCGACTCGCTGCAGAACCTTGTCGACCTGCCGCGAACGTTCCTGGCCGCCGCCGGGGTGCCCGTGCCGCATCACTACGTCGGGCTCGACCAGCGTTCGACCTGGGCCGGCGAGCAAGCGGTCCGCACCGGCAGCGTCACCGAGAATCACCACGGCACGACGATCTGCAACATCCGCACCTACGTCAACCAGCGGTACAAGATCACCGTCTACGCCCACTGGGACGATGGCGAACTGTTTGACCTGCAGGAAGACCCCGGCGAGGTGAATAATCTGTGGCATGAACCGGGCGCGGTCGAACTCAAGCAGCAGCTGCTGCTGGAGTTCATGCAGGAGACGATGAAGAGCGACTCGCTGCCCATGCCTCGCATCGCCAACGCGTAGCGCAGCCCGCCCGCCGGGCCGAACGCCAAACAGAATGGCTTACTTGGCCAGAAGGCTCTCGGCGGTCATGTCCTCGGGCTGATCGATCTGCAGCAGTTGCAGGATCGTCGGTGCAATGTCGGCCAGCACGCCATGGTCCCGCAGCGCCGCCGAGGCCAGTTCCTCGCTGACGAGCGTGAAGGTCACGTCGCGCGTGGTGTGGGCCGTCTGCGTCGCGCCGGATTCATCGAGCATCTGCTCGCTATTGCCGTGGTCGCTGGTAATCAGCACCGCCCCGCCGCGATCGAGCACCGCCGGGACGACCTGCCCGAGGGCCTGATCGACGGCTTCGATGGCCCGGCGGGCGGCATCGAACACGCCGGTATGCCCGACCATGTCGCCATTGGCGTAGTTCAGCACGATCACGTCGTAGGTCTCGTCCAGCCGGGCCGGGTCCAGGCCGGGCAGGTCCTGGCCCTCGTAGTGGGTATCGCTGCGCTGCTCGGCCGCCTGGCGCACCGCGGCCATGCCGTCCCGCACAGCCGTCAGCACCAGCTCGGTCACCTGCGGGGCGCTCATCTCGGGCTGCTGATCCTCGGGAATCGTAATGCTGTCGACCTGGATGCAATCCTCGCCCGGATCGGGCTGGAGCTTCTTGCCGTTGAAGAAGCTCGTGACGTGCTTGTACTTCTGGAACTCGGCGATACGCAGTTGCGTCAGGCCGTTGCGGCTGAGGATGTCGCTCAGCAGGTTGGCCATGTTCATCGGCGGGATCAGCGGGCTGGGGAACTCGTCGTAATACTTCGTCAGGCCCATGTAGCGGACGTCGGGCCTGGGACCTCGCTCGAAGGCGGTGAAGTCGTCTTCCACGAAGGCCTTGCTCAGCTGGATGGCGCGGTCCTGGCGGTAGTTGAAATGGAGCACCGCATCGCCGGGCTGGATCGTGCCGATCGGCTGGCCGTCGTCATCGACGATCAGCGTGGGGCGGATGAACTCGTCGGTCTCGACGATGTCCTCGCTGGCGGCCTTTTGCTCATCGGCCCGGGTGTAGGCATCTTCGATGGCCTGGCGGGCGCTGGCGGCGGTGAACTCGGCCTGGCCCTTCGTGAGGCAGTCAAAGGCAGCGCCCGTGCGCTGCCAGTTCTCGGCGCGGTCCATGGCCCAGTATCGACCGATGACCGATGCGACCTGCCCCTTGCCGACGCGAGCGATGACGCCCTCGAGCGCGTCGAGGTAGCTCAGTGCGCTGCGCGGCGGCGTGTCGCGACCGTCGCTGAAGAAGTGAACGAAGATCCGCTCGACGCCTTTGGCGGCGAAGTCTTCGAGGAAGGCGAAGAGGTGATCCTGCGTGGCGTGGACGCCCTGGTCCTGCACGAGGCCCATGAGGTGGAAGGCGGCGCCGGTGGCCTTGCAGTGCTCGACGGCCTGGGTGTACAGCGGCGTGGCGAACAGCGAGCCGTCTTCGATGGCTTCGTCGACGCGGACAACCTCCTGCTTGACGATCCGCCCGGCGCCCATGTTCAGGTGGCCGACTTCGCTCGAGCCCTGCGAGCCGTCGCGCACGCCAACGGCCCGGCCGGCGGCCGAGAGCGTGCAGGTGGGGTAGGCTTCCAGCAGGCGGTCCATGTGGGGGGTATCGGCGGCGGCTACGGCGTCGCCCGCTCCGCCATCGCCAATGCCCCAGCCATCGCGGATCAACAACAGTATCGGTCGGTTCATGACAGCTCCTTGTGAGGTTCGTTCGAGCCGGACATCCTAGCAGCGAGCGGACAAAAAATCCACTGCCGGCGGCGTGTCAAATCTGCGCAAAGCCCTTGCAGCCTTCCATGCGTGCACCGATGATAACGATACGCAACGAAAGGGATACCGCCATGCACAAACTCGTACTGCTGCGACACGGCCAGAGCGTCTGGAACCAGGAGAACCGCTTCACGGGCTGGACGGACGTGGACCTCTCCGAGCAGGGCCGGGCCGAGGCTCACCAGGCGGGGCAGTTGCTCAAGGCCGATGGCTTCGCGTTCGATGTAGCCTACACGTCGCTGCTGGTTCGCGCGATCCGCACGCTGTGGATCACCCTGGACGAGCTGGAGCAGATGTGGATTCCGGTCCATCGGCGGTGGCGACTCAACGAGCGGCACTACGGCGCACTGCAGGGGCACAACAAGGCCGAGACGGCCGAGAAGCACGGCCCCGAGCAGGTGAAGATCTGGCGACGGAGCTACGACACCCCCCCGCCGGCTTTGACGCAGGACGATGATCGCTGGCCCGGCCACGACCGCCGCTACGCGGAGCTGACCCCGGCCGAGCTGCCCCTGACCGAATGCCTCAAGGATACCGTCGAGCGGTTCCTGCCGCTGTGGCATGACGAGATCGCCCCAGCCATCGCCGCCGGCCGGCAGGTGCTCATCGCAGCCCACGGCAACAGCCTGCGTGCCCTGGTAAAGTACCTCGACCACATCGGCGATGACGAAATCGTCGGGCTGAACATTCCGACCGGCATTCCGCTGGTCTACGAGCTGGATGACAATCTCAAGCCGCTGGCCCATCGCTACCTTGGCGACCCGGAAGCAGCCGCCCGCGCCGCCCAGGCAGTCGCCAAGCAGGCGAAAAAATAGGTTCTTCCGCAATTCGTGGCAAGTGCATGGCCTCTCAGGGCCGAAGGCCCAAGACAGCAATAGCCCCCGGCGCCAGCCGGGGGGATATCTTTCAGGGCCGCAGGCCCGAGACAGTAATAGCCCCGGCGCCAGCCGAGGGGGATATCTTTCAGGGCCGCAGGCCCGAGACAGCAATAGCCCCCGGCGCCAGCCGGGGGTAACGTCCCAATCGAATGTCAGCCCTGAAAGGGCGACAGAGATGACCGCCAACACGACTTTCGCCCCTTCGGGGCTTTCCTGTTTTGGGCTATGCGTCCGTGGGCTTGCGCCCACGGCTATTTCTGTTCAGCCCCTTCGGGGCTCATTGCTCTTTGGATACGATTTCAACCTCCGGCTGGCGGGGTTCCCATCCCGCCAGCAATGACGACGCTGCTCTGCTGCCGAGGCGGCGGGACAGGAGCCCCGCCACCCGGATGATGTGTAGTCCCCGCCACCCGAAGGTTCATCGTGGGGATTGTCTTTCCGGGCCGAAGGCCCGAGACAGCAATAGCCCCCGGCGCCAGCCGGGGGGTAACGTCCCGATCGAATGTCAGCCCTGAAAGGGCGACAGAGATGACCGCCAACACGACTTTCGCCCCTTCGGGGCTTTCCTGTTTTGGGCTATGCGTCCGTGGGCTTGCGCCCACGGCTATTTCTGTTCAGCCCCTTCGGGGCCAGGAGAGGCGGCTGCCTGCGAATCGCGGATGACCCAAAATTTTTCCTGGCGGGGCGAGACAGCGTCCGATCAGCTGCGATTCCAAGATCACGACAAGCGTCTGTTGCAACTGCCCTTGTGTATATCTTCACGCGCACTCTTGCCTTCAGCAGAACAGCTGTCTAAAATTATTCAGGAGGCTCTCGTTTCTTTCGACATAGGCGGAAAAAGTATACTACATTTACTTCCACAGGGACGGGGAAGTCCGCTCTCGCCGAAGAAATGGAACGCGCATGTCATGGGATACGAAAGATAAAGCTGCCGGGTTGTGCGTGATGCTGGAGTTGTTGGCCCATCTCAAACCAGAGGAGATTTTCCAGGCCATCGTCAAGATTCAACAGGATTTCCAGGTGCAACTGGAACCGGCTGAGGAGGTGCTCTCCGAGGCCCGGCGGGTCCAGTTGATCCAGTGCTTCCGGCGATGCCTCCAGCGAAGCGAACTGGTCTGAGCCTCTGCCCGAACACCCAGGGGTCGATGGGTGTTTCCAACGCCCAGGCGCTTCGGCTGGTGAAGCTCCT
>CAZCDM010000175.1:0-5037 GCA_964497475.1 uncultured Planctomycetaceae bacterium
TTTTGCCTCGGTGGTGAAAGCTTTGCGTTTTGCCTCGGTGGTGAAAGCTTTGCGTATCTGTTTTTGAATCATCGTTCCTGCCTTGCATCGTCACTCCGGCTTCAAACTTCGTTCCGACCTCGGCTGTCCGTTGCAGCCTCAAATCGCTGCTGCGGCCTCGAATCGCCGGATGCAGCCTCGCCTGCATGCCTTTGAAAAATGGCAACCAACGCTTACGTCTGATAAAAACATATTATGTTTTACGTTTTGTAAAAAGTAAAAGCAGAATTGCTTGCTGTCAAAGGTTAAATTCAAAAAGTCTGATAATTTTTTCTCCCTTGGGTTTTGCGAATACCTCAACCCATCACCAAGATGCCTCCGCGTGCCATCAAACCGCCGCCTCGGCCGGCCGTTGATGGTAGTCTGGCGGATTGTCGCACCTGCCAATTCGCCAAGCCCGCCGTGTTCCCCAACACCTGTTGCAATGGCCCCATGCTGCTGTATCATGCCTCTATGACCAAGCTTCGCCCCGTCATTTCCGCCGGCATTGGAATACTCCTCGCCGGATCGATTCTCCTGATGCTCCGGCTGACAGTCTTTGCCCCTGGCCAGGCTGAGCGTCACGCTGCGCCCAACCGGCCCGCCGCGCCAGGCGAATCGGCCGAGCCTTCGCACCCCACCTCGCCAGCTGCGCTAACTCCTGACGAGCCACCCCAGCCGCCACCCCCTACCCTGCTCATTGTCCCAGCTACGCGGCCGGGCCGCCCTGCCGATTCGACTACTACCCAGCCCCCAGCCGAGACTGATTCGACCACACCCCCCGAGGCCACCGCACCGCCGGCAATCCCACAAGCCCAGCCTGCAAGCCGACCGGCCGAGCTCCTGCCCGAGCCCGTCGAGCCGCCGGTGCTCCCGAAGCCCCAACTCGAAAGCCTCCCGACCGAGCCGCCAGTGGTCCCGGTTCCCCAGCCGGCTGTACCGCACCCAACCTCGGCCGAGCCGCCCACCACCACAAGCCCGGCCGAGCCGTCCACCCAGCCAGAGTTCCGCCCAGCAGCGTCTCAACCCCGCAGCGAGCCCGCGACCAACCCAGCCGACGCCTTCGCCCAGGCCCGCCGGGCCATGCAGCAGGGCAAGTACGATCTGGCAGCCAGGCTTTTCCGTCACGCCTCCCGACAGGAGCAAGGCCTCCGCCGCATCGAAGCCCTGCAGGGGCTGGCCCTGGCGTTGCTGGCCGACGACGACCTGCCCACCGCCATCGCGGTCTACCGGCGGATCCTCCGCGAGACACCCGAGGACACTGCCACGCGGTACAACCTGGCGATGGCCCTGGTGCGGCAGGGTACGTTCCACGAGGCCGAGGACCTCTTTGAAGCGCTCCTGGAAAACAAGCCCGACTGGATCGAAGCCCGATCGAACCTGGCCATGCTCTACAAACGGCAGGGCAAGCTCGCCGCCAGCCGCGAGCAATGGCAGAAGCTCATCGAGGCCCACCCCAGGCACGCCGAGGGCTACATGAACCTCGGTGAGGTTCTCATGGACCTTGGCCAGCCCGACCGGGCCATGCTCGCCTATGCGGAAGCGACCAAGCTCCGGCCGAAGCAGGCCTCGGCGTGGCTGAACTTTGCCGCGGCAGCATCGGCCGCCGGCAGCGCCGGGCGAAGCGTCGCCGCCCTCAAGCGGGCGCTGGAGCTGGCCCCGCAGGACGCCGAGGTCTGGGCCATGCTCGGCGATGTCTACCTGGAGATGTACCGCGCCGGGCAGGACCCTGCCCTGCTGGACAAGGCCCGCAATGCCTGGCAGAAGAGCCTGGACCTCCAGGACACCCCCGAGATGCGCCAGCGCCTGGAGACCTACCGCCCGGCCGGGCCCGCCGCGGGCCCACCCAAGCCCGCACCGTAGCGCGACGGCCTGCCCTTACAGCAGCTCCAGCACGGCCGGGGGCGTTTGGGCAACGGCCTGGGCGCCGCTGGCACGCAGCTCGGCCTCGTCGCGGAAGCCCCACAGCGCCCCCACGGCGAAGAACCCCGCCGCCTCGGCCGTCTGCATGTCGGTATCCGTATCGCCAAGGTAGAGCACCTCGGCCGGGGCGACGTTCATCGCCTCGGCTGTCCGCAGCGCACCGGCCGGGTCCGGCTTGGGCGGGGTCTGGTCGTCCACGCCCTGAACCACCGCGAAGTCGAACTCGCCCAGCAACCGCTCGACGCACAGTTGCGTGAAATCGTGCGGCTTGTTCGAGAGCACCGCAAAAGGCAAGGCCTTGCCAGCCAGGCCCGTAAGCAGCTCGGCCACGCCGTCGTAGGGGCGGGTTTTGGCATCCCAGCGTTGCGTGTACTGCCGCCGCATCGCCGCGACGAGTTCCGTCACGGTCGCCTCATCCAACGCCTCGCCCGGCAGGGCCCGCTCGATGAGCTTGACCACTCCATCGCCCACGAAGTGGCGGTAGGCATCGGCTGGGTGGGTCGGATAGCCCGCATCGGCCAGGGCTGCGTTGGCCGAGTCGGCCAGGTCGGCCAGGGTGTCCAGCAGGGTTCCGTCGAGGTCGAAAATCACGGCTCGGCGTTTCATTGTGCATCCTTTCGTTTGGTCCAGTTGTCCATGAAGCGGGCGAACCACTGCCGCACCGTTTCGTTGAGTTCGTCCAGGCTTCCGCCGGCGTCGAGGGTCGCATCGCAGCGGCGGGCTTTCTCGGCGAGGTCCATCTGGGCGGCCTGGCGGGCGTGGAAGGTTGCCTCGTCCCACCCGCGGCGTTTGCACGCTCGGGCCAGGCGGACCTCCTGCGGCGCATCGACAAAGAGGACCGCATCGCAGAGATCATCCCAGCCGGCCTCGAAAAGCACCGCCGCATCGAGCACGACGGCCCGGTGGCCTCGCTGACCCGCCGCGGCGATCTGCTCGGCGAACCGCTGCCGCATCGGCGGATGCAAAATGCGTTCCAGCACACCAAGCTCGGCTGGGTCGCCAAAGACGATGCGCCCCAAGGCCTGACGGTCGACCTGGCCAGCCGCCTGGTTGAAAATGCCATCCCCCCACTGCTCACGCAGCAACGCAGCCACCGCCGGCTCGTCCAGCAGGGCATGGCCCACGCGGTCGGCATCGATCACCGCACAGCCCAACGCGCCAAGCTGGCGGGCCACGCTGCTCTTGCCGGCTCCGATGCCACCGACCAGGCCGATGACGGGAAGATGGTTGCCTTCACTCACGCAGGCGATTCTGCCCGACCGGCCCGGCAGAATCAACCCACCTGCCCCGCTCAGCACAGCACGACGAGCCACAACCTGTCGCCGACCCACCGATTCCGCGGCGTCAGCGACCCGTCCCGGCGGCGGGCCAAACCTGACCCGACACGACAGAATTTCGCGCTACCGTCACCCAATCGACCTCGGCGACAGGCTCTGGCCCGTCTGAAGCGAATACGAAACCCGCTCGCAACAACTATGTTTACCCTGCCTGGCGAAGACGCCCGGCCGGGGGTGTAATCTGAATCGTCATGTTCCGCTGGGCCAGCTCCCGGTTCATCGTCGCCGGGGTGACGTCCGCGAGAATGCACGCATCGTGATAATCAATCCGCCGCTCGCCATACAGCTCGATGGCCACCAGCAGGGCCACTTCCGGCTTGGTCACGCAGGCTTTGCACAGGATTTCATCTGGCAGAGTCAGGTGCATGTCCGAGTCCTTGGCACGTGGCGGCGTTCTGTCTTCATTATCGTGACGCCACGGGGAGGACTGAAATAAGACCATCGAAAAAGATGGGAAATTTATCCCCGCATCCGACCGATCAGTGCATCGGCCAGCTCGTCGACCTGTGCTTCGCTGTGGGCAGCCGAGATGCTCACCCGCAGTCGGCTGGTGTCGCGCGGCACGGT
Source organism: uncultured Planctomycetaceae bacterium (assembly GCA_964497475.1). GTDB lineage: Bacteria > Planctomycetota > Phycisphaerae > SM23-33 > SM23-33 > CAZCDM01. The sequence continues at coordinate 3,846 of CAZCDM010000175.1, forward strand.
CGGCGGACGGATCGCCTGGACAAAAAATCCATCGTCCAGCAATTCTCGGCTGAGGGTCACTGCCCGCTCGGCCGGGCCGACGATGACGGGCACGATCTGGCTGGCCGAGGGGCCGGTGTCCAGCCCGGCCTGGCTGAGCCGCGACCGCAGCCGATCAGCCAGGGCCAGCACATGCGCCCGGCGGCTCGGCTCACCGGCGATGATCTCCAGCGAGGCCGCGATGGCCCCACAGAGCATCGGCGGCATGGCGGTGGTGTAGATGTACGCTCGGGCTGCGTTGCGGATGGTCTCCGCCAGGACGGCCGGGCCGGCCACGAACCCGCCCAAAACGCCCAGGGCCTTGCTGGCCGTGCCGACGGTCACATCGACCTGCCCGGCCAGGCCGAAATGCTCTACGGCGCCCCTGCCGTGCTCGCCGAACACGCCGGTGGCGTGGGCTTCGTCGAGCATCAGCACCGCATCGTGACGGGCCTTGCAGTCGACCAGCCCGGGCAGGTCGGCCAGGTCGCCATCCATGCTGAACAGCGAATCGGCGATGATGGCACAGCGGCGATGCTCCGCCCGGTGACGGGTCAGCAGCGTATCGAGCCGGTCGAGGTCGTTGTGATGGAACGTCCGCACGCGGGCGCCGCTGGCGGCGGCGGCATCGAGGATGCTTGCGTGGTCGAGCTTATCGCACAGGATCAGATCGCCCGGCCCGGCCAGCACGCTGACCGCGGCGCGATTGGCCATCCAGCCGGTCGGGCAGAGCACGGCCGAGGCGGTTTGCTTGAAGGCCGCAAGCTTCTCTTCCAGCGCAACATGGGCCTGGCTGGTTCCGCAAACCAGCCGCGATGCTCCAGCCCCAACACCCCAGCGGGCCAGGGCGTCGCTGGCAGCGGCGGCCAGGCGATCGTCCCCGGCCAGGCCGAGGTAGTCGTTGCTGCAGAAGTTCACCACCTCCCGCCCGTCGATGCAAACTATCGGCCCGGACCGCCCGGCCAGGATCACCTCCTGGCGGTACAGCCCGGCGGCGCGGCGGCGGGCGAGTTCCTCTGCCATGTCGTTCCAGATGTCCATGGCCTCATTGTGCTCGCCGACCCGGCCGGGGTCAATCCCGCCGCCCCATTCATCCATCAAAGTGGTATAATGATTGTCCAGGGGTATTTACTTGACTCAGGTGCCTCTATATCTTGTGTTTTCGGCGCTCGAA
>CAZCDM010000176.1:0-1870 GCA_964497475.1 uncultured Planctomycetaceae bacterium
TGCCTCTGACTTCTCTATCGGACAATCAAGGGGTTTTAGGATAGGCTCTTAGCCCATTGCTCCAGGGCCGAACCGCCCGGGGCGGCTGCCTCTTCGGCTCGGGCCTCGCCCAGGCCCGCCAGAACCACTGCGCTCATCGCCAGAACCATCGTCGCACGCTTCATCGTCACTGCCCTTTCCTTCGGGTCAGATTCGTTTATCGCAACCGGCCAATCGGCCGGTGTGCATCAAGCGATATCGGCATCGGCCTGGCGTTCCTGATGGATTTCCGCCTCCGTCGGAGCCTGGCCGACGGACTCGATGCTCACGCCTCGCGTCTCGATGGCGAAGATAAGCGTGATAGCCGAGCCAAGCAAGGAGGTTCCCACGAGAATGTACAGCAGGTTGGCCGTGCCGATGAGCTGGAGCAGTTCGGGGAAGAGAAAGGCCGTCAGCACCGCGCCGATTTTCGCGAACGACGCGGCAAAGCCCGCCCCGCGCCCCCGCACGCGCGTCGGGAACACCTCGCCGGAAAGCAGGTACGTCATCGCGTTGGGCCCGAGGTTGGTCATGAAGTAGAATAGCACAAAGCCCACGAACAGCAGGGCCATCTCATTGCTGCCGTTAGAGCGGATCGACAGCGCCGCCAGCAGCAGCCCGAGAGCACAGCCGATAAAGCCGACGATCTGCAGCCTGATCCGCCCGATGCGGTCGACCAGCAGAATCGCCACGATGATCCCCGCGAAGAAGAACAGGTCCATCACCGCCGAACCCTTGGCTGCGAGCATGTCGTTGTGGATCACATCGGCCAGGGTGCGCGACTCGGCCTTGCTGCCGAGCATCGCTGCGAGAATCGTGGGAGTAAAAATGCCGATTCCATACGTGCCGAGGTCCTGCAGGAACCAGGGGACCGCAGCCAGAATCGTCGCCCGACGATTGGCTCGGCTGAACAGGTCGACGTACCGCACCCGGCGGGGGGGGGAATGGTTCGGCTCGTCGCACCGCAGCTTGACGGACTTGGGGTAAGGCGGGACCCGCTTGAGCAGCCGGAGGGTTTCCCGCTCGGCCCGGTCAATCCGCCCCCGACTGGCCAGCCAGTGCGGGCTGTCGGTAATAAAGAACCTCCCGATGATGACCGCCACGGCCGGGAGGATCGCGCAGGCGTACATCCACCGCCAGGCGTCCAGGCTGGCATTGCCTTTGAGAATCGCATAGCCCGCCGCCGAGCCGAACAGCGCACCGACGGCCTGGAACGCAAAGGCACTCAGTACGAGTCGCCCGCGAACGCTGGTGGGGATGGACTCGGAGATCACCATGTGGGCGGTGGGGTAGTCGCACCCCAGCGCCAGGCCCGCACCGAACAGGAAGATCACCAGGCACGGAAAATTCGGCGCCAGCGACAGCGCCACCAGGAAGCCCGTAAAGAGGACCATCTCGACGATGAACATTTTCTTCCGGCCGAACGTATCGGCCAGGCCGCCCAGCAGCGATGCACCAACCAGAATGCCCCCCAGCGTCGCCGCCGTGACGAACCCCTTGGCCGCCGAGCCCAGGCCAAACTGACGGGAAATCAGCGGCAGGGCCACGCCCGTCATGAACACCACCATGCCCTCGAAGAACTTCCCCGCACAGGCCAGCGTGAAGATCCGCCACTGCATCTGCGTCATCGGGCTGGACGGCACGGCCGTTCCGTCGGCCCAGACGGGCGTCTCGTCGATGTACTCCTGGACAGACTTCGCGGCGGTTTCGTCGTGGCGTTCCATGACAGAGCCTTCCCGGGCAGAAGCTGCAAGCCGGCATACCCACCGGCCGAGCCGGGGATTTTAACCCCGCAACAAACCCGCTTCCACGCCAAAGGCCCCCCTGCCCCAGATTTGACACAACCTTAATC
>CAZCDM010000176.1:1970-5028 GCA_964497475.1 uncultured Planctomycetaceae bacterium
TTGCCCGATGTGCTCAGCGCAAAGGCCACATCCCCCCGCCGCGCGATCGCCTGGAGCTGGCGGGCGAAAACCTCCTCGAAGCCCAGGTCATTGCCCACGCAACTGACGACCGACGCATCGGTCCCCAACGCCATGGCGCGAATCCCGGGCCGGTCGATCAGAAACCGCCCGACGAGTTCGCCGGCGATATGCTGAGCATCGGCGGCCGAGCCCCCATTGCCGAACAGCCACACCCCACCGTCATCGCGACAGCAGGCGACGATCTTCTCCACTGCCTCGTCGATCGCGGGCGCAAGGCTCCCGGCCCGGTCAAGCACCTCACCGTGTTCCTTCAGCCGCTGGTTATATCGGTCGGTCATGGTTTCTCCGGGCCGGCAGTGCAAATGCAGGTCGATGAGCCATCTATAGCAGGAACTCGGCGGAAAGTAAACTCCGGACGGGCCCCACGGGCGGGGCGTCGGGGTTACCGGCTCAGCGCGGCGACGAAGCTCTCAGCCGAGGTCAACACCTCTGCTGCACGGGCTTCGGCCAGGCCCGCGGAGCGAAGAATCTTCATCGCGTGGTCGCGGGTGGCGAATTGACCCGGGCCGTGCGCATCGGTGCCGAAGATCAGTTCCGCACCGTGGCGCTGGGCCAGGGCGGCGACGTGTCCGTTGGCCAGGCCGTGGCCCGGCTTGGCGGTAATCTCCAGTCGCGTGCCGCGCTCGGCGGCGAGGCGGACGTCGGCCTGGGTAATCAAGCCCGGATGGGCCAGGATGTCGGCCCCGGCCTCGATGGCAGCGCGGTTCGTGCCCTCCAGCACCGGCTCGGTAATCGTCTCGCCGTGGACGATGACGTACTCGGCCCCGGCGTCGCGGGCCTGGGCGACGGCTGCGGCAATCTGATCCGGTCGGACGTGCGTCAGCTCCACGCCGGCAAGGACGACCATCTGCCCGCGCCTGCGTTCAGCCTCGGCCGCGGCGCGAGCCTTTTCCACCAGCCAGCCGGTCAGGGCCAGGTCGCCGTGGTCGCTGATACCCAGCACGCGGTAGCCGCCCTCGACTTCGGCGCGGCGGATGTGCTCGGCCGGTCCGAGCTGGCCATCGGAAAGAAACGTGTGCGTGTGCAGATCGATCATAGCCGCACCATACCACGGCCGGGCCGGGCGAACCAGTGGTGACTCGCTACGCCATACCCCGCCGCTTGCGGTTGAGCCACTCGCCGCAGAGCAATGCGATGATCGCCAGGACGATCGGCCATCGCCACGGTTCGAGCAGGCCTTGCGTTGTGGCGATGGTTCGACGGATCGGCTTCGATTTGGATTGCAGCTCGATCAGCAGGCGGGGCAGGTCGTCGAGGCGGGTGAACTGCCCGCCGCTTTGCCGGGCCAGACTGCGCAGCAGCGCGGTGTTGGCCAGGACCCCGTCGGCTTCGGGATCGGTGCGGACGACCTCGAACGGCTGGCGGGCGGTGAGAGCCTGGCCGGCGACGGCAGCTGACGCCCGCAGCTCGTACAGGCCCGGCTGGGAAGGGGGATCGAGCGAGGCGTGGCCGGCTTGATCCATCGCGACGGGTTGTTTGGCGTCGCCCGGGCCGACGAGATGAACGGTGATGGGCGTATCGGGCGGTGCGCCGAGCAGGCCGGTTGTGACCGCAATGCGTTGCGACGGGGTGTTGAGGTCGTAGCTGGCGCGGTCGGTGCGGATCCACAGCGACCGCCTCGGCCGGGCCAGGTAGAGCGCCACATTCCGCCAGAACCTCTGCTGCAGCGGAGCGGTGAGATCGCCGCGGGGGCTCAGCACCCACCGCCAGGTGGTGTCGAACGCCACAGCCACCACGCGCCCCGTGCCAACGCGCTGGGTGACGATCATCGTCTCGTCCCGCTGCGAGCGGGCGAGGACGGTTGCGGCCGGCTTGGGTCGGGCCAGGCGGCTGGCGCCGGGCAAGGGGCCCAGCAGCGTCCACGCCTCGGCCGGCGTTTCGTCCGGGCCGGAAATATCCATCAGCGGCGTGGCGAGCCCCTCGGCGGTGGGGATGATCTGCACGGGCTGGTCGATCTGCCCGTGACTGGCGGCGAGGCTGACCGGGGCGATGTCGGCCAGGGGCGTTCTCTGCCAGCCGCCCGCGCCGAAGCTGTGCATCCCGCCGAGCAGGGCCAGGCCCTTGTCGTGCTCGGTGACGAGGGTGCGAATGATTTCGATTTGCCTGGCGGTGAGCGGGTCGGGGCGGACATCGCCCAGGATAATGACGTCCCAGCCGAGCCTCTCGTCGAGCGTTTCGCCCAGGGGCTTCTGGCCGGTGGCGGCCTGGCCGAGGATCACGCGGCGGACGACGAACCCCTCGGCCGAGCCGATGGCCTCGACGAGGAACTTCGATTCGTAGCGGTATCGGCCTTCGAGGTAGAGCACGCGCGTTTCGGTATCGCGGACGTGGATGAGCCGGCGCAGCTCGCGACGGCCGGTGAGTTTCCCGGGGGCCTGGTCGGTCGGCTCGGCGGTGACGACGAGCGTCGTCATGCCGCTTGCCCGCGGCAGGAAGGGAATCTTCAGTGGGATGGTCTGATCGTTCCGCTCGATTGGGATGAGCTGATCGGACAGGGGTTGTTCGCCGAGGCGGGCGGTGATGCGGACGGTTTTGTCGGCCAGGCCCGCGGCGCGAAGCTCAGCCGTCGCGACCTGGCGGACCCACGCGCGGGCCTCATCGGGTGCGTCGAGGTTGGCCAGGCTCAGCACGGCCGACTGGGCCGAGGCCGACTCGGCCCCGACGGCGACGGGGTAAAGCGGTACGTCCAGGGCGGCCAGCCGCTCGATGAGCTGCGGCGGGGGCAGGGTTTCGGCGGAGGTGTTGCAGCCGTCGGTGAGAATCACCACCGCCGCGACGTTGGGGCGGTCGGCCAGGGCGGTTCGCAGTGCGTCGTAGACGCTCTGGCCGATGGCGGTGCGCGGGTCGCGCGGGCTGTCAACGATGTACAGCCGGGCCCAGTCGGTTCCGGCCGATGCGTCGAAGGGGTCGTAGGCGGTGGTGCTGAAGGGCACCTTGAAAAATTCACTTTTCGGCCTCGCTGGTCTTTTCGCTCCCT
>CAZCDM010000177.1:0-5025 GCA_964497475.1 uncultured Planctomycetaceae bacterium
GTCACTCACCTTGCAGGGTTCCGCGATGATTTGTCCTTGACAATCCGGTCGGCCGGGCGATAATACGCGGTTCCCATACAAGAATAAACCGCAACAGGAGATATGCCGTGTATGCCGTAATTGAAGACAGTGGACAGCAGTTCCGGGTTTCCGAAGGTGACATGCTGGACGTCGATCTGCGCGAGCTGGCCGACGACGCCAAGACCATCGAGTTCGACCGCGTGTTGCTGCTGCGCGACGACAAGGCCGTCAAAATCGGCACGCCGCTGGTCGAGGGCGCGACCGTCCAGGCTGACATCGTCAACTCCGAAGCCAAAGGCCCCAAGGTCTACTCGCACTACCTCCGCCGCCGCAAGGCCTCGAAGAAGAAGGTCGGCCACCGGCAGAAGTACATCCGCGTGAAGATCAGCAAGATCAGCGCCTAAACGGCAATACAACCCCGCCGCCTCACACGCACCCGCTTCGGCGGGTGTTTTTTTGTCCGCACCGTTTGGCCGCGGTGCTGCACTGCGGGCGATCCGATATACTGAGGTGACGATCCATCGCTCGTCTTGAGGACCGGAATTCGGGGGTTTCCTGGTTCTGTGTGAAAGGAGCGATGTAATGTGTACCTCCAACCCAGCGCGGGCAGATGACCCGTACCACCCCGAGGGCATGGTGCTTGCACCCCCGGCGGCAGAGCAACTCCGAGCCGCCATCGACCATGCCGACGCCCTGTTGAACGGCCGGGATGTTGACTCTGGCTTGCGGCATCTTGTGGCGGTACTGCAATGCCTCCGCACTCTCGGGCAAGACCTGCCCGGGTAAGGGAACCCACCACCCCGGCCGGCACGCTCCCGGCCGGGATTTTTTTTCATACGGGACAAGCCCACAAGCGCGGTTACGACGTGCGGCCGCTACTTCTTCATTCGTTCGAGTGCGGTTTTGGCGGCCTTCTGGACGCTGGGGTCGGGGTCTTTGCGGGCGTTGACGAGCCCGACGGCGGCCCGGGGGTCGCCGATGTGGCCCAGGGCGTTGGCGGCCTGGTAGCGGACCAGCGGGGCCGGGTCGTCCTGCAGGGCTTGGAGCAGGGGGTCGACGGTTGAGGGATCGCCCAGCACGCCGAGCCCGGCCGCGGCTGCGGCACGGACCTTCAGCGACGGATCGGCCAGCAGTTGTGGCAGCCGGGCCAGGGCGATGGGCGTTTTCGTCCTCGCCAGGGCCAGTCCGGCCGATGCTTTGACGCGGTCGTCCGGGTCGCGCGTGGCGTCGCGCAGGGCCGGGGCGGTCTGCGGGTTGGCCAGTCGCCCCAGTGCCTCGGCTGCGGCCAGGCGGACATCCACCGCCGGGTCGCGCAGCCGTACAGCCAACACTGGCGCGACCTGCTCATCGCCGATCCAGCCCAGGGCCTCGATGGCTGCGACGCGCACCTTGCGTTGCGGGTCTTCCATCGCGAGCATCAACGCATCGTTGGCGGCCGGCTGGCGAAGCTCGCCGAGCTGCCCGGCCGCCTCGACACGGCGCTGCGTCGGCCCCGCAGCCAGCAGGGCTTCGATGGCATCGACGAACTCCGCCCGCAGGCGGGGCTCGTCTTCATCGGGCGGTAGATCTGCAACGCAGCGCTGGGCTACCAGCGAGGCCTCCCGGGCGGGCATGGGGCCGCCGGTGTATTGCGGCTCGGCCGGCGGGGCCGGCTGGGGCTCGCAGCCGGTCAGGACGATCGTCGCAGCCAGCAGCGACGCCAGTAGAACATTTCGCGTAGTCATGCTTTGAGTTTATCCGGATCGAGCATTGCCGCAAGTCTCTGCTCTGGTACAATGCCGCCTTCACGACCAACCACAGGAGCAGTCCCATGGATATGCAACGTTCGGATCGGCTGGCTTCGCTGCCGCCGTACCTTTTCGCCGACCTCCGCCGCAAGATCGCCGCCCGCCGCGCCCAGGGCCAGACGATCATCACCCTGGGCATTGGCGACCCGGACACGCCCGCGCCGGGGCCGGTCGTCGAGGAGATGGTCCGCGCCGTGGCCGACGCCGACGACCCCAACCGCCACCGCTACGGCTGTGACTGCCCCGTCGCCGAGTTCCCCCGCGCCTGCCGCGACTTCTACCGCCGCCGGTGGAATGTCGAACTGGCTGAGGATCAGCTCATCACCACCATGGGCTCGAAGGACGCCATCGCCAAGTTCCCCATGGGCATCATGAACCCGGGCGATGTGGGCATCGCGCCGCTGCCGGGCTACCCGACGTACAACATCGGGCATGTCTTTGCCGGCGGCGAGACCTGGTACCTGCCGCTGCGGCCGGAGAACGGCTTCCTGCCGGACTTCGAGGAAGTGCCGGCCGACATCGCCAGGCGAGCCCGGCTGCTGTGGATCAACTATCCCAACAACCCCACGACGGCGACGGCGTCGCTGGATTTCTTCGCCCGGGCTGTCGAGTGGGGCCGAGCCAACGATGTGCTGATCTGCCACGACGCAGCCTACACGGAGAACACCTTCGACGGCTACGTCGCGCCGAGCATTTTGCAGGTCGACGGCGCGGCCGACGTGGCTGTGGAGTTCTTCAGCCTGTCCAAGGGCTTCAGCATGACCGGCTGGCGGGTGGGCTGCATGGCGGGCAACGCATCGGCCGTCGCTGCCCTCCAGGCCGTCAAGGATAACGTCGACAACGGCACGCTGCGCGCGGTGCAGTTCGCCGCCGCCCGCTCGCTGGACCAGGCGGAGGACATCGTCCCGCCGATCAATGAAGTCTACCGCCGCCGGCGCGACCTGGTGATCGACACCCTCAACGCGGCCGGCTGGTCGATGGACAAGCCCCAGGCGACGATCTACGTCTGGGCGCCCGTGCCGGAGGCGTTCGCCTCGGCCGATTCGCCCAGCGGCGCCTTCGCCGAAGCTCTGCTCGACACCCACGGCGTGGTCGTCACCCCCGGCCGGGGCTACGGCGAGACGGGCGAAGGGTTTTTCCGAATCTCACTGACCTACCCTGATGACGTCCTGGCCGAAGCGCTCGAGGCGATCGTCGCCATGAAGGGATAACCATGTCTGAGGAAATGACACCCCGGCAGCGCTGGCTGGCCCTGCTGAACCGCGAAGACTACGACCGCATTCCCACCGACTACTGGGCGACGAACGAAGTCACCGAGCGGCTGCTGAAAGACCTCGGCTGCAAAGATCAATTCGAGATGTACGACAAGTTGCATATCGACGGCGTCTATACCATCGGCGCTCCCTATACCGGCGGGCCGAACCCCAAGGTGCCGGAGGGTAGTATCTGGGGCGTCCGAATGCAGAAGGTGGATTACGGCTCGGGAGCCTACAGCGAAGTGGCCCGGCCGTACCCGCTGGAAGATTGCAAGACCGTCGCGGATGTCGAAGCCTTCCCCTGGCCGGACGGGGCGAATCACGACTTTGACGCCTTCGCGAAGAACCTCGCCGAGCTGGACGACCGCCGTGCGGTACGCTGTGGCCAGTACGAGCCATTCAACCTCTACACCAAGATGCGCGGCATGGAACAGGCCTACATGGACCTCGCCGTGGAAAAAGACATCGCCCATGCGATCCTGACGAAGATTTTCGACTTCCACTACGCCGTGATGAAGGGCATGTTCGAGGCCGGCGGCGGCCGGGTCGACCTGACGTATGTGGCCGAGGACCTCGGCAGTCAGACCAGCCTGCTGATGAGCAAGGAGATGATCCACGAGTTCATCCTGCCGAATCAGAAGAAGATGGCCGACATGGCTAAGAGCTACGGCATTCATGTGTTCTATCACACCGACGGAGCGGCCCGCGAGATCATCCCGGACCTGATCGACGTGACCGGCATCGAGGTGCTCAACCCGATTCAGTGGCGCTGCCCGGGCATGGAGCGCGAGGGGCTCGTGAAAGATTTTGGCGACAAGATTGCCTTCCACGGCTCGATCGACAACCAGCAGACGCTGCCCTTCGGCACGCCGGACGACGTCCGCCAGGAAGTCATCGAGAGTGTGGAAATCTACAAGCCCGCCCGCTGGATCTGCGCCCCGTGTCACAACCTCCAGCCCGTCAGTTCCACGGAAAATATCGTCACGATGTTCGAGACGATTTACGAGCACGGCAAGAGAAGCTGAATGATGAGTGGAGAATTATGAGTTATGGGCACCTTGAAAAATTCACTTTTCGGCCTCGCTGGTCTTTTCGCTCCCTGGCGGCATCGCAAAAAACGGCGGAATATGAGCCCATATACACCATTTTTTGCTCTTTGCCAGAAAGCGAAAATCCTACGCGACATCCGAATTTGAATTTTTCAAAGTACCCTTATGAATGTACGCATCCGGCGCACCATGTGCTGGCTGGATCTTCGTTTCTTTGAATTCATAACTCGTCACTGCATATGAACGTTCGCATGGAACATACCGAGGGCCACGGCGGCCTGGCCGAGGTCTGGCTGGACGGCGCTCTGCTGAGCGTGTGCGATCTGCTGAGCCCGCCGGGTGGTCGGCTGGCGCCCGGGCCGGTCGAGGACGTCGCCTTCCGCACCACCGCCGACGAGCCGGTCGACTGGAGCCGGGCCATCCGCCGCAACCCCTCGCACCGCATCACCCTCGAGCCGATCCGCGGCTGGTCGTACATGGGCTTCGGCCGGGTCCTCCAGGTCATGCCCGTGGTGGTCCACTTTGGCCAGTTGCAGCTGGAAGACCCCAACTGGTCGACGGCCGAGGAACTGGTCGGCGAGTATGTCGCGCTGCCCATCGACCGGCTGGAGATCGTACCGGCCACGGCTTACCCGGACCTGTAACCGGAAAACGGATAGCCACAGAGGCACAGAGAAGCAGAGAAACAACCCCAGCCGGGGGCGGCTGGGCTACATGCGAGCCCAACTTTCGGGTGGCGGGGCACCTGTCCCGCCGCCTCATCAGAACAGCCGCGTCGTCATCGCTGGCGGGATGGGAACCCCGCCAGCCATATCCTATTGTCACCCTGAGCGAAGCCCGCAGGGCGAAGCCGAAGGGTCTCCTGACTTCGACATCCCCTTTGGATTGCGCTGTAAGTCTTTGTTTTACAAG
>CAZCDM010000178.1:0-5015 GCA_964497475.1 uncultured Planctomycetaceae bacterium
CCCTCTACGACCTGCTCCATTGATTGGGTGTCCCAATGTTGAAGTCAGGAAACACCTCGATTTTCCTGGGGTTTTCGCCTATTGTTCGAATCCCGCCGGGCGTAGTGAGATTGGTCCGATGAACACGGGCACTGGCAAAAAACGTGGCGGATTGACAGGCAGGTGGAGTTTTCGATTGAGTTCACAGTTGCCGCCGAGTATGCCCCGATTCATCGCCTGCCGTGCGTACCTTCGGCGGTAAGCAGGCATGGGCCTGGCCGATCAGTCGATGCGGATGGCGGGGATGTTGAGCATCCCGGCCAGTCCGCAGAGAGCCTCGGCACGGTCGCCCAGAACGATTGCGCTGTGGTGCGTGCCGCCGGCGAGGCTGTAGGCTTCGAGGAATTCCGCGACGGGCCGGGCCGGGCGGACCCAGGTGCGGATGGTGTTTTTCATTGCCTCGTCGAGCGCGTCACCTTCGTCGAGGACCTCGACGGGCGCGACGATCAGTGAGAAGGAATCGTCCGGGCCGGGGGCGAGGTTTACGAACGTCGCCGGGCCTGGCTGGACTGCGCAGGTGAGGATGGCCGGGGCGTTCGAGCCGAGGAAGGGCAGGGGCTTTTCGAAGATGCGGGCCCGGGTGGCCGCGATGGCGGGGTTGATCTCGCCCATGTGGGACAGGAAGAGGCTGCCGCCGGCCCAGTCGGGGCAGAAGATTTCGGTGAAGCTGGCGGCCGGGAAGCTGCGCATCAACGCGCCGACGAGGTTGGCCGTGAGCACGTCGCCCTCGCCGGCGTAGCCGACGCCGCGTGCCATGGCCTTGGACAGTTCGAGGAAGGGCATGGTCTCGGCCGGGCGGTCTGCGCGGTCGAAGGCTTCGAAGTTCACGCTGAGGGCGTTGGCGCTGTGCTCGGCAAGGAGGCGTCGCAAGCCCAGGCCCACGCGATTGGCCCGGCGGTGGACGGCCTGGTCGAGGTCGCAGTCGTAGCGCTCGCGGTCGCGGTCGATCTCGGCGGCGACGTCGTCGTCGGTGACGGCTTGGATGGCGCGGTCGAGGTCGGCCAGGTCGAGCTGGCGGACGGTCAGGCCGAACTGCTCGGCCAGGAGCGACTCGGCCACGGTGAAGTCGCCCATGCCCTGAAAGGCCTGCCCCACGCGCAGGGCGATGTTACCTTGCATTTCGGCTGCGGCACGGGCGGCGCGGACGCCATCGGCCGAGCGTCGTACCACGGCCGGGTCGTCGAGGTGCCCGGCGATGATCTGGAACGGTCGGCCTCGTCGGCGAAGCATCGAGGCCAGGTCCATCACGCCATGGATGCCGTGGTTGTACATGATGCGATCGGCCGGCGTGTCCGGGCCGAAGGCGACGTCCATGGTCGTATCGAGCATGACGATGGGCAGGGGGGTGTTGCACAGCGCGTCGATGGATTCCAGCGACGGCGAGTAGGCCAGGTGCACCGTGACGATGGCGCATGCGCCGAGCTGTTCGGCCTGGGCGATGGCGTCGTTGAACTCGGCTGCGACTCGGCAGATGGGCAGGACGGTCAGTTCGACGCCGACCTGGGCGTGGGCGGCTACGATGCGGTCGAGAAAGCTGCCGTACGCATCGCGCCGTTCGGGCATGATGCGGTCGTAGAGTTCGAGGTAGAGCGGCAGCAGGGCCGCCCGGACGGGTTGTGGGTCAGTGCATTTCGACATCGCAGGAGCCGATGGCAGGGCGGTAGAAGTTGAACTGGACGTTGGGGTGGTCGGCCAGCAGGCTCATGGGCACGGCCGAGTCGGGCAGTTGTTTGCCGATCATCAGGGAGGTCAGCCTCATGCCGAAGGCGTTGTCGTGCGTGCCGGCGTGCCAGATGGAGACGCGCTCGGCCTTGAAGGTTTCGACCGGGCCGACGGTGCAGGCGCGGGTCGGCACGAGGGAGATGTTCCCGCCGCCGGAGGTGCGTGCGTTCTGGGCGACGGTCAGGGGGTGCAGGTCGACGACGCGGGTGGCGAGGGTGCGGTATTCCTCGGGGCTGGGCGGGGCGTCGGCGTAGGGGCCCTGGCGTTTGAGCGGGTCGTTGAAGGCCCAGTGCTTGACGTCGCCCTGGCCGCCCTGCATGACCACGCAGCGGATGTCGTCGTAGCTCCTGCTGTAGGCGTCGAGATCGCCGGAGGGAAAGTGCAGGTTCGCATCGGGCATGGCCAGGTCCGGGCGGATGCGGTCGAAGCACATTTCGCGGTCGGCCTTGGCGAAGCTCAGCGGATGGTCCGGCAGGACGGGCTTGCCGTCTTCGACCCACTCGTCCATGCCCCAGAAGTGTGCCTCGGCGAGGTTGAGGTTCAGGGCGTTGACCATGCGGGCCACGATGGGGAGTTGTTCGGTCGGGCCGATGGGCCCGCAGATGCCGGCCGGGTTGTCTGGGGTGGATTGGCGCCAGGCCTCGATATACTCCAGCGCCTCGGCGGCGTAGAACTCTTCGAGGGTATCGTAGAAGACCACGCGGAAGCCGTCGCGACTCAGGGCGAGCATGTCCTCGGCGGTCAGTCGGGCGGCCTGTTCGACGAGGTCGGGTTCCAGCGTGGTGTAGTCCCACCATTCGGGGGCGACTTTGCTGATCGGGCGGCTCATGGCGTGCTCCTTATGGGTGCATGGTGTGAATGTGTTGTGCGAGGGTTTCGCCCAGGGGGTCGAAGCTCTCCGGGCCAAAGCCCATATGCGAGTGACGTCGCCAGCCTTCGGCGAAATCGAATCGGTCGGTCATCTCGCCGACGCGACGGGTCATATGGTCCATGGTGTGGATGTAGCTGTCGAGGCCCTGGCTGTCGTCGAGCCATTGTTTCTGGCTGGCGTGGCAGGCCAGGGCGGCCCGCTTGGCGTCCATGACGTCGGTGACGTCGACGCAGAACTCCGGCGTGACGGGCTGGCGGAGCTGGTCGATGAGGTGGTAGGGCATGGCGTGGTAGACAGCCAGGTCGCCTGCGACGGTCGGCCGGGGCGGGTTGGTCGCCCAGTTCGGCACGGAGCGACAGAACGCAGCCGTGACGCCGAGGCGGGCGGTGTTCTGGTGATCTTCCATGTAGTCGGCCGGGCTCTGCAGCAGGAGGACCGTCGGGGCGACGTCGCGGATGACCGCCCCCAGCCGGCGGAGGAGCTCGTCGCAGTAAAAGATTTCGACATCGTTGCAGAGCGGCTCGTGGAAGGTTGCGCCGAGCGCATCGGCGGCGGCGCGGGCCTCGGCGGTGCGGATGGCGGCGATTTCCGCCGGGCCGAGCGTCATCGACCCGCAGCTGCCGTTGGCGAGGTTCATGGTGTGCAGGGCCCAGCCGGCCTGGCCGAGCCGGGCCAGCGTGCCGGCCATCATGAACTCGATGTCGTCCGGATGGGCCGCGATGGCCATGGCGACGGGGTTGTCTGTGGGAGATGGCATGGGGCTCCGGGTTACCCGGCCGGTACGGCGGCGGGGTCGATGGTCAGTTCGATGACGGGCACGGCCACGTCGGGCTCCTGGACGGGCAGTTCGACGTAGGCATCAGCGGCGGACTGGTCGGGGTTGAGGATATTGAGCTGGTCCTGCACCCAGGGGTCGATGCGGGCGAAGAGTTCCGAGCCGTCGTGAAGCATCTGGGCGTACTTGATCTTGCCCTCCATGCCCGGCAGGCGCAGAACCTTGAACGGCCAGGCGTAGACGTGTACGTAGAGCTTGTTGGTCTCGGGGTTCCAGGTGTAGCGGCAGTCGCGTGGCGGGGTCCATTGCTCGGGCGCGGCGGTGCAACCGTAGATGGCCTGGCCGTGGAGGTCCATCCACTGGCCCATCTTGTCGAGGCGTTCGATCGCGCGGGGTTCGATCTGCCCGCGAGCGGTGGGCCCGACGTTGAGAAGCAGATTGCCCCCCTTGCTGACGGTGTTGACCAGCATGCGGATGAGCATGGGGGTGCTTTTCCAGGTGTACTCGTCGCGGTAGTAGCCCCACGAGCCGCTGAAGGTCTGATTGGCTTCCCAGACGGCCCGCTTGCCGTTGCACATCGGCCAGGTGGGCGGCTCGAACTGCTCGGGGGTCAGGAAGTCCCAGGTGGATGGGTCGTCGCGCAGGCCGAGGCGGTCGTTGATGAGGATTTCGGGCTGGAGCTGGCGGATCATCTGGACCAGCTCGGCGGCGCCCCAGGTTTCGGCCGTCGTGCCGTGCCAGTCTTCCTCCATGCCCGGAGGCCAAGCGAAGGCCTCGGGGTAGGTGAAGTCGAAGAACAGCTGTTCGATCTTGCCGAAGTCCGTCAGCAGCTCGCGGACCTGGTTGTGGAGGTACTCTCGGTAGATGGCCGGGTCTCGCTCGGCGTTGAGTTTGGCGCGGTCGGGGTGATTGCTCAGCGGGTGGACGCTGTCGATCTGGAAGTGCGGGTGATGCCAGTCGATCAGCGAGTAGTATAGCCCGACCCTCAGGCCCTCCTCGCGGAAGGCTTCGACCATCGGCGTCAGCAGGTCGCGCCCGGCGGCGGAGTTGGGGGCTTTGAAGTCGGTGTACTTGCTGTCCCACAGGCAGAAGCCCTCGTGGTGCTTGGTGGTGATGACGAAATACTTCATGCCGGCCTGGCGGGCGATGCGGGCCCAGCGTTTGGGGTCGTACTGGTCTGCGGTGAAGTAATCGAGGTAGCGGTTGTACTCCTCGTCGGGGGTCTCTTCGAGCTTGCGGACCCACTCGTGGCGGGCGCCGCAGCTGTACAGGCCCCAGTGAATGAACATGCCCAGGCGGGCCTGGCTGTGCCATTTCGGTTGCGTCATCGTGTTACGTCCTTTACGTGGTGGTGTAGATTGCCGTGCCGCCGGGCCACCGCGCCGGAGGGTTCGTGCTCGTCCGGCAAGGCGATTGTAGCGGCGCTTGCTGCCGGTGTCTGAAAAAAGCAGGCGGCCATCTTACTCGCCAGGGGGGACGATGCACAATCCCCTTGTGCAAAGCACGCCCGGCAGGTAAAACGGCGTGAATGGCATCGACCGGCCCACCCAGGCCATAAGGGTACTTTGAAAAATTCAAATTCGGATATCGCGTAGGATTTTCGCTTTC
>CAZCDM010000179.1:0-4977 GCA_964497475.1 uncultured Planctomycetaceae bacterium
TCGCAGAACAAGACACCCACCCTTGTCGATAGGACATCGGTGGGTGTTTTTTTTTATGCGCACCGCCCGCGTGCTCTGCCTGCGACGGCCCGGGGTTCATTTGACAACGCCCAAGCCCCCTGCGTATGCTGTGGGAATGGTTCGCACAGCTCTGATCCTCATCGCCGCCTGTTTTTCCGCGACCGGGTGTGGCGGGTACTATATCCTCTCGGCTCCCGATGCGCTGGCCTCGCAGGACGACGCAGCCGTGGCCGTTGCGCGGCTGCAGCGGAATGACTTTTTCGTCCTGGCCATGCCCGTCCCCAAGGCGGCTATTCGCTTCCGCGTCCTGCCCGGCGATGCTGATCCTGACAGCCGATCGTTGCGGGGGCCTCTACGGGCGGCCCATACCGACGACCTCGGCTATGCCGGCGTGCATATCCCCATGATCGATGCGCCCGTGCGGAACCAGCCGGGCACGTATCAGCTGCGGGTGGCCATGCTCGACGCCGAGGGCGAGGAGATCGTCCGCGTCGTACCGCTGTACGTCTGGGACCCGGCCCGGCCGGTGGTGGCTGTCGACCTCGACTCCCTGCCCGGCGGCGTGCTTTATGCCAGCGACGAAGCCGTCCGCGCCATCCGCACCCTGGCAGCCCATGCTCATGTGCTCTATCTGACCCGTCGCGACGACCCGACCATGCGACAGCTGCATGATCGACTCGAGTCCGGCGGATTTCCCGACGGGCCGATTCTCCAGTGGCAGCGGAAGAACTGGCATATCGTGCGCGAGGGCAAGTTCAAGATCCCCCGCGTGAAAATCGAAACGCGCCTGGTCAGCCAGCTCGAAGACCTCGTACGACAATTCCCCAACCTGCGTGTCGGCGTGTGCAGTTCCGACCTGGCCGCCAAGGCCTTCGTGAACCTGGGCATGACCTGTGTGGTCGTCAACAACCCCTGGCTGCAGGGCTCGCAGCTCACGCATCGCAAAACCTGGTCGGACCTGGCCGACAACCCTCCGCCGATTTTCCAGCCGTAATTCCGGTATGACTTCAAGCACGCTGATCTCCGAGGCGCAGACGATTCTGCTGGCCCTGCCCAACTGGGTGGGCGATGCCGTCATGGCCACGCCAGCCCTGGCGGCCCTGCGGGCGGGCTGTCCGCAAGCCCGGGTGCTTTTCCTCGGCCGGGCCGCTCCGCTGGCGACCGTCGGCGATGAAACCCTCTGCGACGAGACCATACCGATCCGCCGAGGCTTTGGCGAGACGCTGCGCACCGCTGGCGCCATTCGCCGGGCCGGGCCGATTGACCTGGCCCTGCTGCTGCCGAACAGTTTCCGCTCGGCGATGACAGCCCGGCTCGGCGGGGCCGGCCACGTGATCGGCTACCGACGCGACGGCCGCAGTTGGCTGCTGTCTGGCGGCCCAATCCCGCCGCGCAATCCCGACGGCTCGCTGCGGGTCTATCCCGCGCGGGAGTATTACATCGATCTCATCGAGCATCTGGGCCTGACGGTGACCGACCGCGCGCTTCGCCTTGCATACGAGGAAGCCCTCGCCGCGAACCTGCTCAGCGAGGTCGCTTTCGACCCGGCCCGGCCGCTGGTCATGCTCAACCCCGGCGGAGCCTTCGGGCCGAGCAAACTCTGGCCCACGCAACGCTATGCCGATCTCGCCGACCGCCTCATCGAAACCCGCAACGCCCAGATCATCGTCAACGCCGCGCCGGGTGAACAGTACCTCGCCGCCGCCGTCGTCGAGGCCATGACCGGGCCGGTCCTGCTGGATTTCTCGCGGCGGGACAATTCCATCCCGCTGCTCAAAAGCCTTCTGGCCCGCTGCGATCTGCTGGTGACCAACGACACCGGCGCCCGCCATATCGGCGTGGCCTGCGGTGCGGCGGTCGTGACGATCTTCGGCAGTACCGACCCAGCCTGGACGACACTCGACGCACCACGCGAGCGATTGGTCTCCGCGTCCGTCGATTGCGCTCCCTGCCAGGAAAAGGTCTGCCCCTTGCCGAGCGACTCACCGAACTTTCATCAGTGCATGACCTCCATCGGCGTGGAGACCGTTTATCAGGCCGCTGCCGAACTGCTCGGCTTGACCCGGGCGGAGGGCAGGGCATGATCCACTTCGACGAATCCCGCCTGGACCCGTTCCTCGTGGAATGGATTCGCGCCCATCGGTTGGACACCATCGAGGGGGCCTTTGCTTTTCGCGATGGCGAGTTGCTGGCCAAGCCGGGCCTGGGTCGGCGGGCGCGTATCCGCATTGAAGTCAGCGACGGCAAGAGCCGCTCCTGGGAGCTGTACCTCAAACGCTACGAAGCCCGCCCGATGCATGAACGATTGCTTTGCCGATTGACCGGACGGGGCGGTGATTGCGTCGCCCTGCGGGAGTACGAGACGATCGCGGCGCTGCGGGCCGGGAATGTGCCGACCATGCGGAACATTGCCTGCGGCGTCGAGATCGGCCACCTCGGCGTGGGGCGCAGCTTCGTGCTCGTATCGGCCGTGCCGGGCGATGCCCTGGAACGCATCGGCGAGGAGTTTTTGACCCGCCACATCAAGGACGGTGAGCTCATTGAAGTCATGACGGCCCGGCTGGTCGAGCTGGTCCGCGGGCTGCACGGCCTGGGGCTGGTCCACCGCGACCTCTACGCATCGCACATCTTCCTGTACGAGCACGAAGGCCGCATCGACCTGAACCTTATCGACCTGGCGAGGGTGTTTCGCCCATGTCGCTGGCGGCAGCGTCGCTGGCAGGTCAAGGACCTCGCCCAACTGAAATACTCCATGCCCTGGCTGTGGGTCGAGCGATACTGGACGCTCTTTCTCATGGGCTATCTCGATACCGAAGTGCCCGACGATCTCGTACCGTGGAACCAGGCCATCGACCGCAAGGTCCGGAAGATTCAGCAGCACGATCAGAATCGCCAGAAGCGCAAGCAGCAGTCGCAGGCTGGCCCGGGCCGCAAGCGAAAGAAGCATCGCCGGTGAACATCGCTCTGCTCATCGAACGGATGGACCCGGCCCGAGGCGGGCGGGAGGCCTCGACGGCCCAGGTAGCCAGTGAGCTGGCCCGACGGGGCCATGCGGTCACCGTGCTTTGTCAGACGGGTGGGTGGCAGAGTGAGGATGTGCGTGTGACCGCATTGGGGTGGCGGGGGGGCGCGCGACGGGCTCGGCTGAGGAACTTCCTGGCCGATGCGAAATCAACCTGTGCTGCCGAGTCGTTCGATATCGCCCATGCGATGCTGCCGGCCGAGTTTGCGGATGTCTATCAGCCACGCGGCGGCAGCGTGCCTGCCCAGGCGGAAACCGCCCGGCTGCGTCGTGGTCCGCTGGGTCGATGGCTGCACCGCATGGGCAATGGGCTGAATGCTCACCGCCGGCTGCTTGCACGCAGCGAGCAGAGGCTGGCCGCCAACCCTCAGGTTTGGATCGCACCCAACAGCCGCATGGTCGCCGGTGAGTTCGAGCAGTACTATGGTCGGCGCAGGAACATGCGAGTGATCTTCAACGGCGTGGCGGTTCCGCCGCGCGGCAGCCAACCCGTCGCGTCTTGGCGGCAGGAGCGGCGGCGGGCATGGGCCATCGCAGACGATGCGGTGGTTTTGCTCTGCCCGGCTGCCAACTATCGCCTCAAGGGCGTTGCCGAAGCAATCACCGGCCTGGCCCGCTGGCAGCGAAGCTGCCCGGATGGGCCCGCGATGCACATGGTCTTTCTGGGCGATCGCCGGGATGAGCCGTTCCGCCGGTTGGCCGGGCGGCTGGGGCTGGGCGAGCGGGTTCATTTCGCACCCCCGGCCGAAGACATCTGGCCCTGCTACGCCGGTGCCGACGGCGTGGTGCTGCTGAGCTGGTACGATGCGTGCAGCCGGGTCGTCCTCGAGGCGGTCGGCTTGTCGCTGCCGGCGATTACCACCGCACGCAACGGGGCGGCCGAGCTGCTGGCTGACGGCGGCGGGTGGGTGATCGACACCCCGGCCGATGATGCGGGCCTGCTGGCCGCCCTGGATGAAATGGCCGACCCGGCCGAGCGGGCTCGCGTGGCGCAGGTCTGTTCCCGCCGGGCCGAGTCGATTTCCATCGACCGACACGTTGCGCAGCTGGAAGAACTCTATCGCGACATCCTCGCATCGCGTGGGAAGGAGCCTGCATCATGATCGATCATCCGGTGACCTGGTTCGGCCTGGCACCGCTGGGGTGCTACCTGGTCGGTTCGATTCCGTGGGGTGTGCTGCTGTCACGGGCCAAGGGGGTGAACCTTCGCAGCGTGGGCAGCGGGAACGTCGGTGCGACCAACGTCAGCCGAGCCCTGGGCCGGCCGTGGGGGTATCTCTGCTTCCTGCTGGACCTGGCCAAGGGGTTCGTGCCGGTCGTGCTGGCCGGTTGGCTGCTGGGCGCGATCGGCTCGGACGTGCCCTCGGCGCTGCAGCAACTGGCCTGGCTGCTGGCGGGGTCAGCCTGCATTCTGGGGCACGTCTTTTCGCTGTTCCTGCGATTCCGCGGCGGCAAGGGCGTGGCCACGTCGCTGGGGGTCGTGCTGGGTATGGTGCCGTATTTCACCTGGCCGGGCCTGGGCGCGTTTGGCGTGTGGATCCTCGTGGTGCTCATCAGCCGGTATGTGTCGCTGGCGAGTATCGTCGCTGCTCTGGCGTTCCTGGCCCTGCTGGCGGGGTTCAACGCCCTGGCCGGCGGGGGCGGCCGCCTGGTGGCCCTCTGGCCGATGGAAGCCTTCGCGGTCGTCATGGCCGGTCTGGTCATCGTGCGTCACCGCAGCAATATCCGCCGACTGCTGACCGGGACCGAAGGCAAAATCGGCTAGGGCATTTTGCATACATTCTGTCATGCCGTTCTCGCCCAGAGCAAAGCCCTATGGGCAGGCCGATGGGTCTTTTCGCGGAAAGATTCTTCCGCTTTGCGGCTTACCCGGCAAGCCGCTTCGTTCAGAATGACACCATGCGAAACGACATCTGTTTTGCACAATGCTCTAG
>CAZCDM010000180.1:0-4917 GCA_964497475.1 uncultured Planctomycetaceae bacterium
AGGCCCTCTACGACCTGCTCCATTGATTGGGTGTCCCAATGTTGAAGTCAGGATATTCCGCCGTTTTTTGCGATGCCGCCAGGGAGCGAAAAGACCAGCGAGGCCAAAAAGTGAATTTTTCAAGGTGCCCAACAGCATAAACGCAGCCGTACTTGCCTGCTGTCACTTCTGTTCATTCGCGCCCTTCGTGCCATTCGTGGACTACTGCTGTTCGCCCGGCGAATCACGCGCCGTATTTGAACCAGGCTGCGCAGGCGCCTTCCGAGCTGACCATGCACGGGCCGATGGGATTGGTCGGTGTGCAGGCCTGGCCGAACATCGGACAATCCTTCGGCAGGACCTTGCCCTGGATGACCTCGCCGCAGCGGCAGCCCGCCTTGGGCGTATCCGGGCCGATGGTCACCCCCAGCCGGCTGCATGCGTCGAAGTCGGCGAACTCGCGCCGCAGCGCCAGGCCGCTGCCCGGCAGCGTGCCCATCGCCCGCCAGTCGACATCGGCCCACTCGAAGACGCGATCGATCATCGCCATCGCCTGAGCATTGCCCTGCCCCCGCACGACCGGGCCGTACTCGTTTTCGATCTTCGCCTCGCCGGCGGCGTGCTGGGCCACCACAGCCAGGATCGCCGCGACCATCGCCTCGGCCTCGAAGCCCGCCACCACGCACGGCTTGCGGTACTTCTCCACCACCGGGCGGTACGCATCGGCCCCGATGATGACACTGACATGGCCCGGACAGAGGAAACCGTCAATCGGCACCTCGCCGGCCGAGAGCAACGCCTCCATGGCTGGGACGACAAGCTTATGGCCGTCGAGAATCGTAAAGTTATCCACCCCGCCCTGCCGCGCCTCCAGCAGCGTCGCGGCCGTAGCCGGGGCCGTCGTCTCGAACCCCACCGCCAGGAAGACCACCGTCCGCCCGGGGTCTTTGCGGGCCAGGGCCAGCGCATCCCGCGCCGAGTAGACCACCGCCACCGACGCCCCAGCCGACCGCATCGTGGCCAGGCTCGCCTGCTGGCCCGGCACGCGCACCATGTCGCCATAGGTCGCGATGGTCACGTCGCTCCGGCCGGCCAGCTCGCAGGCAGTGTCGATATACCCCTGCGGCGTGACGCACACCGGACAGCCCGGGCCCGAAACCAGACGAAGGTTCGCCGGCAGGAGGCTTTTGACGCCCGTGCGAAACAGGCTCACCGTATGCGTGCCGCACACTTCCATAATCTGCACGCGATCCATCGGCCGGCAGAGTTCGTCCAGCCGGGCCACCAGCTGCCCCATGGCCGGGCGGGTCATGACGCTCCATCCGGGCCGGGCAGTTCGATCTCGTCGCCCAAGGCCAGGCGGAGCGATTCGAACGTCTCCATCGCCTCGGCCTCGTCGAGTTGCGTAATGGCAAAGCCCGCATGCACCAACACCCAGTCGCCGGGGCCTGCCTCGGGTGTCATCGCCAGCGAGACCTCCACCTGCGAGCCTTGGAAGTCGACCATCGCCAGCTCGCCCGGAGCATCGGCCGGGACCTCGCTGACAGATACGATTTTACCGGGTACCGCTAAGCACATGATCATTCTCCGCAGGAAATAGCAGCTCGCAAATGGAACGGCTGCCCACAACGTTGTACGCCCATGCCGCAAGCAAGGTGTCATTCTGAGCGAAGGCGAAGAATCTTTACGCGAAAAGACCCTTCGGCTTGCCCGTATGGGCTTCGCTCAGGGTGACAATCACTGCCATGCGTATGCAAACCGTTCCATGAGTTTTTAACAAACCATCGCGCTTCGCGTCACGGGCCGGGTTCGTTTTTCTCATTCATTGTAGCCGCGGCGATGACAGCCTGGCCCAGGGCCACGCACGGATCGCCCGGAGAGAGCCTCTTGTGAGTATACACCGTCAGCCCGCCCGAGCCGAGCAATTCCGCCAGCCGGGCCGAGAGGATCGTATTATAAAAACACCCGCCCGACAGCGCGACCTGCCTGCAGTCGAGCCGCTGGGCCTGATGCAACACGTCCTCAGCCAGGCGGCGGGCGATCGTTTCGTGAAACGCCGCCGCCAGCCGATCGGCCTTTTCACCCGCTTCGCGACGTTCGATGAGTTCCCGCACCATCGGCCTCCAGTTCAGCCGGGCCGGGGGCACGCTGCGGTCCCATGTCGCAGCCAGCGGCTCGGCCGGACCTGCCCGCCGGGCGGCGGCCTCGACGGCAATCGGAGCAGCGGCCTCGCTGTCATTGGCTTCGCACAGCCCCAGCAAAAAGGCCACGCCGTCGAACACCCGCCCCAGACTGCTCGTCGCAATGCCTCGCCCCGCCTCCAACCGCTGACGGGAAACAGCCACCGCCTCGACGTCGATCCCGCCGAAGAGTGCTTCGACCTCCGCCGGCCAGTCCGGCCCGAAGGTTCGCACGCACAATCCAAGCGCCGGCCGCCATGTGTCAATCGCGGCACGGTCGCCCCCGATCAGCCCGAACTCCAGCAAACTCGCGACGCGGTCGATCCGCCCGAAGCTCTCGGCTGCGAATATCTCGCACCCCCAGACCGACCCGTCATCGCCATAGCCGGTCCCGTCGGCGATCACGCCCAGCGTCGGCCCGGCCAGGCCGTTCTCTGCCATCGCCGCAGCCAGGTGCGCCCGGTGATGCTGCACCGCAACCACGGCCCGGCCCGTCTGGCGGGCAAACTGCGTGGCTGCATAACCCGGGTGGGCGTCGCAGGCGATCACCGCCCCGGCCGGCAGGTCGGCCACCATCGGCCCGGCCAGGGCAAGAAACGCCCGATACACGTCCGGCTCGGCCAGGTGGCCCAGCGAATCGGTCAGCTCGGCCTGGCCATCGACCAGACGACAGAGCGAGCTTTTCAGCTCGGCTCCGACGGCCAGCACCACCGCCGGCGCGGCAAGCGGTACGGTCAGCTCATGGGCAAAGGGCGAGGTCATGGGGGCATTGTACCGCCGCACGCTTGCAACCGACAGCGAGGATCGTATACTGCAAGACGCGGCCGACTCTGGACCCGGCCCCCGGAGAACCATCATGAAAGAAATCCAAGGACAACTGACAGCTCCCGCCGGCGCGAAGTTCGCCCTGCTGGTGAGCCGATTCAACGAGTTCATTACGGGCAAGCTGCTGGGCGGCGCCATCGACGCCCTGACCCGTCACGGCGTGAGCGAAGACAGTATCGAAGTCGTCTGGTCGCCGGGCAGCTTCGAGATTCCCCTGCTGGCCGGTCGTCTGGCCCGCAGCGGTCAGTACGCAGCCGTGATCTGCCTCGGCGCGGTCATCCGCGGCGGGACGGACCACTACCAGTACGTCGCCTCCGAGGTCGCCAAGGGCGTCGCCCAGGTGAGCCTCCAGACCGACACGCCGTGCATCTTCGGCGTGCTGACGTGCGACACCATCGAGCAGGCCGTCGACCGCGCCGGAGCCAAGCAGGGCAACAAGGGCGCCGAAGCCGCCCTGGCCGCGATGGAAATGACCAACCTCCTCGGCCAACTGCCCTCGTAACCCGCCAAGCCGCACCGGGAGAGTTTGCGTGAGCCAAAACCATCGAGCGCGTCGCCTGGCCATGCAGGGGCTTTGCTGCCTCGACAGCCAGGGCACATCGGCCTGGCCCGGGGTGGAACAGTTCATCAACGACAGCCGGGAGAGTTCCCTGCTCGTCGACCGCGCGATGATGATGCTCCGCAAGGCCTTCGATGCCCGCCCGGTCAGCGACGAGCTGCTGGCCCGCCACGCCCGCAAGTGGGAGCTACACCGCCTGGCCCTGGTGGACCGCAACATCCTGCGCCTGGCCACGTGGGAACTGACCACCGACCACGCTCCGAGCAAAGTGGTCATCTCCGAGTCGCTCAAATTGGCCAAGGAATTCTCGACCTCCGAGAGCCCGCGATTCATCAACGGCGTGCTCGATGCGATCGTCGAGGAACTCAGCCACGCCAAGCCCTCGCCCAAGCCAGACGGAAAGGACTGACATGGCCCTGCTGAAAAAACTCGCCCGTGGCCTGAGCCGGACCAAGCAGCGATTCGTCGGGCAGCTCAAGAGCATGCTCGTCGGGCGGAAGGTCGACCAGGACCTGCTGGACGATCTCGAAGCCCAGCTCATCCAGGCCGACATCGGCGTCAAGAGTGCTACGCAAATCTGCAGCGACCTGCAGAACGCGGCCCGCGACGGGCAGATCGACAAGGGCGAGGAGGTCATCGATTTCCTCAAGCGGGAACTCAAGAGCTACTGGCCCGAGACGGATCGGTCGATCCGCTTCGCGCCGGACGGGCCGACGGTGATTCTCGTCGCCGGCGTCAATGGCACGGGCAAGACGACATCGGTGGCGAAGCTGGCGTGGCAGTTCCACCAGCAGGGCAAAAAAGTGGTCCTGGCTGCGGCTGATACGTTCCGCGCCGCGGCCGTCGAGCAGTTGACCGTCTGGGCCGACCGCAT
This sequence comes from uncultured Planctomycetaceae bacterium, assembly GCA_964497475.1. Taxonomy (GTDB): domain Bacteria; phylum Planctomycetota; class Phycisphaerae; order SM23-33; family SM23-33; genus CAZCDM01. Next base: position 4,418 of record CAZCDM010000180.1, read on the forward strand.
CGGCTGCGACCTGGTCAAGGGCAGCGGCGATCCGGCGTCGGTCGCCTTCGATGCCTGCGATGCCGCCCTGGCCCGCAAGGCCGACGTGCTGCTGATCGACACGGCCGGGCGCCTGCACACCGAAGAATCCCTGATGCGCGAGCTGATCAAGATTCGCGACATCGTCCGCCGCAAAATCCCCGCCGGCCCGCACGAGGTGCTGCTCGTCCTCGACGCGACCACCGGGCAGAACGCCATCAGCCAGGCCAGCAGCTTCCAGAAGGCCATCGACGTGACGGGCATTGTCCTGGCCAAGCTCGACGGCACGGCCAAGGGCGGCATTGTCGTCGCCATCCGAAAAGAAATCGACCTGCCGGTCAAATTCGTCGGCCTCGGCGAAGGCTACGAAGATATCGAACCCTTCGACCCCGACGCCTTCGTCGAAGCACTTTTTGCATAAGGGGCTGTTACGAATGGCACTGCCGTGATTTTGTGTTTACAAAACCCCTCCGGCGGCAAAG
>CAZCDM010000181.1:0-4816 GCA_964497475.1 uncultured Planctomycetaceae bacterium
AGGTCTTTCTCGCCGACCTTGAGCTTGACGATCCATCGGCTGCGGTCGAAGACCTGCCCGAGGACATGCTCGGGTTTGACGACCTCGCCGGGCTCGAAGCTGTTGAAGTAGATCGTCCCGGCCAGGGGCGAGCGAATCTTCCGCAGGTCCAGTTCCGCCTGACACAGCTCGACCTTCTTGCGAGCGGCGGCGAGCTGCTCGTTGAGCATTTCGAGTTCCTGCTCTTCGACCTCGTTGCTGGAGAGCTTGAGTTCCTTCAGCTCGCTGGTGGCGACCTGGACTTTCAGGCGGGCCTCTTCCAGTTCGCGCTCGGAGATGGCCTGGCTTTGGGCGGCCTCCATTTTTTCCAACTGATCGCTGGCGAGTTTGAGCTTCTGCTCGGCGCGTTTGACCTGTTCCTCGCGCTGCTTGTCGGCCAGGGCGATGCGTTTTTTGCGATGGTCCAGCCGGGCCTCGGCTTCCATCTGCTGTTTCTGGGCCCCTTCCAGAGCAGCGACTTGAACCTTGTCGTTCAGTTGGATGACGGGCTGATCCTCGGCGACGAGATCGCCGCTGTTGACGAGCCAGTCCTGGATGGCGCCCTGGACGCTGGGGCGGATTTCGGCTTCGTCGTCGGTCATGACGTAGCCGGACCCTTCGGCCCATCGGGTTGCGGGCAGAAACGCAGCCAGGACGACTGCGCCAACAACGGCCAGCACGAACGTCATGAGAATTTTGCGGACCCGCCGGGGCTTGGGTTTGTTACGCGGCGGGCGGGATTTGGTGTTGTCAGATTGATGCGGGGAGGCTGTCATGATGTTGGTTGTGCGGCTGGGGTTGAGGGTTTCTCGTTTTGCAGTTCGTGCATCGCTCGGAACGTGCCGCCCGAGGCGAGCAGGTCCGCGGGCCGGCCGTGCTCTGCAATTCTACCCTCTTCGAGGATCAGAACGGTATCGCATTTCATGGCGATGCTGATGCGGTGGGTCACGAGGATGGCGGTTCGCCTGGCCAGGGCCTGCTCGAAACGGTTGATGAGCTTGACCTCGGTTTCGGCATCGAGGGCGCTGGTGCAGTCGTCGAGCACGAGCAGCAGGGGCTCGTAGAGCAGCACGCGGGCGAGGTTGACGCGCTGCTTCTGCCCGCCGGAGAGGGTCAGGCCTCGCTCGGCGGTGATGGTGTCGTAGCGTTCGGGCAACCGTTGGATGAAGTCGTGAATCTGCGCGTTGCGGGCGGCGGAGACCATCTGCTGCGGGGGGGCCTGTTCTGAGCCATAGGAAATATTCTGGCGGATCGTACCGTCGAAGATGATCGGCTCCTGGTGGACGTACCCGAGCTTGTCGCGCAGGTCGCCGAGGCGGTAGGAGCGGATGTCCAGGCCGTCGAGGAAAATCTCGCCGCCGGTGGGGTCGTAGATTCGGCAGGCGAGCCTGGCCAGAGTGCTCTTGCCGGCGCCGCTGGGGCCCATCACGCAGAGGGTATGGCCGGCCGGGATCGAGAAGCTGATGTCCTTCAGGGCCGGGTCGCGATTGGCGTCGTAGTGCATCGTAACGTTGCGGAACTCCAGGCTGGGCGGCTGATCGGGCAGGGCGATGGGGTTTTCGGCATTGGCGATGCTGATGGGTTCGTCGAGCACGCGGACGATTTTGTGCGCGACAGCGGCGAGGCAATGCAGGGTGGTGATATGGGTCGCCAGCTGCGCTACGGGCGAGAACATGAGTCCAGCCGATGCGTAGAACAGCAGCAGCGTGCCGAGAGTCATCTGCCCGTCGCGCACGCGCAGCGCGCCGAGCCAGAGTACCGCCACCATGCACACTCCGCTGATGACACCGCAGGCTGCGGTGAATAGCGCGCCGAGCAGGCTGTTGGTGATGGCGTCCTGGATGATCGGCCGATTGCGGCGGAGGAAGTCGATCCCCTCGAACCGCTCGCGGACGAAGCTCTTGACGAGGTAGAAGTTCCGCACGCGATTGTTGATGTATCCGTTGAGCCAGCCCTGGCGTTCGCGGAGGTTGGTGTTGACGGTCCGCAGCCTCTTGTGGAAGAAGCGGTAGGTCAGTGCGTAGGCCGGCAGGGCCAGCAGCACCAGCAGGCTCAACTTCACGTCGATGCCCAGCAGAATCACCAGCCCGATGACCATGGTGGCGATATTCATCGGGATGGCGAACGTCAGCATCATCGGCTGGTTGTGGATGACCTCGACGTCGCTGAAGAGATTGGTCATCATCTTGCCCGTCGACTGCGTGTCGTGATACCGCATCGGCAGGGCGTGGAGCTTGTTGTAGAGCGTCTGGCGGAGGCGGTATTTCACGTCCTGGCTGACGATGATGCCGGCATTCTGCATGGCCTTATGGGCGAAGTAACGCAGCAGCACCACCGCGCAGATCAGCAGGGCGAGGTTCCGCAGCCGACGGAGTTTCTCGGGTACGGTCAGGCCGACCGCCTGGTCGTGTTGCTGGCTCCAACTGCTGCGCAGGGCGACCTGGGCGTCGGGCTGGAAGGTGCGGTTCTCGTCCGGCCAGGATACATCCACCGAGGTGGACTTGGCCCGCTCCTTGGCCTGGAGTTCGACCTGGACGATGTCGTCGGCGATGTACCGCCCGCAGGCGCTGAAGAAATACCAGATCGGCTGGCCCACCAGGAAACCAAAGAATACGGTAATCAACAGCCGCTTGAGGTGCGGACGGATGAAGTACGACCGATACAGCCGCCACAGCGCACCGTGATCGACGTTCCGCCGGTCGGGGTTCAGCAGCGGCTGATTGATGTGCTCCCAGAATGTCTTGAGACGATTCATGGCGTGGCGTTGTGGGCGGCCTGGGTCTGGGTCAGGTAGAGCTTGCGGTACATCCCGTCGTCAATCTCCATCAGCTCCTCGTGCGTGCCGGCTTCGTGAATCAGCCCGTTATCCAGCACGACGATTTTGTCGGAGTGGACGATCGTGCTGAGCCGGTGGGCTACGACGAAACTCGTTCGATTGTGCATGACGCGCTTCAGGGCGGTCTGGATGGAGGTTTCGCTTTTGGTATCGAGGCTGCTGGTGGCTTCGTCGAGGATGAGGATGATCGGGTCGGCGAGCATGGCTCGGGCAATGCAGAGCCTCTGCTTCTCGCCGACCGAAAGCGTCACGCCATACTCGCCGATGGCGGTATCGAGGCCCTTGTCGAGCCGATTGAGCAGCTCGTCAAGCTCGGCCATCGAGGCCGCCTCGGCAATGGCATCGCGGTCGGCGTGGGGGCGGCCGTAGGCGATGTTCTCGGCGATGGTCGTATCGAGAATGATCGGCTCCTGCGGGACGATCGCCATGCGGTGACGCAGCCAGCTGACGTCATACTCGCGAATGTCCACGCCGTCGATGAGCAACTGGCCCTGCGTGACGTCGTAGTAGCGGTAGAGCAGGTTGATGATCGTGCTCTTGCCGCAGCCGGTCTGGCCGACGAGGGCGACGTTCATGCCCGGCTCGACCGTCAGGTCCAGCCCGCGCAGCACCGGCTTGCCGGGCTCGTACTGGAAGTGCACGTCGCGCAGCTCGACGCGGCCCTGGAGGTTGTCCTTCCGCAGGCCGGTCTGGGTGATCTGGTCGGCCGGGGCGTTCATGAGCTCGAAGATGCGGTCGAGCGAGACGCGGGCCTGTTGGATCTGGTTGGACAGCTCGGCGAGCATCGCCGCCGGCACGAGCAACCGCATGGCGTAGGCGGTTACGGCCGTGACGGCACCATAGCTGACCTCGCCCTGGACGGCCAGGTACACGCCATACAGCAGCAGCACGCTGTAGGTCGAGTAGGTCACCATGCCGCTATAGAGCTGGTAGCGGGCGGTCGCATCGCGAAAGCGATGGGCGACGCGCTCGGCGGCAAAGTTCCGCTTGACGAAGTCGCGCGCTTCCTGGCGCTCCCGGCCGAAGCTTTTTACGACGATCGCGCCGGTGAGCTTCTCCTGTGCAATGCCGCTGAGCCGCTCGAGCTTGCGACGGTATCGCCGCTGGATTTTTTTGATCCGCGGCACGAGCAGACTATAGTTCAGCACGTACAGCCCGACGCCCAGGAACACCAGCATGGCCAGGCGAGCGCTGACGAAAACAATGAAGACAATCATCAACAACCCGGTGATGACCTGGATGAGCACCTGCGGCCCTTGCTGGGTAAGGACCATCTGAAGCTGGTTGACGTCGCCGCGGAGGCGTTCCATGATCTTGCCCGTGGTCGTCGCGTGCATGTAGCGGCAGTGCAGTTGTTGGACGCGGCGGAAGAGTTCCAGGCGGATGTCGAAGATGACGCGCTGGCCGAGGACGGACACGGCTTGGTTGGATACCAGCCTGGCAGCCGCCGCCATCAGGGGCAGGCAGAGAAAGGCGATCATCAGCGGCGCCAGCCAGTGATACAGCCCCCGGCCGACAACGTAGTCGATGAGGATCGCCACCACCAGCGGCGAGCCGAGGTCGGCCAGCATGATCAGCAGCATCGCCCCCAAAGCCAGCAGCATACGGCGGCGGTGCGGGGCGAGCTTTCGCAGGATGAATTGCCTGTAGAGCATGGAACAAGCCCAGCCGGGCGGTGAAACGCCAGCACGATTCGGCGCGCAGAACCGCGCCGTCTCGCAGAATGTGAATCAGCCGTCGGGGGCTCCTGGATTCGAGGCAAGGGCCGGGCACCACCGGCCAGTCCATCGCCAGCAGGACCGCCATGCTCCTGCCAGTGAGCATCACACCCGGGCCTTGCTGCCTCAGACAACGCCCAGCCGCAATGCTATCCAACTACCTGTTTCTTCGGTAATTGTACGTCAAACCCTTGCACAAACCTTGAAAATCCCGCGTTTACACCATATTTTCCCATTCTTTCTC
>CAZCDM010000182.1:0-4816 GCA_964497475.1 uncultured Planctomycetaceae bacterium
ATACCACGGTCTGGCGGCCGATTCCTTATTCTGCCGGTGAGAAATGCGGGCTAGAGTCGCCGCTGGGTGAGCCCGCCGTCGATGACCAGCACCTGGCCCGTCGCGTAGGTCAGCTCGCCGGCAGCCAGGATCGCCACGGCCCGGCCGATGTCGTCCGGCTGACCCCAGCGCGGTTCGAGCGTGAGCCCCTCGGCCAGCATCGCGTCGTATTTTTCCTTCACGCCCGAGGTCATGTCCGTCTCGATGATGCCAGGGCGCACTTCGTACACGTCGATGCCGAACTCCGCCAGCCGCGTCGCCCACAGTTGCGTCGCCATGGCCAGGGCCGCCTTGGAAAGACAGTACTCGCCGCGATTCGTCGAGGCCACCGTCGCGCTGATCGAGCCGACGTTGATAATGCATCGTCGCCTCGGAGCCTCGCCGCGGCCGATCATCGCGTTGGCGACGGCCTGGGTGAGGAAGTAAGGCCCCTGGAGGTTGACGGTCATGACCTTCTCGAAGCTGGCCGGACTGGCCTGGAGAATATCCGCCCGCTCCGGCGGGGCGATGCCCGCATTGTTCACCAGTACATCCAGGGGGCCGAGGGTTTCTTCGATGCGGGCCAGCATCACGGCGCGATCGTCGGCCGATGAGATATCGGCTTGGCAGTAGAACACCCGCCGGCCGGTGCTGCCCAGCTCGGCCAGCACGTCGGCTACGTCGGCCTGGGCACGTCGCCCGTTGACGGCCAGGTCGAAGCCCGCCTCGGCCAGCGTCCGACAGATCCCCAAGCCAATGCACCTGCTCCCGCCGGTCACCAGCGCTACGCCGCGGCCTTCGCTCATGATGCATTCTCCCGACCGATGGGTCCGAAAAAGGTCAGGTACTCCTCGTCGCGCGCCAGCCGCTGGACCAGCAGGGCCGCCTCGCGGGCGTGGTAGTCGCCCCACATGCAGCTCTCGCCGCACGGCACGGCCTGGCCGGAGGGAACATGATCCCACCGGCGTGGCTGATGGTACACGCTGTGCAGGATCAGTCCCTGATGGGCCGGGTCGGTCGAGAGGTACGGCTCGGCCAGCAGCGTCCGCAGCACGGTCAGACCGGCTTGGACGTAGCGCGGCCGCTCACGAACCCGCCCCAGGCGGATGAGCCCCTGGCAGGCGATGGCGGCGGCGGAGGAATCGACCGGCTCGAACGCGTTGAACGGCTCGGCGGGGCGCTCGGCCCAGTCGCCCAGCCGGGCCAGGCCCGGCGCGCCGGTGTCCCAGTACGGCACGCCGTCGGTCGGGCTGTGGGCGATGTAAAAATCGCACGTCGCCTCGGCCGCTCGCGTGAAACTTCCTTCGATGTCGGCCCGGCCGCCGAAGGGATCGAGTTCTGCGTCGCTGCGGGTGGCGAGGAATTCCAGCTGCTCGGCGTAGCCCACCATCGCCCAGGCCAGCCCGCGCGTCCACGTGCTGAACGGCGAGTAGCCCTGCTGTGTGGACGGAGCACGATAGCCGCCGGTGAGGGTATTGAACAGGCTCTCGTGAGCGACGCGCCCGGGGATGTCATACCCATCGCGCCCCTGGCCGTAGTAGATGTTGTATTGCGCGGTGGCCCGGCCGTGGTCAATCGCCCGCCCGAGCAGGCTGACGGGCTGGTCCTGCTCGCCGGTCAGTCGGCCGCCGAGCTGATGGGCCACGCACAGCGAGCGACACGAGCGGATGGTATCGACGAAGAGGCTCTGCGGGCCGTTGAAACTGTAGATGTATCCGCCGCCGTCGTCGGTCCGGGCCCAGCGATTGGCCTGGACAGCACCGCTGGCGATCAGGGCCATCGTGTAGAACCGCTCCTGCCAGTCGTCGGCCTCGATGCGCCCCTCCCGCACGAGCCGCAGCAGATTGCCATACGTGCTGACGTTGTTGAACCCGTGATCGTGTACGCCGAAGTGCGTCACATGCGGGGCCATGTGTTCGACCGTGGCCGAGCGACCCAGCGCCAGGAATTCCTCATCGCCCGTCGCGTCGAACTGGAGGATCGCCGAGCCGAACGAGAAGCCCTGCGTCCAGTCGGTCCAGCCGCGGGCAGTGTACTTGCCCTCGACGGTATAGACCGGGCTGGCCGAGCCGGGCTGACGGCTGGCTTCGATCGAGCGGATCGCATCGGCCGAGTGCTCCCACATCGCGGCGATGGGCCCGAGCATCTCGGCGGGGTGGAGTTGTTCGTCTATGGTCAGCATCGGTTCGGCTGAAATTGTACGCAGGCGGCCCGGTAAAGTCTACCATCATCCACCCGGAGTCGGTACAATGGCTCCTTCCATCCCCCCACCACCATAAGCAGGAGCGAATCGTGGAAACCAGGCGAATCGGCATTGTGCTCAACGGCGTCACCGGGCGTATGGGCACGAACCAGCATCTCGTGCGGAGCATTCTGGCTATCATGCAGCAAGGCGGCGTGCAGGTCTCCCCGGAGCTGACCCTCATGCCCGACCCGATCCTTACCGGGCGGAACGAAAACAAACTCCAGAGCCTCGCCGAGCAATTCGGCCCGGCCGTGACGGGCAAGCCGCTGGCCTACACCACCGACGTCGAAGCCGCCGCCAGGGACGACGCCTACGAGATTTTCTTCGACGCCTCGGGCACGACCCTCCGCGAGAAGTTCGTGGACATGGGCATCGCGGGCGGCAAGGCGATTTACTGCGAAAAGCCCACAGCCACCACGGCTGAGGCCGCCTTCGCGATGGCCGACCGCGTCGAACAGGCGGGCCTGAAAAACGGCGTGGTCCAGGACAAGCTCTGGCTGCCCGGACTGCGGAAGCTCCAGACCCTGATCGAGATGGGCTTCTTCGGCCGCATTCTCAGCGTCCACGGCGACTTCGGCTATTGGGTCTTCTCCGGGAAGGTGGGCGACCAGCCGGCCCAGCGCCCCAGCTGGAACTACCGCAGCGAAGACGGCGGCGGGATCATGCTCGATATGTTCTGCCACTGGCAGTACGTCATCGAAAACCTCTTCGGGCCGATCGGCAAGCTGGTGGCCTGGGGTTCGCGCGACCTGCCGCAACGCGTCGACGAAGCTGGCCGCACCTACGACGCCACAGCCGACGACTCGGCCTATGCGATGTTCGTCCTGCGGGACGGCACGGTCTGCCAGTTCAACAGCAGCTGGTGCACCCGCGTACGGCGCGATGACCTGCTGACCATCCAGGTCGATAGCGAGAACAGCTCGGCCGTGGCCGGCCTGCGGGAGTGTCGCGTCCAGAGCATGGCCGAGACCCCCCGGCCGATCTGGAACCCCGACGTCGATCAGCCCATCAACTTCTACGAAGGCTGGCAGCTCATGCCCAACACATGCGAATATGACAATGCCTTCAAAGCCCAGTGGGAGCTGTTCCTGCGACACGTGGCGCTGGACGAGCCCTTTGCCTGGAGCCTCCGGGCCGGGGCGCGCGGCGTGGAGCTGGCTGAGCTGGGCATGAAGAGCTGGGCCGAGCAGGCCTGGATGACCGTGCCACAATAGCAAGGAGCCGCCATGCCCACGTCCCGGGATTCTTGCTGGCCCGTTGCGTGCGGCGGGGTTCCGATCCCGCCGCATGGCAGTCCACAGCCGGGACGGCGGTGGATTTTCCGCGGTGAGACAGGAGCCTCGCCACGCGACGTGAGGAATACAACGTCATTCCCTTAAGGACCCCATGGCCGAAAAAAACAATGATCTCTCGCGTTGTGCGATCCACACGATGACCAACAAGCCCTGGTCGCTGCGGGAGTGCGTGGAGCACTACGTCGCGGCGGGCCTGGGCGGGCTGAGCGTCTGGCGGAACGTGATTACCCCAGCCGAAGGGGGCGTGAGCCCGGCTGAGGGAGCGACGATGATTGCCGATGCGGGCCTGGTCGTGCCAGCCCTGGTGCGGGGCGGGTTCTTCGTCTCGCCCGATTCGCAGGCGAGGCAGGACGCGATCGACGAGAACCGCCGCTGCATCGACGAGGCGGCCACGATCGGCGCCGAGATGATCGTGCTGGTCGTCGGTGCCGATCCGGACGTTGCCCTGGCCGATGGACGCCAGCAGGTGGCCGAGGGCATTGCATCGCTGCTCGATCAGGCGGCGACGGCCGGGGTGAAGCTGGCCATCGAGCCGCTGCACCCGATGTACGCCGCGAAGCGATCGTGCGTGAACCGCCTGGCCGAAGCGCGGGCCATCTGCGACTCGCTCGACCATCCGGCCTGTGGCGTGGCGGTGGATGTGTATCACGTCTGGTGGGACCCGGACCTGCCGACGGAAATCGACCGGCTCGGCCAGGCCGGGAGGCTCTTGGCGTTTCACGTCTGCGATTGGCGCCTCGAGACACGCAGCCTGCTGACCGACCGCGAAATCATGGGCCGGGGCTGCATCGACATCGCCACCATCCGCCGACAGATGCACGCCGCCGGGTTCACCGGCTTCGAGGAAGTCGAAATCTTCAGCGACACATACTGGGCGATGGATCAGCAGGAATACCTCGGCCTGCTGGTCGACGCCCTGGCGGGTTGACCCCTGCTCCAAAGCCTCCCCCTTTCGTGCAGCAACATCCCGCACGCCCAGGACAACGAAGACCAGATCGCCTGGACCCGCATGCCGCGCCCCGTCGGGGCCTATATGTACTGGGTGGGCTATCTCTGGGAGAACGAAACCGGCAGGGTTCCGACCAACCTCGAAAACGACCCGCCGGTGACCAAGTCCGGCCTCTACCACTGCCCCGCCCAGCCCGACGACGAAGGCTGGGCAGAGATCACGACCGACACCCATTTTGAAAAGCAGCCGCCGGGCTAGCCCGCATTTCTCACCGGCAGAATAAGGAATCGGCCGCCAGACCGTGGTATT
>CAZCDM010000183.1:0-4706 GCA_964497475.1 uncultured Planctomycetaceae bacterium
TACCAACCTTGCAGCAATATTCATTTGTTAAAATGGAATTGTGCAACAGGTTCTTTCGTCGCGAGAAGGTGCCCTTCGACCGCGCCCTGCCCGAGGTGATCCGGGCGTTTGGCTTTGAGCAGCTTTCCGCCGGGGACCTGTGCGACCTCAGCGAGGCCTACCGCCTGAGCATGAATCTCCCGGCCGCCAGGGCTCGTTCGGAAGTCTACCTCCGCCAGTACGGCAGCTACGACCCGCTGACGACGGCCTGTCTGCATATCCTCAGCCGTCAGGCCGGGCTCGGCTGGACCACCTTCAAGCACACCGGCGCGCCCGTGGTCACCTCGGCCATCGGCGTCGGGGCCGACCGCTTCGGGGGCATCTACAGCCTGGCCGATCTGGCGAAGAAAATCCTCCCTCTGCTCCCCCAGGCCGAGGCGTCCCCGACAACCCAGCCCGCTGCCGCCGCGCCTGCCCGTTGAACGGCCTCCGTCCCGGCGGTATAAACAGCTCATGCCGAGCGATGCGCTGGCCCGCGATTGCGGGCGATCTGGCGAACCCCCTCGAAAGGTCACGCATGAACAAAGCAACCGGAAAGCCATTGATGGGCTGTTGCCCGATCGGCAAATTCGTCTTCAGCCATACCGACGCCCTGCGATACAAGTCGATTCTCCAGGGCCTGCTCAACGAGTGGGGCGTGGAGTTCGTCGATCTCGAGGGCGTGCTGGAAGACGGCCTGGTGCGCGACCAGTCTCACGTCGATGTGGTCGTCGAACACTTCCGCCGGGCCGGCGTGGACTGCCTCTTCATGCCGCACTGCAACTTCGGCACGGAAGGGGCGGTGGGCATGATCGCCCGCAAGCTCGATCTGCCCGTGCTGCTGTGGGGCCCGCGAGACGAAGCCCCCCCAGCCGGACGGCACGCGCCTGCGGGATACGCTCTGCGGGCTGTTCGCGTCGAGCAAGGTTCTCGTCAAGGTCGGCGCGAAGTTCAGCTACATCGAGAACACCGCGTCCGACGACCCGGCCCTGCGAAAAGGCGTGATACCTTCCTGCGGGCGGTGGCCATGGCAGCCAACCGCAAGTTAGGCGGCTGCTCGAAGGGCATGAAGCGCAAGCGCACCATCGCGGCCGGGCTCGTCCATTCGCCGCCCATCCAGCTCATGGACGAGCCAACCACCGGCATCGACGTGGCCAGCGCCCGGCAGATTCGCCAGCTCATTGATGAGCTCAACGCAGCCGGCACGATGCGAGGCTTGTCACGAAGCGTCTCCAGCGTGGGCCGGAATTGTTCCCAGTCGATCATCTCGTTCAGCCGAGCCAGCGGATCGTTGTTCTTGTCGATTTTGGAGAACCGTGTCTGAAGATCGAACAGGCCATGGATCATGGGAGCATCCTTGCTGGAAGAGAGGAAAAGCCACATAGCTCATCCTTGAACCAGTAGATCACGCAAGTATACAATAACCTTCTCAAAGAAGATCATTTTTTCAAGATGCCCACTACTACCACGCCGACATCGAAGCCTGTGTTGAAATAGAGATGTGAACCGCCAGGACTTGCCCACCGGAGGGTATCGAACCGTGCAGCTCCGCTTCAAGAGAAGTCTCATTCTGGTCTTGGCCATGCTCTCGGCAATCGCTGCCATCATGCTTTCTGTGTGGCTGATTCCCCTGCTCCATGACGACCCATCTCAGCCGCAGAAGTCACCGGGCGCAATCGGGAACCGGCCCGCACGGATTGTGTCGATGGCCCCGAGCACGACGGAGACGCTCTTTGCGCTGGGCTTGGGCGACTGCGTGGTCGGTGTGACGCGCTATTGCGATTACCCCTCCGGGACGGCCGGAATCACCAAGGTGGGCGGCTACGTCGACCCGAGCTATGAGGCCATCCTGTCTCTCAGGCCTGACCTGGTAATCCTGCTTTCGTCCCATCGGGAGGCCAAGAGGGAACTGACGAAGCTGAGCATCGGCACGCTGACGGTCCCGCACAAAACCGTTGCGGATATCCACGAGGCGATCCGGCTGATCGGCCAGTCCTGCGGCGCGCAAGACAGGGCCAACACGCTGCTGGGTGAATTGAACAATCGCGCCGAGGACGTACGGCGCGCAGTTGAAGGAGAGAATCCCCCCCGTGTTCTGCTGTGCATTGGGCGCGACACGAGTTCGGGGCAGCTCGCGGCGATCTACGTTGCCGGGCGCGAGGGGTTCTATGACGAGATCATCACCGCCGCCGGCGGGGTCAACGCGTACCGAGACGAGCAGGTTCCCTATCCGCAGCTCTCGGCCGAAGGGATCATCGGCCTGAACCCGGATGTCATTGTGGACCTGGTCAGCCACATCAACCCGGGCGAAAAGACACCCGAGCAGATCGAGGAACAGTGGAACCAATTGCGGACGGTCACCGCCGTGCGTGAGGGACGAGTACACGTGGTCGTAGGCCATCATGCGCTACGCCCGGGGCCGCGCTACGTGGAATTCATGGAGCAGTTGGCTCGGCTTCTGCATACGGATGCCTTTGCCGATGGAGCTTTGGATGAGTGAGCCGGCCCTGGCCATCGAGTCATTGTCGTTCTCGATCGGAGGCCGGGCGATCCTTCGCAACATCTCCGCGCACATCGAGGCCGGGGCGACCTGGTCGATCATCGGGGCCAACGGCGCGGGCAAGTCAACGCTGCTCAAGTGCCTGATGCGCATCCACACCGGCTGGACCGGACGGGCGTACCTGCATGGACGCGACCTGCATCGGTGCTCCCAGCGGGAGTTGGCCCGGAGCGTGGCCTATGTGCCCCAGCCTGGGGGTGCCCAGTCGTTTCCCTACACGGTGCGCGAGTTTGTCCGCATGGGGCGTTACGCCTACTCCGGTCCCTTCGGCACGGCCCATCCGGGCGACCAGGCCGCCATCGACGCGGCCATGCGGCGCGCCGATGTTCAGGAGTTCGCGGATCGGACGCTCGACACCCTCAGCGGCGGGGAGCGCCAGAAGGTCTTCATCGCCGCCGCCCTGGCGCAGGGAAGCGACATCCTGCTGCTGGACGAACCGACGGCCTTCCTGGACTACCGCCACCAGGCCGAGGTGGCCGAGATCCTCCACTCGATCAATCAGGACTCGGGCGCGACGATCCTCAGCGTGACCCACGACGTCAACGCCGCCATGCTGAGCGGCGGGCATGTGCTGGCTCTGCGAGACGGCGTAGTAGCCTGGACCGGGCCGACCGAGGAGTTGGCATGCGAGCAGACGTTGGGGCGCGTCTTCGGGGCGTCGTTTCGGTTCCTGGAGGACCCGGTTACCGGCCTGCGCCTGGTGGCTCCGCAAGGAGCGACGCCATGAGGCGGCACGGCTGGCTGGTTCTGTTCCTGCTGGGGTCGGTGGGCGTGGTTCTATTTGCTCCGCTGATTGGCGGGCAAACCATCTCCATCGACTCGGTCCTTGCCGCTCGACCGGACGACCCGGCCGCGGTGATCTTCTGGGACATCCGCCTGCCGCGGGCGTGCCTGGCCTGGGTGGCCGGCGCGGGTCTGGCGGCGGCGGGAATGGCCTTTCAGGCGATGTTCCGCAACGCCCTGGCCACGCCGTTTACGCTGGGCGTTTCCAGTGGCGCGTCGCTCGGGGCGGCCGTCGGCGTGCGGCTGGGGCTGGGCGCGACGCTGTTGGGCTTCTCCGGCGTGACGGCCGGCGCGATGGGCGGGGCGATGCTGGCCATTGCCATCGTGTATGGCCTGACGCGACTGAAGCGGAACTGCACGACGGGGGCGATGCTGCTGGCCGGCGTGGCGGTGAACTTCTTCTTCTCCAGCCTGATCCTGCTGATCCAGTACACCGCCGACTTCTACGACACCTTCCGCATCCTCCGATGGCTGATGGGCGGCTTGCAGATGGTGGGCTTCGACGCGCCGCTGCGGGCGCTGCCGTTCGTCGCGGGCGGAGCGATCATGCTGGCTGCCCTGGTCGGCGAGCTGAATCTGCTGACGGTCGGCGAAGAACTGGCAGCCAGTCGAGGTGTGGCCGTCAGGAGAATCAAGACATTGCTATTCCTTTCCGTCTCGGCCATGGTGGGCGTGATCGTCTCCATTTGCGGGCCGGTGGGCTTCGTGGGATTGATGTGTCCGCACATCTGCCGGCTGATCGTCGGGGCCGACCACCGTCGCCTGCTCCCGGCGACAGTGCTGTTCGGCGGGGCATTCCTGGTGATCTGCGATACCGTTGCCCGCACGGCCTTGGCGCCGACCGAACTGCCGGTGGGCATCTTCACGAGTTTCCTGGGCGGGCCGTTCTTCCTGTGGCTGCTGCTCAAGCCGCCACGCAATACCGCCCTGGCGACGTAACCGAAAGGAAGCGGACCCATGCCGAAACCGAGAAAGACCCTTCTGAGTTGGAGCAGCGGCAAGGATAGCGCCTGGGCCCTGCACGTGCTGCGCCAGGACCCGGATACCGAACTGGCCGGGCGGTTCACCACGCTCAATGAGCGAAACGACCGCGTGAACATGCACGCCACCTCGGCGGCGATGCTGCGATGCCAGGCCTCCGCCGCCGGCCTCGCATTGCGCGAAATCCGCCTGCCCGACCCCTGCCCCATGGAATCGTACGGCGAGATCATGCGCCGCTTCGTGGCCGAGTGCGTGCGGGAAGGCGTCGAACGCGTGGCCTTTGGCGATCTGTTCCTGGAAGATATTCGCGAACAGGGGTATTTACTTGACTCAGGTGCCTCTATATCTTGTGTTTTCGGCGCTC
>CAZCDM010000184.1:0-4651 GCA_964497475.1 uncultured Planctomycetaceae bacterium
GACGCCTGATCGCAGCGGGGCGGTCTCGGCCGGGGGGTTGGCTTGCCGTGCCGGGGCGCGTACAATCGGCCCATGATCTATTTCGTCGTCGGATTATTCGTGGGGCTCGTGGCGGGCCTGGGGCTCGGCTGGGTGATGCATTCTGCGCGCCGCCGAGCGGCCCGGGCCGAGATGGAGACGGTTCGCCAGCAGATGAAAGACACCTTCGACGCCCTGGCCGGTGCAGCCCTGGACGCCAACAGCAAGCGGCTGACCGAGACAGCCTCGACGCAGCTGGAGGGCAAGAAGGCGCTGATCGACCAAGCGGTGACGAACATCAACGAGCGGCTCAACAAGCTCGGCGATTACATCACCGCCATCGAGAAGGAACGCAAGAACGACCTGGGTCGGCTGACGACCAGCGTGACGGACCTGTCGCGCACGGCCGGCGAGCTGCACCAGGTGCTGGCCAGCACGCAGCGGCGCGGTGCCTGGGGCGAGCGGATGGCTGATGACATTCTCCGTCTGGCCGGGCTGGCCGAGGGCGTGAACTACACCAAGCAGGACTCGACCCACGCCGCGGGCGAGCGCGAGCGGCCGGACTTTACCTTCTTCCTGCCGAACGAACTCGTCGTGAACATGGACGTGAAGTTTCCGCTGGAGAATTACCGCGCCTACCTCGATGCCGAGGGCGACGACGCCCGGGCCGGCTGCGCTGCCCAGCTCGTCCGCGACGTGAAGAACCACATCAAAGCCATCGCGTCCCGCGGGTACATCGACGCCCAGGCCGGCACCGTGCCCTACGTGCTGATGTTCCTGCCGAGCGAGCAGATCTTCTCGCTCGTGCTCGAAGCCGAGCCCGACCTGCTCGACGAGGCGCTCGGCAAGCGCATCGTGATGACCGGGCCGATGACGCTCTATGCGATGCTGGCCGTCATCCGCCAGGCCGCCGAGAACATCAACCTCATGCGGACGGCCGATGAGGTGCTGGACATCCTCGCGGAGTTCCACAAGCAGTGGGACAACTACAACATCGCCGTGGACAAGGTCGGCCAGCGGATCGATCAGCTCAACAAGGAGTTCCAGGCGGTGACCACCACGCGGAGCAACGTCTTGCAGAGGCAGATCGACCGCGTCGAGGAACTCCGTAGCCAGCGGGGCCTGGCCGGGTCCGACGCACCGCCCGAGGCCTGACCCGGGCCCCTTGACCTGACAGGCCCGGGCGCGTAGCATGTCAGGTCGGCCTTTGCTCGGCCGAGCCGCTATCCCTAACCACTCCACCGAGGAATCGTCATGAACCTAGTCACCGGCGCAACAGGGCTGCTGGGCAGCCATATTGTCGAACAACTCCGCCAGCGGGGCGAGCCCGTCCGCGCCTTGGTCCGCGCCAGCAGCGACACCCGCGCGCTGGAGAGCTTCGGCGGGGTTGAATTTGCCACCGGCGACGTGACCGACGCAGCCAGCCTCGGCGAGGCGATGGATGGCGTGACGACGGTCTACCACTCGGCCGCAGCCGTGGGCGACTGGGGCAACTGGGACAACTACTTCGTGCCGGTCACCATCGGCGGCACGCGGAACATGATCGAGGCGGCCAAGAAGGCCCACGTCAAGCGGTTCCTGCACGTCAGCAGCATCAGCGCCTTCGGCCATCCGAATGAAGACGGGCTCGTCGTCGACGAGAGTTTCCCGCTCGGCCAGCACCTGCACAAGTGGAGCTACTACAGCCGGGCCAAGGTCGAAGCCGAACGCATGGTCTGGGACGAATACGAAAAGGGCAACCTGCCGGCGACGGTCGTCAAGCCCTCCTGGTTGTATGGCCCGCGGGACCGCGCCTCCATGCCGCGCATCATCAAAGCCATCGCCGCCGGTAAGAGCAAGATCATCGGCGACGGCTCGAACCGCCTGAACCTCACCTATGCGGGCAACGAAGCGGAGGGCTGTATCCTGGCAGCGACGACCGACAAAGCCCTGGGCGAGAGCTACAACCTCTCCTGCGACGGCAAGATCACCCAGGCCGAGTACTTCAACAAGATCGCCGAGTGCATCAGTGCCGAGCCCATCAAGCGTCACGTGCCATACTGGCTGGCGTACCAGGCCGCCTTCTGGATGGAATGCTGGGGCCACCTGATCGGCAAGAAGACCCCGCCGCTGGTGACGCGCTACAGCGTCTGGCTGATCGGGCGGAAGTGCTTCTTCTCCGAAGCCAAGGCCCGCCGCGAACTCGGCTGGAAGGCGACCGTCAGCTACGAGGAAGGCATCCAGCGGTCAGTCAAGTGGTGCCTCGACAACGTCCCGGACCTCCAGCACCTCGCGAGCCGCCTCCGCACGCCGGAGCAGTAAGCGCCGCAGGCGGAGCATTTTCTGCGGAACCGCAGACCGGCCGGGCCGTTGCATAGACATATCACACCTGCCCCCGGAGGCTTTATGCTGCGTACAATCCTGAGCGGTTGCATCGGTTTGACTCTCGTGACATCCATCGGCCTTGCCGAGCTGCCCGAACCCCTCGTGCCGCGCGCCCGCAAGATTATCGAGCCCGAAATCCAGAACAAGCTGCACGCCACGGCCGAGAAAATCAACGGCAACTTCATCAAGCTGGCACAGTATCCCGTTCAGTTCCGCTCGACGGTGCGCGAAGCGACGTTCGGCGAGCCGTGGGACGGCATGGAGAAGCTCGAAGCCCTTGGGCTGAACCTGGCGCGGTCGGCCGAGCGGGACCAGGTCGGTCTCGGCGAAATGATCGTCACCGCCATCGACGGCCTGGGCAAGGACGCGTCGGCTCCGACCGACAAGCCCGCCACACCGGCCGAGGGGTTCGGCCCGGCGCTGGACTACCTCGTCGCACAGCTCAAGGCAGCCCATGAGCTGCACACCGAAGCCATCACCAAGATCGACCCCAAGGTACACGAGTTCCTCTGCAAGTGGCCCCTCCAGCAAGTCAACATCTTCCACTGCCAGATTCAGCCCAGCGACCGCACGATCCAGGTGCTCCGCAACGATCGAGGCTTTTGCGACTTCGCCCTGAAGATGACCGACTGGTCCAAGCTGAACCTTTCGGCGCAAACCCTGCTCGCCCTGGCCGAGCCTGACGTGCTGGCGACGCTGGTCAAGGCGTTCGAGTCGGTCGAGCCCCTGACCGACCCGGTCGAGGGCGTCGAAGGCGATGTTATCGCGGTCAGCCAGACGCCCTCGGGGCTGGTGATCGTCGGCGGCAAGGGCAAGAACGTCTACAACCTCGCCAGGCCGGTCGCACTGATTATCGATCTCGGGGGCGATGATACCTACAAGGGCACGGTCGCTGCCTCGACCGATCAGGACCACCCGCTGGGCATGGTGATTGACATTGCCGGCAACGACACTTACCAGCCCGGGCCGTTCGGCCTGGCCGCGGGACGCTTCGGCGTGGGCATTCTCATCGACCAGGCCGGCAACGATACCTACACCCTCGCACCCGGCTGCGGCGGGGTGGGCTTTGCGGGCATCGGCGTGCTGTACGATGCTGCCGGCAACGATACCTACAAAGGCAAACGCTTCACCCTCGGGGCCGCCCTGGCCGGGGTCGGGCTGCTCTTCGACGCCGGCGGCGACGACTCCTACGACGCCGAAAGCTGGTCTATGGGCCTGGGCGCACCGGGCGGGCTGGGCGCATTGGTCGACCGGACCGGCAAGGACAGCTATCGCTGCGGCTTCACCCTGCCCAGCGCATACAACAAGCCCGGCATCGAAAAAGACGACCCGGCATTTCAGTTCTCCGGGTTCGGCATGGGCATGGGCGTAGGCCGACGGCTTATGCCCCAAGCCAAAAACGGCCACGAGGTCGAACTGGCCGGCGGCATCGGATTGGTCGTTGAACTTGACGGCAATGACAGCTACTTCGGCTCGAACTTCGCCTTCGGCGCGGGGTACTACTTCGGCGCCGGAGGTCTGATGGACCTCGCCGGCGACGACTCCTACGCCAGCGCCCGCTACGCCCATGCCTCCGGCGCACACCTCGGCCAAGGACTCTTTCTGGACTACGCCGGTGACGACACCTACCGCTCGACAGGCCCGACCTGGACAGGTGCATCCGCCTGGGATCACAGCCAGTGCCTCTTCGTCGAAGCCTCCGGAAACGATACCTACGACTGGTCGAAAACCGAGGGACTCGGGATCTCCCACGGCAACAGCTGGGCTGTCTGCGCCGAACTCGGCGGCGACGACACCTATGCCATCCGCAAAGGCCCCGCCCGGGCCAACCCGCCCTGCCTGGTGGTATTCTTCGACCAAGCCGGCTCGGACGACTACTCTGCAGCCGGCAATAAGCAGGCTGGCGATGGCAAGGATCTCGCCGACGACAAAAAGGGCTCGCTCTTCATCGACCACGGCGAGTAGACTCTCCCCGGCTGCTCGATCCCGACCGACAACGCGCCCGCCAGGATTCGAACCTGGGACCTGCGGTTTAGAAGACCGCTGCTCTATCCAACTGAGCTACAGGCGCAATGCTTTTGTACAAAAAACTTTATGGTTTTGGCAAAACATGTAAAAATGGGGACGACAACCTTGACGACAACCGCAGGGTCGAATGCAATACGTTTCGCGACTCTCGGAGAGCAGAAGTTTTTGCGGCGGTTATCATCATGGCTAAGTAACTATCTCAAAACGGTCAATCGGTGTTTTCGGCGGTACCAGAGCAGGA
>CAZCDM010000185.1:0-4646 GCA_964497475.1 uncultured Planctomycetaceae bacterium
CAACTCCTCCGATGGCACAAAATCAAACTTACACACAATAGTTGACACGATCCATGAAGCCTGACCGCTGGAAACCGCCCCAGCCGTCTGGTATGATCGCCGATCTATGTTCGAATCACTGACCGACAAGTTCTCCGACGTGTTCCGCTCGCTGTCCGGCCGAGGCCGAATCAGCGAAGAGAACATCCGCGAATCGATGCGCGAGGTCCGCACCTCGCTGCTGGAAGCCGACGTCCATTACGAGGTCGTCAAGACGTTCTGCGACGACGTCGTGGAAAAGGCCCTCGGCACGGAAGTCATCAAAAGCCTCCACCCCGGCCAGCTCATGGTCAAGATCGTCCAGGACGAGCTGACCGAGCTGATGGGCCCGGTCGACACGCGGATTTATTACGTCGACCCGCCGCCGACGATCATCATGATGGCCGGTCTGCAGGGCTCGGGCAAGACGACGAGTTGCGGCAAGCTGGCGAAGTATCTGCAGTCCAAGGGCAAGCGGCCGTTGCTGGTGGCGTGCGACCTCCAGCGTCCTGCGGCCATCGATCAGCTCGAGGTCGTCGCCGGCCAGGCCGGGGCCGAGTTCTTCGGTATGGAGGGCGAGAAGAACCCCGTCAAGGTGGCCCGCAAGGGTGTGACGCACGCCAAAAGCACCGGCAGCGACGTGGTGGTCATCGACACGGCCGGTCGGTTGCACATCGACGAAGAGATGATGAAGCAGGCTGAGGACATCGCCTCGGCCGTCCATCCGCAGCAGATCTACCTCGTCTGCGATTCCATGACCGGCCAGGATGCCGTCAACTCCGCCAAGGAGTTCAACGATCGGCTGGAGCTCGACGGCGTGATCCTCACGAAGTTCGACTCCGACGCCCGCGGCGGTGCTGCCCTGAGCGTCAAGGCCGTCACCGGCAAGCCGATCAAGTTCCTCGGCGTGGGCGAGAAGCTCGACGCCCTGGAAGAGTTCCACCCCGACCGCATGGCCGGGCGCATCCTCGGCATGGGCGATGTCGTCAGCCTCGTGGAAAAGGCCCAGGGCGCCTTCGACGAGACCCAGCAGCAGGAAATGCAGGAGAAGATGGCCAAGGGCAAGTTCACCCTGGCCGACTTCCTCCAGCAGATGAAGCAGATGAAGAAGATGGGCCCGCTCAAGCAGATCATGAAACTCATGCCCGGCATGGGGGCCAACGCCGGTCTGCTCGACGAACTCAAGGGTGATGAGATCGGCCGCATGGAGGCGATCGTGCATTCCATGACGCCCGAGGAGCGTGAAAAACCGGAGATCATCGACGCCCGCCGTCGCCGCCGCATCGCCGCCGGTTCGGGCACCGAGGTCCAGGACGTCTCCGGGCTGGTCAAGAGTTTCACCCAGGCGGCGGACATGATGAAGCAGATGGCCGGGATGGGGATGCGCGAGCGGATGAGCTTCGCCCAGAACATGGCTGGCGGCATGGGCGGGGGCATGATGCCGGGCAAGACCAAGCAACGCTCCCGCCGGCTGAGCAACAAGGAACGCAAACGCCGAAAGAAAAATCGCCGTAAGCGATAAGTGGTGCGCTGGATTGTCATTGTTGCGATGGGGGTGTAAACTGGTGGGCATGGTTACGATGAGTGACATCCGCCAACACCGCGAGCAGATCCTTGCCCTCGCTGCTCGTCACGGAGCCAGTCGGGTCCGCATTTTCGGCAGTGTGTCCCGCCAGGAGTCTACTCCGTCAAGCGATCTGGACCTGCTGGTGCACATGGGGGAAGATCGTTCCCTGCTGGACCGTATCGCACTGATTCACGATCTGGAGGATATGCTCGGCCAGTCGGTCGATGTCGTCAACGATCGTGCCATTCACCCGGAAATTCGCGACGCCATCCTGGCCGAGGCGGTCGAGCTATGAATCGCGATCGGCTGTATCTGGTGCATATTCACGATGCGATCGGCAATATCCTTGAGGATACTCGCGACGGTCGTGACGCATTCATGGCATCGCACCATTCGAGACGCGGTGGTGCGGAATTTTGAAGTCATCGGCGAAGCCACCAAGCGGCTCAGTGATGAGACCAAAGCCCTACACCCTGAAATTCGATGGCGTGATGTGGCAGGGTTCCGCGATATTCTGATCCACGCCTACGAAAGTATCGACTACATTGAGGTGTGGAATATCATCGAATTGCACCTGCCGGCTCTGCGTGTGGCGGTGGACTCCCTTCTCGACTTCTGAGGACTCGCTCGATCAGGGCGACCTGCACCCCATGAATCTCTTCGACTGTCACTGTCATAGCGAGTTGGCCTACTGTCGGGATGATGTAACTGCCGAGGCCGTCGTCGCCCGGGCGCGTCAGGCGGGCCTGGCCGGGGTGTGCATCACCGAGCACGGCCCGCAGCTGTACTGCTCGGCCGATGACTTCTGGGACGCCCGCCACCTGATCGAGCCGGCCTTGTGGCAGAACCCCTCCGCCAGCCGGATAGGAGCCTATCGCGAGCTGGCCGGGCGCGTTCGTCGCGACGGCGCGGGGTTCGTCCGCGTCGGGCTGGAGGTGGAGCTGGACTTCGCCGGCCAGATGACCCTGCGAGCCGAGGATCGCGACTGGCCGGACCTGCTGATCGGGGCGCTGCACTTCCGCCCGGAGGAAATCACCGCCGGGCCGAGGCGGCAGCGGCACGAGTGGTTTTTGGAAACCTGCTCGACGTTGCTCCATCACGGGGTGGACATCCTGGCCCATCCGTTCCGCATCTTCGCGCGGTTCGAGGAATCGCACGAGCATCTCTACGCGCCGCTGGCGGAGTTGCTGGCCGAGACGAACACCGCCGCGGAGATCAACTTCCATCACACGTCCCGCCCGGATGCGGGCTTCCTCGCCGCCTGCATCGAGCGGGGCGTGAAGCTCTCGCTCGGCTCCGATGCCCACAGCGTCGAAGTCGTCGGGCAGTTCGACCGTCACCTGGCGGTGCTGCGCGAGGCGGCCGGGCGGGAGGACATCGCCGAGCTGCTCTACGAGCCACCGCCGGCCGGGCGGTAAACTTCCTTGTAACCTGCGCGGGGGGGAGCTATACTGTCGCGTCTATTTGACTCCAGACCCCAGAGAAATGAAGGGAAGTTCCATGGCAAAGGTAAAAAAGCACCTGTTCACGAGCGAGTCTGTCACGCGAGGCCACCCCGATAAGGTGGCTGACATGATCTCGGACTCGGTGGTCGACGCGCTGATCGGGGCCGACCCCAAGGCCCGCATCGCCTGCGAGACGCTGGTGACGACCGGCCTGGTCGTTCTGGCCGGCGAGGTGACCGTCCATACGAAAAAGGCTGAGGATGAACTGGCCCGCGTTGATGAGATCGCCCGCGAGACGATCAAGGAAATCGGCTACGATCATCCGGAGATCGGGTTTGACTATCGCAGTTGTGGCGTGGTTCGCGCGCTGCACAGCCAGTCGCCCGATATCTCCCAAGGCGTGACGGAAACCAACACCCACGCCCAGGGGGCCGGCGACCAGGGGTTGATGTTCGGCTTCGCCTGCAACGAGACCTCCGTTTACATGCCCTTGCCGATTTACCTCTCCCACCGGATCACCGAGAAGCTCGCCGATGTCCGCATGGACGGCACGCTCCCGTGGATCCTGCCTGACGGCAAGAGTCAGGTTACCATCGAGTACCACGACAATGTCCCGGCCCGCCTGCACACGGTGGTTGTCTCCACGCAGCACACCGAAGAGGTCTGCAACAACAAGGGCAACATGACCACCAAGGCCCAGAAGGAAATCATCGAGAAGGTCGTCAAGCCGGTCATCATGGACGAGTGCCCCGAGCTGTGGAACAACAAGGTCAAGTTCCACATCAATCCGACGGGTCGTTTCGTCGTCGGCGGTCCGCACGGCGATGCGGGTGTGACGGGTCGCAAAATCATCGTCGACACCTACGGCGGTCGTGGCAGCCACGGCGGCGGTGCCTTCAGCGGCAAGGACCCCTCCAAAGTCGACCGCTCGGCGAGCTACATGGCCCGGCACATCGCCAAGAACATCGTCGCAGCCAAGCTGGCCACCGCGTGTGAGGTTCAGTTGGCCTACGCCATCGGCGTGGCCGAGCCCATCAGCGTCCTCGTCGACTGCGAAGGCACGGAAGTTATCGACGAGGCCAAGATCGCCAAGGCCGTCCAGGACGTCTTCCCCCTGACGCCCAAGGGCATCATCAAGTACCTCGACCTGCTCCGCCCGGTATACAAAGAGACCGCCCACGACGGTCACTTCGGCCGCAAGGGCAGGGGCTTTACCTGGGAGAAGGCCGACCACGTCAAGGACCTCAAAAAGGCCTTGAAGATGTAGCATCCCCGCAAACCGCTTGTTTTTTCGAGCGGAACAGCGTTTATCTCAACGCGTATATCTCAAGAGGTTCACAGCCTGGCTGTGAGCCTCTTTTTTTCGGAGTATCCATGGCTGAACCGGCCCGCAACGCATCGCCAGGTGCCTATGCTCGCATAGGCATGCTTACGCTCGCAGCCTGTCCGCACGGGTGGGCAGGTGAATCGTCCCGCAGCATGCTTCGAGCCCCCCGAATGGCCGCCGCAAAATCATGTCGCACACCATCTCCGCGTGACTGACATTTTTTTCTGGCGCGATGTTAGCCCGCATTTCTCACCGGTCCGTTGATTTTTGTTGGTGACGACGATTGGTG
>CAZCDM010000186.1:0-4635 GCA_964497475.1 uncultured Planctomycetaceae bacterium
GGTGGTGTCGGCCGATGCGGGCGGCGAGGGTGTCGAGTTTGGCGCGGTCGAGTTTGGCGCGCTGGCCGAGGGCCCATCGACAGCGGTCGGCCTGGGCGGCCAGGCGGGCGTTGGCGCGGTCGATGAGGCGGGCGGGGTGCAGAGCGGCCAGGCGGTTGGCCAGCGGGGCGAGATGGTCGCGGCTGGCGGTGAGGCGGTCCTGCTGGGCGCGGGCGAGTGTGACGGCGAGTTCGTCGAGCTGCTGGGTCGGCCCGGCCAGGAGGGTCATGGGATTGCGGAAGGGGGCGGCCTGGCAGGCGGCGGCGAGCTGGAGGCGGGCGCGGTGGAGGCGGTCGTTGTGGCGGTTGTGCAGGGCTCGGCTGCGGTCGGCGAGGGTGGCGGTCAGTTCGCGGCGGTCGGGTGTGGCTGCCTGGGCGGCGGCGGTGGGGGTCGCGGCGCGGAGGTCGGCGACGAGGTCGCAGATGGTCAGGTCGCTCTCGTGGCCGACGCCGGAGATGATGGGCGTGGCGGCGCCAGCTACGGCGCGGGCGAGGGGTTCTTTGTTGAAGGCCCAGAGGTCTTCGAGGCTGCCGCCCCCGCGGGCGAGGAGGATGGTCTCGATGCCGAGGTTGCCGGCGGCGCGGTCGAGGCGGGTGATGGCGCGGGCGATTTGTTCGGCGGCGTTCTCGCCCTGGACGGGTACGGGCAGGAGGTAGACCTTGGCGGCTGGCCAGCGTTGGGCGAGGGTTCGCTGGATGTCGCGAATGGCTGCGCCGGATTCGCTGGTGATGACGCCGATGGCGACGGGGATTGGCGGGATGGTTTTTTTGCGGGTTGGGTCGAAGAGGCCTTCGGCGGAGAGTTTTTCCTTCATCTGGCGGAAGGCGAGTTCGAGTTCGCCCTGGCCTCGGGGGGTCAGGCTGTGGATGTAGAGCTGGACCTTGCCCTGGACGTCGTAGAGGTCGACCTTGCCTTTGGCGATGACGGCCAGGCCGTCTTGCGGGGTGAAGGGCAGTCGGGAGGCGGCACTTTTCCACATGACGGCGGGGATGGCTGCGTCGGCGTCTTTGAGGGTGAAGTAGAGGTGGCCCGAGGCGGGGCGGGAGAGGCTGGAGATTTCGCCCAGGACGGTAACGGTTTTGGGGAAGGCGGCGTCGAGGGCCTGGCGGATATCGCGGACGAGCTGGCTGACGCTGCAGCTTCCGGCGGGGGCGTTGGGGGCCTGGCTGAACGAGCCGACGTGGGGCGCCGCGGCCGGGCCGGCTGCCTGGTCGGGGTCGAAGAGTGTGCGTCGCTTTTTGGCCATGGGACCATTGTAACGATGGGGTGCTTCAAATGCACGGCCGGCAGGGTGGCGATGTTCGGCGGGTCGGCGCTGGCTTGCTGGCGGGATGGGAGCCCCGCCAGCCGGGCGGTTGCGGGAGTTGCTCGGGACGGGCGCCTCGCCAGCCGGGCGGTTGTGGGAGATGTTCGGGACGGGAGCGTCGCCAGCCGGGCGGTTGTGGGAGATGTTCGGGACGGGCGCCTCGCCAGCCGGGTTCAGGCCGGCGGGGCCTGTGGCTCAGTCAACCGGCATGGCGGTTCAGGCGGCGGCGGTTTCCTGGCGGGAGAGGGTTTCGGAGACGATACTGCGGAGCTGGCGAAGGGTGAAGGGGTTGTAGAGCGTCGGTACGGCCAGGCTGCGGAGCTGGCGGATGCTGTCGATGTGGTACTGGGCGCCGGTCATGAGGATGGTCCGGTGGCTGAGTTTGGGCTTGGAGGCCTGGATCTGCAGCAGGATGTCCACGCCGCTGATGTCCGGCAGGACGACGTCGAGCAGGACGAGGTCGAAGGTATTCTGGGTCATGGCATCGAGGGCGGCCTGGCCGGTTTCGGCAATGTGGATCTCGGCGCCGAGGCGGGTGAGGACTTCGCGAATGAGCGTGGCGACGGGTTGTTCGTCTTCGACGACGAGAATATTCGTGCCTTGCAGGTACGGGCTGTTGCCGGAATTCATGGTCCAGTCCTTTCGTGCTCAGGCAGCCAGCTGCCGCGAGCGGGCGTGGAGGCGGAGTCTCTCCAGTGCGCTTTTGTGTCGGAGGCAGACGGCTGATTCGCTGATATCGTAGACAGCGGCAATTTCCTTGTAGGTCATCTCTTCGGAGTAGATCATCATCAGCAGTTCCCGCTGGCGGCTGTTGAGGGCGCGAAGCAGGACGCCGCAGAGTTCGCGGTCTTCGAGTCGGCCCTGGCGTTTGGGGCTGGTCGGGTCGGGGATGTCCCACTCCGGGTCGAGGTGCTCGGGCGTGTTGGACTGCTTTGCATCGGCGCGGGTGAGCAGCCCGTCTTTGCGCATCTCGTCGACGGCGAGGTAGAGGGCCTTTCGGCTGGCGAAGCGGTTGAAGGGCAGGCCTCGGTCGGCATCCCAGAGTCGACTGGCCAGGACGAGCCCGAGGTTGGCATAGCTCATCAGGTCGTCCGAGTTGATCCAGTGATAACGCCTGGCCAGGCGGGAGGCGATCTGGCGGGCCAGGGGAACGTGTTCGCGGACGAGCTGTTCGGCTTGCGGCGACGAGGGGTTGGATTGGTTCATCGGGTTCGCACCTTCCGGGTCTTGGGGTTGTCCAGAATTCATCTATCCCTCTTGTCGAGCCGCGACGTTGAACCTTGAATCATTCCTTCGGATTTCTTCGAGTTCGTCGCTGAGGTCGAACAGGAAGTCACACGGTTCAGCGTGGGGCCGATCGCGTCGCAGGGCGGTAATGGACCGCAACAGCTGTGCTACGGCCGGGTCATCGCCCAGGCGGACGGGCGATTTATGGTGGCGTGGCCGAGCGGTTTGGGTTCGGTCGCGACGGGTCATGCACAAGCCTCCTTCCGGGTCTCTGCATCGGAATTCGTTGCCGACGAATCGGTCGTGTTGGTCTGGTTCTGCTCCGGCGGGGTAATGCCATACCGCTTGAGCTTGGAATGAAGCGTCGCCCGGGTAATGCCCAGCAGTCCGGCGGCCTGGGTTCGCTGCCAGCCGGTTTCGTTAAGGGCTCGCTTGATGAACTCCCGCTCGGCGGTTTCCAGGGAGAAATCTTCGGCTCGGTTGAGGATGGCGTGGGCGCCGCCGTCATCCTCCTCGACGGGGTGATCGATGCGGATGGACTCGGGCAGGATCTGGTCGGTGGTTTCGAGGATCATCGCGCGGTCGACGACGTTGCGCAGCTCGCGGACATTGCCCGGCCAGTCGTGGGCCAGCAGCAGCTGTTCGGCGGCGGGGCTGAAGCCCCGGATTTCGCTGTCGCCGACGATCTCGGACGTGGCCAGGAAGAACCGCGCCAGCAAGGGGATGTCGCTGCGTCGGCCTTGGGTTCGCAGGGCGGGCAGTTCGATGGGGAACACGGCCAGGCGGTAGTAGAGGTCTTTGCGGAAGCGGCTTTCGTTGACTTCGGTGAGCAGGTCGCGGTTGCTGG
Organism: uncultured Planctomycetaceae bacterium; assembly: GCA_964497475.1. Lineage (GTDB taxonomy): Bacteria > Planctomycetota > Phycisphaerae > SM23-33 > SM23-33 > CAZCDM01. Next base: position 3,420 of record CAZCDM010000186.1, read on the forward strand.
AGGCGAGGATGGTGGCCTGGCAGGGGATGTCTTTCGTGCCGCCGACCTTGCGGAAGCATCGCTCCTGGATGACGCGGAGGAGCTTGGCCTGGAGGTCGACGGGCATTTCGCTGATTTCATCGAGGAGGATTGTGCCGCCGCCGGCGGTTTCGAACAGGCCCGTCTTTTCGCGGTCTGCGCCGGTGAAGGCGCCGCGGACGTGGCCGAACAGTTCGCTTTCGAGGAGGTTGGCGGTCAGGCCGGCACAGTTGACGGCGACGAAGTTATCCTCCGTGCCGCCTCGCCAAGCGTGGACGGCCCGTGCGGCGAGTTCCTTGCCCGTGCCGCTCTCGCCGACGATGAGGACGGGGTTGCAGCGGCTTTGGGCGACGCGGCGGATCTGGTCGAGCGCGTCGGTGAATCGCGGGCTCTTGCCGACGATCAGGAGGTTCTCGGGGCAGTGGCTGCTGACGAACTCGTCGCGATCGACGTTAAGGTCTTCGCTGCGGGGGGTGGAGTCGGCAAGCCGCAAGCGGGTGATGGTTGCATCGTTGGGCATGCGTTCCCTTTGTAGTCTGGTGGCGAGGGGACTCAGGCGACCTGCATCGAGGTAGCCATGCGGCGGAGGCGCTGGATGAGCGCTTTGTGTCGCAGGCAGACCGACGATTCGCTGATGCCGAAGACGTTGGCGATTTCGCGGAAGGTCATGTGCTCGCTGTAGTACATCGTCAGTAGCTGGCGGTCCTGCTGGCGGAGCTGGCCGAGCATGGCCACGCACAGGTCGCGGGCTTCCATCTGCCGGCGGTCGATCTCCGAGCTGGTGTCGTGGATGTCGGGGGTCCAGCCTTCATCGCCGGCCGAGCCGGTGGCTTCTGTGAACGGCAGGACGCGCGGCATATTGACGCTGCTTCGCCGACGCAGCAGGCCGTCTTTGCGCATTTCGTCGATGGCCCAGAACATCCCCTTCTGCGAGGCGTAGTTGGGGAACGGTACGCCGCGGGTCTCGTCGAAGGCGTCGGCGGACATCGTCAGGCCCAGCAGCGCGTAACTGTACAGGTCGTCCATGGCGACCCAGGTGTAGCGACGCTTCAGCCGCGATGCAATCTGCCGGGCGATGGTCATGTGGTCTTGCACGCGACTTTTGACCTCTTGCTTGTGCCTCTTGCTTGTGCTCGTGCTCATAGTAGTAGTCTGTTAATTCAATAATGTTGGGTAGAGTCTCTTCAACTTTGTCCGG
>CAZCDM010000187.1:0-2458 GCA_964497475.1 uncultured Planctomycetaceae bacterium
CAGGGAGCGAAAAGACCAGCGAGGCCGAAAAGTGAATTTTTCAAGGTGCCCTTGGTAGGCTGGGCCCACGCCGCAGTTGCGCACCATGTGGCCGACGCCGGCCTTGTGCGGGTACAGGCCCGTCAGCATGCTCGCGCGGGTCGGGCAGCACCGGGCGCAGTTGTACATCTGTGTCAGTCGCATGCCCCCGCCGGCCAGGGCGTCGAGGTTCGGCGTGCGGATCTCCGAGCCATAGCAGCCGATATCGGCAAAGCCCATATCGTCGGCGAGGATCAGGACAATGTTCGGCTGGGTGTTCGTTTTGGGCGAGGTGTCGGGCATGGGAACTTTCTGGTCAGGGCTTGGCTTTGATTTTGTAAACATGCTGGAGGATGTCCTCGGCCGATTCCAGCTCCGGCGCGACGGCCGCGACGCGTTCCAGCAGGGCGATGGCATCGAGGCGCTTCTCGCCGAGCTGCAGCAGCACGGCCAGGGCTTCGCCGGCGGCATCGCTGAGTTCCGGCCCGGCCGGCTGGTCGGGGGTGTCGACATATTCCCCGGCGAACTCCTCAACCTTGCCGTGCAGCTCGGCGATGACGGTCTCGGCCGTCCGCTTGCCGATCTCCGGCAGCGAACGCAGGAGCTTGTCGTCCTTGGCTTCGATGGCGGCGGCGATTTCAGCGATCGGGCGGACCAGCGCCCGCAGCGCCTTGCGCACGCCAATGCCCTTGACCGTGGTGAACGCGCGGAAAAAGGCGCGGTCCGACTCGTGCAGAAAGCCGATCAGCCTCGGCGTGAGGGCACCGCGCGACGGGTCGCCCTCGACGATGTGGATGGTGTGCAGGAGGATCTCCTGGCCGAGCTTGGTCGATAACCTGCCGATGTCGCAAGCCGGCACGAGCACTTCGTAACTCAGCCCGCCGGAGACATCCAGCAGGGCCGCGGTGGTGGTGACCTCTTCGAGTCGGCCGGTGATGCGGGCGATCATGGCTGGCCTCCGATGGTCTGGGCCGGGCTGGGCCGGGCGGCGCACAGTGCTACGGCCAGGGCGTCGGCCACGTCGGGCGGTTCGGGCAGGGTATCGAGGCGGCAGATGCTCTGGATGGCCCGCTGCATCTGGGCCTTGGTGGCATGGCCGTTGCCGGTGAGGCTTTTCTTGATGCGCGTCGCAGCCAGCGAGCGGACGGGCAGGTTCGCCTCGGCCGCAGCCAGAAGCAGCACGCCGCGGGCATGGCCCATCACGACACTCGTCTGCGGATGGGCGTAATGGCTGTAGAGCTGCTCGATGGCCATCGCGTCGGGCTTCAGCTCAGCCAGCAGGGCGGTGAGGTCGTCGTGCAGCTGGGCCAGGCGGTCCAGCAGGGGGGCTGATGTGTCCGTGCGGAACGTGCCGGCCTCGACGATGGCAGGCTCGCTGCCGGGGATCAAATCCACCGCGCCGTAGCCGGTGATCCCCAGGCCCGGGTCAATGCCAACAATGCGATACGACGTCCGTGTCGTGCTCATGCCGAACAGGATACCAACTTTCCGGGGCGAAGAAAAGTGAGACGCTGGTTTTTATACAGCCCGGTGCCTATGCTCGCATAGGCATGCTGGGAAGACATGCGGCGCGCACAGCCGGGGGCGGCTGTGCTACACGAAACATCACAGGCCGGGCCTCCGGCCCTGAAATAACGCATGTCCAATTCACTCCCCGCGAATCACGGATGAACCTTTTTTGTATATTTGTGTTTCTGTACGAGCCTATTAGCAAAGATTTGCCACAGCGGCCGGAGCACGCCTTGTCGAAAAACGGACTATGCTGTACAATGGCTTCATCAGCCTGGCCGACGGCGGATGGACCCGCCGCCACGCTTCGGCCGGGCCGAGAATCAGACCAAACCGCATTGGAAGTGGGACCGCACAAATGAACGAGTGGATGGAAGCAGAATCCCGAGTGGAACGTGCTCACGAGCTCTATCGCAAGGGCCGGTGGGTCGAGGCCGCAGCCGAACTCCAGGCCGCCCTCGATGCCAATCCGTACAATGCCTCCTGGTACTTCAACCTCGGGCTGACACTCGAAGCGATGGAAGACTACCAGCGAGCCGCCGAGGCCTACGAGCAGGCCCGCGACCTGGACCCGGATGACATTGAAACGCTCAACTGCCTCGGCGTGAATCTGACCCGCCTGGGCCGATACGCCGAAAGCCTCGACTGCTTCCAGCGCATCGAAGAGCTCGACGCGACCTACGAGCCGGCCTACTGCAACCGCATCATCACCTACACCGAGTTCGGCCAGCACGACGAAGCCGAGCTGATGTTCTACCTCGCCCGCCAGCTCGTGGAAGACTGCCCCCTGTGCTACTTCAACATCGGCAACAGCCTCTACGCCCGGGAAGACTACGACCGCGCCATCGACTGCTGGCAGCAGACGCTCCGGCTGGATCCCGATCACGTCCAGGCCAACGCCCGCATCGCCGATGCCCACTGGGCCCGGGGC
>CAZCDM010000187.1:2558-4613 GCA_964497475.1 uncultured Planctomycetaceae bacterium
TTCCGGAAGGTTCTCAAGCTCGATCCGAATTTCCGCGGCGTCCATGCCCGCCTGGCCCGGCTGCTGCTGAAGCGCGACCGCAAAGACCAGGCCGTCCGCCACCTCCTGGCCGAGATGAAACGCAGCGGCGACGACGCAACCCTCCTGCAGGACGTCGGCGAGCTGCTCATCGAAGCCCGCCTGACCGACCGGGCCCACAAGGTCCTCAGCCGCCTGGTCAAGCTCTCGCCCGACGACCCCCACGCCCAGCACAACCTGGCCGTGAGCTGCTTCATGATGGACAAGCTCGACGAGGGCATCGCGCACTGCCGCCGGGCGCTGAAGCTTCGCCCCAAGTACCCCCTGGCGCTGTACAACCTGGCCCTGGCGCATCTACATAAGGGCCAGCTCGCCCGTGCCCGGCGGTACATCGGCCGGGCCCAGGCCGTCGCCCCCGACGACCAGAACATTCACCGCCTGGCCGATCGCCTGGGCATGAACGGCTGGTGGGGTCGCCTCAAGGCCCGGCTCAGCCCGCGCACCGGCCGAGCCCACCGCCAGTAAACCCGTCGCGTTCGTCCGCCCGCGGACAACCCCGCGCTGTTTCTGCAACGATTCCCCGTGTCCCCAACGCAAGGCCTGCCATGTCCCCACTGCCCGTCGTCGTCATTTCCGAAACGCTCCAGCAGCCGGCCCTGGATTTCCTCGCCGGCAAGGCCGAGATCATCCACACCACGCCCGAGGACCTCGCCGGCGTCATCGGCCAGGCCGACGCGCTCGTCGTGCGGACCTACACGAAGGTCGACGAGGAGCTTCTGGCCGTCGCGCCGAAGCTGAAAGTCGTCGGCCGGGCCGGTGTGGCGCTGGAGAACATCAACGTTCCCGCCTGCCGCGCCCGCGGCGTGGAGGTGGTCCACACCCCCGCAGCCAACACCCTGGCCGTGGTCGACTATGTCACCCGCATGCTGGTCGAGATCAATCGTAAGTTCTGGCCGCTGGATGGCTACGTCACGCCGGAGGAATTTCACAAGCGGCGGAAAAATACCTTCGGGCGGTTCCTGGCTGACTGCACGCTGGGCATCGTCGGTGTGGGGCGCATCGGCAGCCGGGTCGGGCGGATCGCCCAGGCCTTGGGCATGGAGGTGCTGGGCAACGATATTCTCCCCCCCGAGCAGCTCGACGTGGACTACCCCATCGAGTGGGTCGACAAGGAAACGCTCTACGGACGCAGCGACATCATCACCATCCACACCCCGGCCACCGCCTCGACGCAGAAATTCATCAACGCCGAGTCGATCGATACATTCAAGGATGGCGCACAGTTCATCAACGCCGCCCGGGGCCAGTGTGTCGACTACGACGCCCTGGGAGCCGCCCTGCGGTCGGGCAAGGTTGCCTTCGCCGTCATCGACTGTCACGACCCCGAACCCATGCCCGAGGACTATCCGCTCTACGGGCTGGACAATGTGATCCTCACGCCGCACGTCGCTGCCTGCGTTCCCCGGGCCAAGCAGAACATGTCCATGGTTGTCACCGACGTCATGCGTGTTCTGGACGGCCAGACGCCGGAGTACCCCGCCCTGGAAGGCTCGTACTGACGAGGGTGCGATGACTGACGAGCAGCTTGCCGAACTTCTCGCCCGGGCCGAGTCGGTTTGTCTCTCGGCCTGCACCCTGGCTGACACCCGGCTGCACGGGGTGGACCATCTGCGCGAGGTGGCCGGGCGGATCATGATCGCCCAGGGCGGCTGCGGTGAGCTGATCGAAGCGGTCGTCTACGCCGGCTATCTCCACGACGCCGGCCGGGTTGATGACGGGGCCGGCAATGCCCACGCTCATGCATCGGCAGAGCTGGCAGAGCAGGTCCTGCCCCGCATCGCCCCGCACCTGCCTGCCGAACCCATCTGCCACGCCATCCGCCACCACGCCGACGGGAAGATCACCGACGAGCCCATCGCCGCAGCCCTGTGGGATGCCGACCGCCTGACGCTGGGCAGGGCGGGCATTGCGCCAAAGCTGCAATTTTTCCTGACTTCAACATTGGGACACCCAATCAATGGAGCAGGTCGTAGAGGG
>CAZCDM010000188.1:0-3235 GCA_964497475.1 uncultured Planctomycetaceae bacterium
ATCTTCTCCAGCCCTTCGTACACCGTGCCGAACCCGCAGGCGACCTGCGCGCCGTCGGTGTAGGTCAGCTCATCGGGCAGCAGCACGAGGTCTTTCTCCTCGGCCAGGATGTACGGCGCCATGCCGCCATCTCGCTGCCAGCCGTACGCGCGGCGGTATTGTTCGCTCGAACAGGAGATCATGTAGCCCCGGCGGCAGTCGTTGCACACGCCGCAGCCGGAGATGTGATAGATCACCACGCGGTCGCCTTCCTTGAACCGTCGCAGGCCAGGCCCCGCCGCGACAACCTGCCCGCACGGCTCGTGTCCGGCCACCACGCCCTGGTAGCCCTCCGGGCCCTTGCCGAGGTGCTCGTGATAAATCGCCCGGATGTCGCTGCCGCAGATCGTGCTGCTCTTGGTCTGCACCAGGACCTCGCCGTGGCCCGGGGTGGGCACGGGCACTTCGCGGAACTCCACCGTACTGTTGCCCGGCAGAAACGCGCCGGTCATTGTCTTGGGGATGCTGGCCATGATTGCTCCTTCGTGTTGGGGTCAGGTTGGCGATGATACACGAAACCGGCGGCAAGGTAAAATCCCTGCCGGGTCTTGGACGGGCGGGGCAAAGCGGTACAATCGGGCCATGGAGCGTACTGCGTCACCGCCGGCTGTGCCTCGTCTGGTCCGCGGGCCGATGGTTCCGCTGGCTGCGGCGATGGGGTGCGGGGTTCTGCTGGCCTGGCGGGTGGACGTGGCAGTCTGGGCGTGGCTGGTGGTGGCTGGGACGGGGGTGGTGGCTGCGGCGGTGAGCCTGGCCAGACCCGGGCGGGAAGGGCTGTCCCTGGCGGGGGTGCTGGCGGCATCGCTGGCGGTGGGAGCGGCCCGCATGGAGCAGACCTACAACACAGCCGGGCCGGACGACGTGCAAACCTGCGTCGCGCCCGGCCGGGCGCTGGCGACCCTGCAAGGACGCATCGCCACCGTCCCGCAGATCGTTCACCCGCCGATCGAGTTCGGCTATCGGCCCGAGCCGCGGATGAGCTTTCTGCTGGATGTCGAATCGTTCGCCACACCGGCCGGGCCCCTGGCTGCCTCGGGCCTGGTGCGCGTAGCCATCGACGAGCCCTACCGCCCGCTGGAGCCAGGCCAGCGCGTTCGCTTGATGGGCTGGATCGGTCGCTTCGGCCCGCCGAGCAACCCAGGCGTATACGATGCCCAGGCCATGGCCCGGCTGACCGGCGCGACGGTCTGGCTGGCCGTGCCCACCGAACAGGCCGTCGCCCCCATCGATGAATCGTCCGACGGGAATGCCCTCTGGCGGCTGCGGACGTTGCTGCGCCAACGGCTGACGGAAACCGGCTCGCTCCGCAGCGGCCGACTGGTCTCGGCCCTGATCCTCGGCGAGAGGCACCCGAGCCTGGCGAGCCTTAACGACACGATGCGCCGCGCGGGCCTGGCGCACTTCCTGAGCATCTCCGGGCTGCACCTGGGTATCTTCCTGGGGTTCGTGTATCTGCTGTGTCGCGTCGCGATGCTCTCGCCGCGGTCGGCCGCGGCGGTGGCGCTGGTGGCGTTGGCGTGGTTCGTGCTGATGGCCCAGCCGCGGGCGCCGCTGCTGCGCAGCGGGATCATGGCCGCCTGCCTGGCCGGGGGAATCCTGCTGGGACGCACCGGTTCGAGCATCAACGCCCTGGCGGTGGCCTGGGTGGTGCTGCTGGCCGTCGACCCGCGACAGCTGCTGACCCCGGGCTTCCAACTGAGCTTCCTCATCGTGGCCGGGCTGATCCTGCTGACGCCGCGCGTCCGCGAGGTGCTCTTCGGCACGTGGCTGCGGTATCGCGGGCTGATGGTCTTCCGCGATCCGGGCTGGCTGCGGCGGTGGTGGGCCCGGCGGACGAGCGAGACGCTCACCAGCCTCGTGGCCATGACGGTGACGGCCTACCTCATTTCCGCACCGCTGGCGGCGATGCACTTCGGGCTCTTCAGCCCGCTGGCGATCGTGCTGAGCATCCTCGTCCTGCCGATGGTCGCGGCGATTCTCATCCCGGGCTATACGGCCCTGGCCCTGGCGGCGGTCACGCCGAATCTCGCGGCCGTCTTCGGAGAGCTGGCCTCGGCTGCGGCGCGGCTGCTGGCGGGGTTCATCGACCTGCTGGGCACCCTGCCGCTGTCGCTGCCGGTTCGCCCGGTCGGACCGGCCTGGGTGGCGCTGTACTACGCGACCCTGCTGGCGGTGCTGCTGGCTCGGCGGAGCAAGCGCCGGTGGATACTGGCCGGTGCGTTGCTGGTAGCCCTGGCCGGTGCGACGGCCTGGACGCAGCGGCCGCGAACCACCCCCCCGGATACCGCCGAGCTGCACCTGCTGGATGTCTCGGACGGGCAGTGCGCAATCCTCCAGACGCCCTCGGGGGCGAGCTATCTCATCGACGCCGGCACACGCAGCGGCTACGACGCCTGGGACCGCGCCCTGGAACCGTTCCTGCGCCACATGAGGCTGCCGGACCCCTCGGCCGCTTTCGTCTCGCACGCCAATACCGATCACTACTCGGCCGTGCCCGAGCTGGTGCGACACCGCGGCCTGGCTCGGGCGTGGATGTGCGAGTACTTCCAGCCGACGGCCAACCCTTACGACGCCGAGACCCGCCTGCTGGGCATACTCGACCGCCACGGTGTGCAGCTCGGCCGACTGCGACGCGGCGATTCGCTGCCGCTCGACGACCAGACCCGCCTGGAGGTGCTCTGGCCCCCGCCCGGCCGGGATGATCTGACCTCCAATGACACCTCGCTGGTCGTGAAGATCACCTGTGGCGGCAAGCGGATCCTCCTGCCGGGCGACCTCGGCGAGCTTGGCCAGGCTGAGCTGCTGGCCGACCCGACCCAGCTGCGGGCCGACGTGCTCGTCGTGCCGCACCATGGCAGCTGGGAGAAAACCCTGCCGGCCTTCGTGCGGGCCGTCGCACCAGAGGTGGTCCTCGTCAGCGGCAGCAAAGACCCCCGCGGCCCGAGCACCGCCGGGGCGAACATTCGCGACTTCTACAACAACCTGCGAAAACACTACCGCTATCGTTCGACGGCCCGCGACGGCTGGCTGCGCGTGCGCATCGGGCCCGGGCCCATCGACCTGACCTCCATGCGCAAGCAGCGGTAGTCCTGCCCCCGGCGCATAAAAACGGGGACAGCGCCGCAGCGCCATCCCCGGATTCATTCTTGCCCCTTCGATGCGGCTTGCTCGGGAAACTGGCGGGACCCGAGCCCCG
>CAZCDM010000188.1:3335-4603 GCA_964497475.1 uncultured Planctomycetaceae bacterium
TTACTTCACGGCGATTCGCTTGGCCCGGGCTTTTTCGCTCTTGGGCAGGGCGATTTCCAGCACGCCGTTTTTGTAGTTCGCCTCGACGGCGTCGGCCTCGACCGGCGCGGGCAGCTGCACCTCCCGGTGGAACGTGCCGTACCGCCGTTCGACGTGGTAGTAGTTTCGCCCTTCGCTCTTTTCCTCGGCTTCCTTCTTCTCGCCGCTGACCGAAAGGATGTTGTCGGTCACGGAAATGTCGATGTCCTCATTGCTCAGGCCGGGCATTTCCATCGTGACGACGAACTTGTCTTCTTCCTCGGCCAGATCGGTCGCCATCCAGCTGCCGGTGAGGTTGGTCTGCTCGGCGAAGGGATGGCCCGTGAAAAACCTCTCCATGAGGTCATCGAGAGGGCTTCGAAGAAGATTCCCGTTGTGCCGGTTCTGCTTGCGTTTGACGATTGTCATGGTAAATCTCCTTTCCTTTTCATTGTATGTTCCGTGAATCCGCACGGAGACAGATGGATTTATCATGCGTCACGAAGGAAAATGCAAAGGGTGTGCCAGACCGGGTCTTTTTGTCATAACAATCTGTACTTGAAGGATATATGGCGATATTTCTGGCGTGCTGAAATGTGGTGGTGAGGTGTCAAACTGGCAGGAGGCTGCAACTTTTTCAGAAGGAAATTTCGCTCGGCTCGACAATGGATAGTAGGTTTCCTTAAGAGGATGCCGGAGGTGTACCATGCATCGTTGGCTGTGCGTATTACTGCTGGCTGCAAGCGTGCTGATCGGTCCGGGCTGTAAGCGGTACTCCCGGGAGTTCGGTGGGCACTGGATATGGACGGCCGACCTCGATCAGGCCATGGCCGAGGGGCGCGAACCGAGGGAGGCGTTCTACCTGGCCCTGCGGCAGAATAACGACAAGGTCACCGGCATTCACGCGGCGATGCAGAAATATGGCCGCCAGCTCGACGTACCCAATGGGCTTTCCATCGAGGGCAAGGTCGAGGGCAATGTGGCGACGGTGACGTTCTACAGTGCGGTCGGCAAGGAAACCGGCCGGGCGCGGATCAAATTCCTCGACGACGAGCTGCACTGGGAGATCATCGAGGGCGATTTTGTCCACTTCCTGCCCGCACGGGCGATACTCCATAAACGCACACGAGGCCTGATGGGGACGGGTAACGGTCCGCTGCTCCAATAAACTCCCCTCGCAACCTGGCCGATAGTTCCTAGTAGTCTGTCCCATCTAAAAGGATGGGTAGAGTCGCTTCAGTTTCACTCGG
>CAZCDM010000189.1:0-4576 GCA_964497475.1 uncultured Planctomycetaceae bacterium
CCGGCCGAAAATCAGCCGACCGAAACTCAGAAATCGCCATTTTTCAAGGTGCCCGGCGAGTTGGTTCACGACGGCCGACACGACGTGGGCTATGCGACGGAGACGGTCCGCACCACGCTGTGCGCCGGCGAGAATGAAATCCGCATCAAGCTCGCCAACTTCGACAATTTCCAGTGGCGGCTGTGGACGTTCAGCCTTACGGCCCGGCCGATGTAGACACGCGGCGGGGCGGTTACATCACCACGCTTGCCCCCGCGGCGGCGTGGGTGGGGAAGATCGTGCACTCGTGGTTGAATCGCTGTTGGAACGCGGCGATGATCGCGGCGGTGACTTCGTCGCTCACGTCCGCGCGGGCCAGGACGATCGCGCAGCCGCCGAATCCGCCGCCGGTCATGCGCGCGCCGTAGACGCCGTCCTGCCGGCAGGCGATCTCGACCACCGCGTCGAGTTCGTCGCAACTGACCTCGAAGTCGTCGCGGAGCGATTCGTGCGAGCCGATCATCAGCTCGCCGAAGAGGTTGAGGTCGCCGGCCTGCAGGGCCTCGACGGCGCGGAGGGTCCGGCCGATCTCGCCGACGACGTGGCGGGCCCGCATGAGTTCTTTCTCGTCCAGCGTGCCGTCGTGGCCGGCCTTGGTGATGAGCTTGCCATCACCATCGCGCAGGGCGGTGAGGTTGAGTTTGGCCGCGGCCGACTCGCACTGCGCGCGGCGCAGGGCGTAGCCGCCATCGTTGATTTCGTGATGCACGTCGGTGTCGACGACCAGCAGAACCTGATCGGTCAGGGCGAAGGGCACCTGGCGGTGCGTGCCGTCACGGCAGTCCAGTAGCAGGGCGTGGCCGGCCTGGCCGAGGGCGGAAATCGCCTGGTCCATGATGCCGCAGGGGGCGCCGGCGTATTCGTGTTCGGCTTGCTGACACAGTCGGGCCAGCTCCCAGCGGTCCCAGTCGGCTCCGGCGGCGGCCAGCAGGGCCAGTGCGGTCGCCACTTCCAGCGAGGCCGAACTCGACAGGCCCGAGCCGATGGGCACGTCGCTGGAAAAGAGGATGTCGCAGGGGGGCAGTTCGAGCCCGGCTCCGGCGAGCATGGCCGCCGTGCCGCGGGGGTAGTTGGCCCACTTGTGGGTCTCGGCGGCGTGGGCGATGGGTTCGCAGAGGTCGAGCTGGTCTTCCAGGCCGAGCTGTTGCAGGCTGGCGAGGCTGATTCGTCCGTCCTCGCGCGGCGCCCAGGCGGCGAGGGTTTCCCGCTGGATGGCGATGGGCAGGACGAAGCCGTCGTTGTAGTCGGTATGTTCGCCGATGAGGTTGACCCGGCCCGGGGCGCGGACCACGCCGGCCGGTGCGTGGCCGAAGGTTTTGCGGAATGCCTGTGTCAGTTCGTCGGGATTCATGGCGGTACCGTAGCCCGGCCGGGCGGGGTTGTCAATTGCTCTGCAGCGGGGTCAGTGGGGGTCGCGGCCGTGCCATTGGGCGGCGTCGCGGGCGGCGGCGGCGAGGCGGTCGGGCTGTTCGAGGATCTCGGCCGGCACTTCATAGTAGTGTTTGAGTACCTTGCCCGGCGCCGGTTGGAAAACGTCCGAGCCGGCGTCGAGGTAGGCCTGGATGGTTTCGGGGTGGGTTTTGAAGAACAGCTGGCCGTCGTAGATGATGCCGAAGAAGATTTTCAGGCAGTACAACCCATAGCCGCCGAACATGGGCTTGACCTGGAGGTAGTCCAGCCCGGCGAGCTGGTCGAGGACGAAGTCGCGGAATTCATGGTCGGCTGATCGGGCGGTCATGGTGGGATTATACCGCGGCGCTGGGCGCAAACCAAAGGGCCCTTGCGGGCCCTTCGGCGGATGTGCAGCGGTCGGAGGCGCCACACACCCAGGCAGGGAAGTTTTCCTTACGGTCAGCGGATGCGGGCGACGAAATCGAGCTCTTCGACTTCGTCGTCGGGAGCCCGGAGGGTCACGTACCACCAGCCGGCTCGGGGGTTGGGCACGTCGATCCGCTGGACGGGCCCGGGGCGGGTCGACCGCAGGGGTGCGTTCCGCGAGGGCAGCTGGCCGAGGTCGACGAACATCTGGACGGGCTCGTCCTCGCCGCCGCCGGTGAGGAACTCCAGCCGGCGGGCGCCGTCGGGCACGAAGATGCGGAAGGTCTTGCTCTCGCCATCGTCGATTTCCATGTCGCGGATGACGCGGCCGGGGTGGAGGACATCGACGTCTTCGTGGCGGTCGTGTCGCTCATGGCGGTGGTGTCCGCCACGGTCCCACGGCCAGTGGACATCGTGTCGCGGCCGGATTTCGAAGCGGCCGGAGGTATCGGCGATGCGGCGGTCGTCGGCGTCTTCGATGCGGATGCGGACGGCGTCGGAGACGAAGCGGTCTTCATCGGGCAGGCGGAACTGCAGGCCGTTGTCGCGTGCGTTGAGGTTGTCACGGAACAGCTGCCAGGTCCAGCCGTTGTCGAGCGAGTAGAGGATGTTGACGCGGTCGACGTGGCGATGCTGCCAGCGGATGGTCATCACATCGCCGAGGCGGAAGGTTTCGTTCCGCTGGGGCTGGATGATTTGCAGCCGGCCGCGGCGGTTCTGGCGGGTTTCCATGCGGGCGACGAGGTCGACGTTGCCGAACCGTTCGTAGCTGTACATCACGACGAACCATTCGCCGGGGGCGGGGTTGTCGACGACGATGCGTTCGTTATTGCCCTGGCTGGCCGAGCGGTACTCTGCCGTGCGCGGCTGGGGGAGTTCGCCGCGGGCGAGGAAGAGGTCGACATCACCAGCGCCGCCGTGGCTGCGGATTTCGAGGCGGTCGGTGCGGCGGGGCACGTCGATGCGGAAGCGGATTTCCTGGCCTCGCTGGCCGTCGAGGTTTCGCACGGGGCGGCCGTCGTGCAGCGTGATGATGCCGTGCTGGTGGCCGTGTCCGCCGCCGCGGGTCTGGACGACGGCTTTGAGGGCGACGTCGCGGAAGCGGCTGAAGGCCACGAGTTGGATGTCCCACCAGCCTTCGGCGGGGTTGTCGATGACGACGCGCTCTTCGCTGTCGGGTCGGGCGCTTCGGCCGTCGTAGCCGCCGGCGCGGCCTCGCCCGGCGTGGCGGATGTAGAGGTCGGCATCGCCCTGGCCACCGGCGGCGCGGACGGTGAGCCTCTCGGCGCGGCGGGGCACGTAGATGCGGAACTCCAGCGTCTGGCCTCGGCGGGCATCGAGCCCGCGGATGACCTCGCCGCTTTGCAGCTTGTTGTTGGGGGCGGCCTGGAGCATCGCCGGGGCGATGAGCAGGGCGGTGAACAGTCCGGCCAGAAGCCAGTGCAACTTGGTCGTGGTTGTGCGGATCGTGCGAGTCATGATGGTCTCCTTGTGCCTGGGTGTCGCTGCGGGGTGATTGTGAATGTGAATCTTCGGTTGCGGGGCGGGTTGGTATTGGATGTCGATCTTCATGGTTGCACCTGCCTTTGCTGTGTGGGGATGGGGTTGGCGGGTTACCAGAAAAGACCCGGCGAAGAGGAGAACGTTAGCAGAAAAATGACTGACCAGTCAGTCACGAGAAGGCCAAATGACATAAAAGCCGGAGTATCAAGCATTTACTGCAATAAAAAAGGCGAGAAAATAGTGGGGTTGTGAGTACCGGTTGTGAATGGGCAGAAAATAGCCCCACGGGCGGCGGAACGGAGCTGGCTGGCGGTTACAGCAGGCTGGCGTTGAATCGGCCGACGGGGAACGCCTTGCCAGGCCGCTGTGAGTTGGGGTTCAGCTCGCTCTGGAGGTAGACGCTGTCGGATGGGATGTCGCAGCGTTTTTGCAGCTGGCGGACGAGGTCGGTGACGGCCTGGAACTGCTTTTCATCGGGCGAGCGCTGGGAGAAGTCGCCCATGATGCAGATGCCGATCGCGTCGGAATGGAAATCCATGCCGGAAACGTAGACATGATGGCCGGCCTGCTGGTCAAGCCAGAGCCCGGTCGGCTGGACCCACTGGCCCGAGCCATCTGCCGTGGCGCGGACAATGAAGTGGCAGCGTGCGGGGAGGGAGTCCTGCCCGCCCATGCTGGAATGCACGACGATCCGCCGCCAGGGCCTGGTGATGGTCCATTGCGGTGCGGCGACCGTGGTGCGGATGGCGGCAGCCTCGGTGCCGAACGGGCTGGGCGGCTCGGATTCCATCAGCATTAAAAGCAGCGCGCCGGCGGTCATAGCCGTTAACAGCGCGCCAAGAACTTTGGCGGTTCGGGGTTCGATCATGCGATTCCCAGTTGAGGTTACTGCTACTGTTGCTGATATCACACTACACCTCCTCAACCTATCATGCGATATCGGCCAACTGCAAGAAAAATCGCCAGCAATTCGCGAAAAGGCGATTTTTTGCAATACCATGATAAAGAATCGGTTAAGGGGTTATCCACAGCGGATACACATTACATTTTTTCCAATCGGGCTGTGGGACCCATCAGAAGTAATGGGTTGCTGGCAGTATTTTCTGCCCTGCCCCGGCCGGCTGGTCCGCTATGAATTACCGCAGGGCGGGGGTTACTCTTCTATCCCGCATTTCTCACCGGTCCGTTGATTTTTGTTGGTGACGACGATTGGTGG
>CAZCDM010000190.1:0-4567 GCA_964497475.1 uncultured Planctomycetaceae bacterium
GAGGGGTAAAAAATGGTTCATCCGCGCGTCGTGGGGAGTGAATGGGAGCATGCGGTATTTCAGGTTCATGACCCGATTGCGAGAAGTGGATGAGCTTTCAGGGCCGAAGGCCCGGCAGGACCCGATTGCGGGGAGGGGATGAGCTTTCAGGGCCGAAGGCCCGGAAGTTTGTAGCCGGGGGCGCGCTCGTCCTCCCGTAGCCTTGGCGAAGGAGGAAGCCCCCGGAAACCGTGTCCCAAAAGCAATGAGCCCCGAAGGGGCGAAAGTCGTGTTGGCGGTCGTCCCTGTCGCCCTTTCAGGGCTGGGATTCACGAAAGACGAATACCGTGGGCTTACGCCCGCGGCTACGTACTTTTGCCCCTACGGGGCTGATCTTTCGGGTAGCTATACACCGTAGTTTGCTCCTTCGCCAAGGCTACGGAGGACAAGTGCGCCCCGACTAATTACCTTCGCCCCGTTGGGGCTTGGGGTATCGGGCATCGGTACCGGGGGGGCTTCACTTCACTGCCAGCTGTTCCTGTCAGACCCGGCCGGGGCCCCAAGGCGAGCCTTCCCCGGTAATCGCGGATGAACCCAAAAAAAAAGGCCTCGGGTTTCGTCCCGAGGCCTGACACAACACACACGTCTAAAGCAGTCCCACCCGGCCAATGATTGTCAGCAAATCCACTCGCCTGGCCGGTGGTGCAGTTTCATCCGGCCCATCGTTCAGTCAACGATCCCCCCTCTTTGACACGTGAGGGCGAGATCTGTTCACAGCTTTTTCGGCGGTGCTTCGCGGTTGTTTCTCTGCCTCGACACAGCGACCTGCTGCAGCGGGTGAATCCATCGTTTACACAAACAGCATACGAACTCGCAGTGACAGCTGTGTGGCACACACGCGGAGAATTTTTTTGCCCATCTTTAAAAACTATTGTCGCTGCTCACAGCGCGTAAAACAACGACGGCCCGGAAAGCCGGACCGTCGTTGTTTGCTGCATGACCCCGCGGCGATAACGTCGCAATACAAACCGCCTTCAGGGAGTTGATCGTATGTCAAAAATCCTGGGCCGGGGGCGGGGCATCCTCGCCGCCCCCCTGCTGCTGGGCGTTGTTCTCTTCCTCCCAGCGTTTTCTCTGCGCCTCTTCCTCGGCCTCGACCCACTTGATCATATCCTTGACGGCTGAGGCGGGCACATACACCACGATGCTGGCGGTATTGCCCTCGATCGTGCTGCCAAGGGCGATCGGCGTCTTGCCCTGGAAGGTGAAGTCGGCCGGCAGGTTAGAGTCCTCCCCCATGGTCTTCATCCCATCCTGGATGGTCTGGTAAAGATTGGCCGGGCTGAAGAACATCTCCTGCACGCGGGTCTTGGGCAGGTACCTGGCCGCCTCGATCACGCCGGGGTCGGTGGGAATCATCCCGCCCTTGCGGGCGGTCTCGATTGCCTTGGCGAGGTAGCTCTCCCCGCCGCCGAGGGTCACCACAATGGTCTTGGGGTCGACCTGGGCGACGTAAAACTTCACCTCATCCTCGGCGAGAATCTGGATCATCTCGGTTTTTTCTTCCGGAGTCATGGTTTCCATCTTCATGCTCTTGACCTGAACCGTATCGACCGAGACACCGCCGACCTGCTTGACGTTGGGCGTGTAGATGAACTCGACGTCTTTTAATTCCTCTTCCTTCATCGCAACGGTCTTCTGGATGAAGCGATTCATAATCGCGGTCTTGCGCGGGATGAGGGCTTTGACCTTTTCCGCGTCGGTGCATTCCAGCACGAAGGCCATGCCGAAGACGCCCTGGCCGGTCTCGGCCGGTGCGCCGCCGGCAAACTGGATCTGCGTGACCAGCCCGAGGAATTCCTCGTACAGCCCGGCCATGTCCTGCTTGAGGTTGGCGGGCATTTCCAGGCCCCCCATCTGCAACATCTGGGTGATGACCTGCATCGTCTGATCCACGACCATCTGCGTATCGCCGGAGTACATCATCGTCCCGCCGGCCATCACATACGGCGTGCTGGGTACGCGGTTGACCAGCGGCTTGGCGGTAGGCTTGACGCCGGCGGCCTGCTTGGCCAGGTCCGAGCCGGGCATGTAGTCGACCAGCACCTCAAGCGTCATGCCCGTATCGACGAACTTCACGCCGTAGCTGACCGGCCCGAGTTGGTCGACGAACCCCTTGTAGAGGTTCATCATCTGCAACGGGGCGCCCATCGGCCCCAAGCCCGGGCCTCCGCTTTTTTGCATGCCTTTCATGACCGCCTCAACGGCCGGGCCGACCGCCTGCATGTTGTAGTACACGCCGAGGCGGCTGGACCGCAGCAGCTTGGCGTGCCTGGCCGGCAGGGCTGAGGTAATCGACGCGCCCTGGCCGATCTGCGCCAAGGCCTGCGGGCTCGGGCTCATCGCCACGTAGTCGCCCAACTGGGCTGTCTGCATCGGCATGCCCATGACGTTCACGACGACCGTGCCATCCTCCTGATTCTGGGCCATCTGCGGGAAGATCGTATCAGCCGACTTGCCCGCCACCAGCAGCACCACGGGCGGCAGTGTACCCGGGGGCGCATTGCCGGCCGCGATCGCCTCGACGTCGATTCCGCTCTTTTTCAGATCGGTCACGACCATCGCGACCCCGCCGTTGGGGTTGTACCCCTCGCCGAGGCTCAGGGCCATGCTCATCATCGACAGCAACCCCTGCGGGGCCACCGCGCCGAGCGGCTCGCCCATGCCGATCTTGCCGGCAAAGGTTTCGCTGTCGGCCAGGAGGTCTTTGAGGTTCGGCGCGACGAAAAAGGCCATCGCGTCGGCCGGGATGTGCTGTAAAACGTCCCCCGCGGCAGGTTGATTCGGATCGGGACCAACCGGGGCGGATTCCGCCGCTTCCTGAGCCAGGCTCATCGTCGTCATACTCAGTACCAGCATCAATAACAGGGCGTGTCGCTTCATGGATGTCTCCTTGAAAAGGGCTGCCAACTCTGTGGCGCTACGAACCAGCCATTGTATCGGCCTGCGTTGGCCGAGACAATCACTAACCTTATTCCCTGCCAACCTGAAACCCCACAAGCGGGCAGGGGTCTCGCAGGAATTGAATTCCCGGACCGTTCATTATAGAATTCACGCGAGCCGCCATGACCTCATCCCCCGGCCAAATCGACCCGCCCTGCCACGCGGACATCTCCCGCGTGTTCGTCCCCGCCGAGCAGATCCGCACCCGCGTCGATGCCCTCGCCGGCCAGATCGCCGCCGCCTACGCCGGCCGGGAGTTGACCCTGGTGATGATTCTCACCGGGGCAGCGGTCTTCGTGGCCGACCTGGTCCGCCGGCTGGACGGGCCGGTCCGCATCGAGCCGGTGAGCGTCTCCAGCTACGCCGGCCAGGCCACCCGCGCCGGGCAGCTCACCTTCCGCCTGCCGCCCCAGCAGGACCTCGCCGGCCGGGATGTGCTGCTCGTCGACGACATCTACGACAGCGGCCAGACCCTCGAAAAACTCACCACCCTGATCAACCCGATGAACCCGGCCTCGCTGGCCAGCTGCGTGCTGCTGAACAAAAACCGCCCCGACCTGCCCCACCGACCGGCCAGGCCGAACTGGGCCGGGTTCGAGATTCCCGATGAGTTCGTCGTCGGCTACGGGCTGGACTTCGACGGACTGTACCGCAACCTGCCCTACATCGGCGTCCTGGCCGAGCACGCCCGGGGCGGCACATCATGAGCAGCCCGGATGCATCCCCCCAGGCCACCCTCGGCGCCACGGCCGAGATCATGCTCGCCGACCAGCTCCTCGGCGATGGCGAGCAGATCATCCTCACCGCCAGGCCCAGCCCGTGGTTCATCCTGCTGAGTTCCCTGCCGATTCTCGCCGGGCTCCTGGCTGCGACGGTCCTGCTGGCGGCCTCGCAGGCCCAGTCCGTCCGCCCGATTCTTCTGCCCGGCTGCCTGCTTCTGGGCGGGCTGCAATTGGCCTTCGCTTCGCTGCGATGGCTCGGGCGAATCTACGTGCTGACCAACCTCCGCGTGATGCGCATCAGCGGGCTGATCCGACACGACGTATACGATATCGACCTGGCCCGCATCCTCGACGTGCAGGTCACCCGAAGCCGACTCGAACGGCCCCTGGGTCTGGGCAGCCTGCAGTTCCGCCTGGCCGATAACCCCTACGCCGAGCCCGGCTGGGTGAACCTCCCCGATGCCGACGCGGTGGCTGAGGAAATCCGCCGAGCCATCCACCACCGCCGCAACCGCCCCCCAAACCCCCACGCCGTGCAGACATAACAGCAACGGTCAGAGGCGATGAGCAGGACGAGATCGGCGGCCGGACTGAGGGGAGGTACAATAAAAGGTTCATCTGCGATTTGCGGCGAGTGAATTGGACATACGGGCACCTTGAAAAATGGCGATTTCTGAGTTTCGGTCGGCTGATTTTCGGCCGGGTTGGCCAGCAAAGGCGATGCGCCATTCTTCTTTCACGCCCTATGATGGACGAATCGGCACAAAACGAGAACTTCCGGCCCCTCTGCGGGGCTCTTTTCGCCTTGGGTCTGTCGATCTCAAGACATTGCCTGTTTCAGTACGGCATATCGGTCGAGGTTG
>CAZCDM010000191.1:0-4560 GCA_964497475.1 uncultured Planctomycetaceae bacterium
AACCATAACCAATGTAATCAGAATACCTTCTGACGGCAGTGCCATTCGGGCATGGGCCATTACCGGGGAACGTCTTGGAGGCAAGGTCGAGAACTTCTCAAAGCCCCGTAGGGGCAAAAGTATGTAGCCGTGGGCGCACATGTCCTCCCGCAGCCTTGGCGAAGGAGGACGCCCACGGTGAAAGCTACCCGCTCACGGCAAAAAGCGACCCGAAAGATCAGCCCCGTAGGGGCAAAAGTATGTAGCCGTGGGCGCACTTGTCCTCCGTAGCCTTGGCGAAGGAGGACGCCCACGGTATCGGGCTTGCGGAAATCCCAGCCCTGAAAGGGCGACAGAGACGACCACCAACGCGACTTTCGCCCCTTCGGGGCTCATTGCTTTTGGGACACAGTTTCCGGGGGCTCGCGCCCCCGGCTACAAACTGCCGGGCCTTGGGCCCTGAGAGCTCATCCTTCCCCGCAACCGGGACATGAACAAAAAAAAGCCCAGCCAGGCCGATGTCCACCGCGGAACGCCAAAGATGGTTTACCCCCCTGCCCTGATCGTGTAGACTACGGCCTGCGCGAGGGTGGCGGAACTGGCAGACGCGCCAGGTTTAGGTCCTGGTGCCGCAAGGCGTGCAGGTTCGAATCCTGTCCCTCGCAGTCGCGAAAACAGCATGCAGGGTTTGGAATTGCAGATTGCGTATTTCGGATTTCGGATTGCGCCGCGGCTAGAACATTTTGCATACATTCTGTCGTGCCGTTGTCACCCTGAGTGAAGCCCCACGGGCGTAGCGAAGGGTCTTTTCGCGGAAAGATTCTTCCGCTTCGCGGCTTGTCCGGCAAGCCGCTTCGTTCAGAATGACACCATGCGAAACGACATCTGTTTTGTAAAAAATGCTCTATCCGTTCTCGGCGGGAGCCTTGGCCTGGGCGGGCTGGCTGGCCGACGTTCGCACCCCATTGGACTGCCAGCTCAGCAGCGAAACGTAGAAGAACCCGAAGGCGAAGATCATCAGGAACGGGGCCGTCATCGCCGAGCGGACGTCAAAAATGCAGAACAACAGGCAGGCGATCATGTAGCAGCCCATGGCGAACTCGACAATCGCCAGGCCGTTCTTGCGTTTCCGCTTGCGTTCGAGCTGGTCGAGGTAGGTCTCCGGGGCGTCGCTGGAGGCACCCTGGCCATACTTCGGCGTGCGGACGAAGCCGCTCTTGCGCCCCAGCCAGGCTTCGAGAATCGCCTTGGTGTTCGACACGCACAGCCCCACGCCCAGGGCCATCATCAGCGGCAGGTACTTCAGCGGCAGCCGCCAGTTGCCCCGCAGGGCGCCCTGGCTGGCACAGTAGAAGACGGTGGCTGACATCGTCGCGAGGCTGAAGATGGACATGTCCACCATCGCCCGCCAGATCGTGCCGCTTTCCATGGGCAAACACTGCAGGTACATCGCCGGGAACATCAGCAGCACCAGCCCGAGCATGAAAATGTGCATCGTAAAGCCCGTCAGGTGGAAAAACGCCTCGACCTTGACCTTCAGCGGGGCCCGGCTGAGTAGCACCTTCGGCAGGAGTTTCATCGCATTCTGGGCACCGCCCTTGGTCCAGCGGAACTGCTGGGCCTTGAAACCGCTCATCTCCGGCGGCAGCTCGGCCGGGCTGATCATGTCCGGCAGGAAGACGAACTTCCAGCCCTTCAGCTGCGCCCGGTAGGACAGATCGAGGTCTTCGGTGAGGGTGTCGTGTCGCCAGCCGCCGGCGTCGGCGATCGCCTCGCGCCGCCACGTGCCGCCCGTGCCGTTGAAGCTCATGAACCGCCCGCTGCGGTTGCGCCCGATGTGCTCGATCGCGAAATGCCCGTCGAGGAAAATCGCCTGGCTGCGGGTCAGCAGACTGTCTTCGCGGTTGATGTGCTCCCAGCGGCTCTGGACGACGCACACTTTCGGGTCGGTGAAGAAATGGATCGTTTTCTGGAGGAAATCGGGTTCCGGGACGAAGTCGGCATCGAAGATCGTCACGAACTCGCCCGTAGCGGTTTTCAGGCCATTTTCCAGGGCACCGGCCTTGAAGCCCGTGCGATCAGTACGGTGGATATACTCGACATCGTGCCCGGACCGGACCATATCCTCGGCCGCTTCGCGGGCCAGCTCGGCCGTCTCGTCGGTGCTGTCGTCAAGCACCTGAATCTGCAGCCGGTCGCGCGGATAGTCGATGGCGCAGGTTTTTTCGATGATCCGCCGGGCCACGTACCGCTCGTTGTACATCGGCAGCTGAATCGTCACGCGCGGCAGCTCGTCGAACTGACCGGCCGGGCGGGGCTGCTTCTTGCGGTGACGCCAGTACAGGTACACCAGCACGTAGCGGTGCAGCCCGAAGATGCTCACCACCACCAGCATGATCGTATAGACCGTCATGAAGACCGTCTGTGCAAGTTGGGCCCAGTCCATAGTCATTCCGTTGCTTGTACCCCGCCTGCCTGCACGAAGACCACGGCCTTGCGGGGGGAAAGTATTCCGATAACCTTAACAGACCCGCCACCCCGCGTCAAGACGCAAAAGGATTCCAGCTGGCCGCTATTTGGCAGTGTACCCGCCATCGACGGGCAGATTCGCGCCGGTGATGTAGGCCGATGCGTCCGAAGCCAGGAACACCACCGCGCCCTGCAGGTCGGTCTCGTCGGCCATGCGCCCCAGGAAGGTGCGTTGATTGTACCTATCGAGGAAGCGCTCGTCCTGGTTGTTGAAAAACCCGCCGGGGCTGATGGTATTGCACCGCACGCCGGCCGGGCCCAGCCGCGATGCAACATAGCGGGTCAGCTGCACCATGCCGCCCTTGTGGAAGTAGTAATCCGGCGGGCACCCCCAGCCGAGCCCCTCGTAGAGCGAAAAGTCCGGCCCGACCATACCCTGGATCGAACCGACGTTGACGATACTGCCCGCACCGGCCCCGGCCATGACATCGCCGAACGCGCGGCACATGAGAAAAATGCCCGTCGCATTGACGGCCATGCTTTGGGCGAACTCCTCGGCCGGGCTGTCCCAGTCGCCCATCGGACGAAGCACCGCGTTGTTGACCAGCACATCGACACGCCCGGCGGCCTGGAGGACTTCATCCCGCAGGGCCAAGACCGACGCCTCCTGGCCCTGGTCGAGCTTGCAGGCCGTCACGTCCAGCCCCGCCCCCTGCCAGAGATCGACCTGCTCCTGGAGCTTCTCCACGCCCCGGCTGGCGGTAAAAACCTTCGCACCGGCCTGGGCCAAGGCTTCAACAATCTGTCGGCCGAACAGCCCCGCCCCGCCGGTGACCACCGCCGTCTTGCCGTCCAGCCGGAATCGTTCCAATACGTTCATCTCTGCTCCTTGTCTAGCCGTAGATGCTCTTGTTCTCGCCCGCAGCGGAACCGAGGTCGAATTGCTTGTAGTAGTCAACCAGGGCACGGACGTCGGCACCGAGGTTCATGAACTGATAGCCCATGTCGAGGTACTCTTTGTAGTTCTGCAGCGAGGCGACGGTCCCGGCGAACACGCCCGCCTTGGCGCAAGCCTCGGCGACCTTGCGGCGGGCCTGGTCGATCCGCGGATCGTCCATCTGCCCGATGATGCCCAACGCGTGAGAATAATCGCCCGGCCCGTAAAAAAGCATATCCACGCCCTCGATGGCGGCGATTTCGTCGACTGACTCGACGGCCGAGGGGTCTTCGATCTGCAGGATGACCATGCGGTTGCGATTGGCCAGCTCGGCATACTCGGCCGGGGGAATCTCACAAAAGTCGCCATCCGGGTTGCCGCCATCGACCGGGCGGAGCCCGATCGGCTGGAACTTTGTCTGCCGGATCACCGCCCGCGCGTCGTCGGGGTCCATGACGTGGGGCACCATGATCGCATCGGCATCCATCTCCAGCGGGTGGACGAGGTCGCTGTAGCTGCCTCGGGGCACGCGAACGATCGAATCCAGCCCGAAGGCCCGGCAGGCCATCACCAGCTGGCGGATCTCGGCGAGGGTCGAGGGGGTATGCTCCCGGCAGATCCACACGCCATCGAACCCGGCCGAGGCGATCACCTGGACGGTCTCCGGGCAGCGGAGATTCATTTTGCTCATGTAGGCGGGCTGGCCGCTGCGAAGTTTTTCCAGCATCCGCCCGGGGCGGCGAACGCCCCAAAGGGGTTGGTCAGTCACGGTGCACCTCGGTAAGGGGTCGGGCCTCCAACGCGGAGGCGAGGATGGCTTGATTGACGCGAAGGCTCGCCCGGGCCTCGGCCAGGGTACAAAGAGGTTCGGCCTGCATGCACCGCAAATGACGCTCGCCAATCGAACCGGCCCCGACGATCAATATCCGATGACTCATACAATCTCCTCAATGTTTACCCGCCGGCCGCCTTCGTTTCGGCTGACGATGCCGGCAATGATCAGTCGCATCAATTCGTCAGTCTGTCCAAAGTCTACCGGCGGCCGGCTGGTGCGCACGGCCTCGACAAACGCCACCAGCTGCCGCTTGAAGGCAGTGAACGTGTCGAGAAATTTCGTCGTCATATGAGCCTGTTGCACAATAATTCTGGAACCCAACCGTTGGATTCCGATTTAG
>CAZCDM010000192.1:0-4551 GCA_964497475.1 uncultured Planctomycetaceae bacterium
AGGGAGCGAAAAGACCAGCGAGGCCGAAAAGTGAATTTTTCAAGGTGCCCTGAATACATATCGAGCTTTTACCCACGAGGAGAATTACCCCATGCAGGACGAATCGGACAAAGCTCAGGCCCGTCGGGCTGAGATGCTCCAAGCCGCCGGTGAGATCTTTGCTGCCAAGGGCTACGCCGCCGCAACGGTAGACGACATCGCCGCCCGGGCCGGTGTATCCAAGGGCACGATGTACAACTACTTCGACAGCAAGCAGGAGCTGTTCCTCCAGCTGCTGACGGCGAGCATTTCCGAAGACGAAGCCCACAGCGACGACATCATCGCCCAGGCTGGCCTGACTGCCCGCGAGAAACTCGACGCGATTCTCGACTGGTGGCTGGGGCGGTTTGCCCAGTTCCAGCAGATCGGCCGACTCGTGCTGGAGTTCTGGGCCACCGCCGCCCGCGAGGGCGACCAGGGCCCGCTCAGCGATGCCTTTACCGGCATGTACGCCCGCTGGCGCGAGCGCCTCACGGGCATCTTCCGCCAGGGCGACCAGGCCGGCGAGTTCTACCTGCCCTTCGGCCCGGAGTATGCCGCCTCGCTGGTCATGGCCCTGCTCGACGGCGTGCAGGTCCAGTCGATACTCGGCTTTGGAACCGAACCCAACGAAACCTACCTCAACGCAGCCAAGCGCGCGATTTTCGACTCGCTGCAAGGCTCGACCCACCAGGCTGACCCACCGGCCGGGGAGATGAACCAATGACAGACGAACCCAACAACGAAAACCCCCAGAAGGACGAAACGCCCGGGCCCCCGCCGCTGTCGCGGAAACGCAGGGCACTGTCTCTGCTGCGCGGCGCTTCCCTGCCGGTTGCCCTGCTGGTCCTCGGGGCCGGGGCGGTCGTATCGCTGGCCATGCTTCTGCCGAGCCGCCAGCAACCCGAGGGGCCGGAGAAGAACCTCGCCGTCGACGTCGCCATCGAGCAGGTAGCGCTGCGCGAAAGCCTCGCCGACACCTTCAACATCCCCGGCGTGGTCGAGCCGGCCCGCATCGTCACCGTCGCCGCCGAAACCAGCGCCCGCATCGACGCCTACGCCGGACGCAAAGACACCCTCGGCGAAAATTTCACCATCACCCCAGGGCCCGCCCGGGCCGGCGTGCTGGAAGAGGGCGACGCCGTCGTCGCCGGTCAGCCGCTGGTCTATTTGAATCGCGACCTCGTCGAAGCCGAGTACCGCCAGACCAAGGCCGAGTACGAATATCAACAGCGGGAGTATGCCCGGCTGTTGAACCTTTTCGAGCGGAACGTGGCCACCAAGTCCGAACTCGACACCATCAAGAAAATCCGCGACAAAACCCGTGCCCTGCTCGATGTCCAGCGGGCTCGGATGGAACGGCTGACGGTGGTCGCGCCCATTGCCGGCACGCTCAATTCCCTGCCCGCCGAGGTCGGCGAGTTCGTCGGTCCCGGCCAGGCCGTCGCGCAGATCGTTGACATGGAAACCGTCAAGGTCGTCGTCGACGTCCCGGAAAAGGACATCGGTTACCTTTCGATCGGCCAGAACGCCACCGTCACCTCCGCCCGGGGCAAGGTCATCCGCCGCGGCGAAATCACCTACATCAGCGAGCTGGCCGACCCCGCCGCACGGACCACTCGCGTGGAGATCACCGTCCAGAATAAAGACCGCGCCTTCCGCAGCGGCCGCATTGTCGACGTCCAGCTCACCCGGCGCGTCCTCGAGGACATCATCATGGTCCCCCTGCGGGCGATCATCCCCATGGGGCCCGCCGGCGATCGGCCCAACACCTACGCCGCCTACGTCGTCGAAGACAATACCGCCCAGCGGAAAGACGTCACCCTCGACCCGAGCCTCTACCGAAATTCCGAAATCCGCGTCACGGCCGGGCTCACCCCCGGCGATAAGCTCATCCTCGAGCCGCACCTCGTCGGCCCCGGCGAGCAAGTCGCCATCCGCACGCGGGAAACGCCGTCTGCCTCGGCCCTGACGCCAGCGACTGGCGCCGCCTCCCAGCCTGCCCCTGCACCCCCCACGGAACCCGCCGATGATCCTCAGTAACCTCGCCATCCGAAACCGCACGTCGGTCTTCGTGCTGATGATCATCATCATCGTGGTCGGTTCGTTCAGCTACGCGACACTGCCGCGCGAGAGCTTTCCCGACATTACCATGCCGAAGATCGTCATCATGACGGCCAACGCAGGCGTGGCCCCGGCCGACATCGAATCGACCATCACCAACGAAATCGAACAGAAACTCACCGGCCTGAAGGGCATGGACGAGATCACCTCCATCTCGGCCGAGGGCCTGAGCATGATTACCGTCGAGTTCGAGTCGGGCGTGGATATCGACGTGGCCCTGCAGCGCGTCAAAGACAAAGTCGACCTGGCCCGGCCCGAGCTGCCCCAGGACGCTGACGAACCCGTCGAGCCCGTCGTCAGCGAGATCAGCTTTTCCGATATTCCCATCATGGTCCTCAGCATGTCCGGCGATCTCAGCCCGGTCCGCATGAAGACCATCGCCGAGGACCTCGAAGAGGAAATCGAATCGCTGCCCGGCGTGCTGGAAGTCGACGTGCTCGGCGCGCTGGAGCGCGAGATCGTTCTGGAAGTCGACCCCGACCGACTGACCGAGTACAACCTCACGCTGACCGAGCTGCTGCGGCTGATCCCCAGCGAGAACGTCAACCAGACCGCCGGCGGGCTGGAAACGCCGGGCATGAGTTTCAACATCCGCATCCCGGCCGAGTTCGTCCAGCCGGATGAAATCGACAAACTGCCCGTCGCCCGACGTGGCGACCGTATCATCTACCTCTCCGACGTCGCGACGGTGCGCGACTCGTTCAAGGACCGCGCCAGCTTCAGCCGACTCGACGGGCAGCCGAGCATCACACTCAACATCAAAAAGCGGGTCGGCTCGAATATCGTCGACATCGCCGACATGGTCAAAGCCCTGCTCGACAAGGCTCGGCCGATGCTCCCGGCCGGGCTCCGCCTGGAACTCATCACCGACCAGTCCGACAAAATCGCCATGATGGTTCTCGACCTGGAGAACAACATCCTCACCGGCCTGGTGCTGGTCGTGGCGGTGCTGCTGCTGTTCATGGGCCTGCGGACCAGCCTCATCGTCGCCATCGCCATTCCGCTGAGCATGCTCATCAGCTTCGCGGTGCTGACGGCCATCGGCATTACCCTGAACATGGTCGTGCTGTTCAGCCTCATTCTCGCCCTGGGCATGCTGGTCGATAACGCCATCGTCATCGTCGAGAACATCTACCGCTACATGGAGCTGGGCTATCCGCGTATCCAGGCCGCTATGGAAGGCGCCGCCGAGGTCGCCTGGCCCATCGTGGCCAGCACCGCCACCACCGTGGCCGCCTTCTTCCCGCTGATCTTCTGGCCCGACCTCATGGGCGAGTTCATGAGCTACCTGCCCAAGACCGTCATCATCGTGCTGTGCAGCTCGCTGTTCGTCGCGCTCATTATCAACCCGGTGGTCTGCTCGATCGTGGCCAAGCCCCGCAAACACAAGGCCGTCCGTCGCGAGTCCCGCTTCCTGGCCGGCTACCGCAAGCTGCTGATCATCGCCCTGCACAAGCCGGGCACGACGCTCATCCTGGCGATCTGCATCCTGGCTGTCGTGGCCACGGTCTACGACAAACGCAAAGTCGGCGTGGAGCTGTTCCCCGAGGAAGACCCCGAAGAAGCCATCGTCTCCATTCGCGCCGCCCAAGGCACGAACATCTACGAGACCGACCGCATCGCCCGCATCATCGAAGCCCGGCTGGAACCCTTCCGCACCAACCCCGAGCAGGGCTACACGCAGATCGACCACGTCGTCACCAACGTCGGCTCGCCCAGCGGTGGGCCCACCCCCTTCGGTGCCACCAGCGGCAGCAACACCGCCACGATCACCATCGTCTTTCCGGACTACGAAGAGCGCATCAAGCCCGACGGCGAGCCATGGTATTCCGAAAACCTCATCCGCGAGATGCGCAAGGCGATTGACGACATCCCCGGAGCGGAGATCACCCTGGAAAAACGCGAGGGCGGCCCGCCCACCGGCGCGCCGGTCACGGTGCGGTTCATCGGCAAGGACCTCGACGTCCTCAAGCAACTCAGCGATAAAGCCCGCAAGCTCATCCAGCCCGTCGACGGCCTGGTGAACCTCCAGAGCGACCTCGAAGATGCCAAGCCCGAGCTGGTCTTCGTGCCCGACCGCAAACGGGCCGGCCTGCTGGGCGTCAACACCGCCACCATCTCGAACTTCCTCAAGACGAGCATCTTCGGCACGAAGGTGGGCGACTTCCGCGAGTTCAACGATGAGTACGACATCCGCCTGCGCTTGCCGATTACTCGCCGCAGCCGCATTGATGAGATTCTCGAACTGCGCGTACCTACCGAGGCCGGCCAGGCCGTGCCCCTCAGCTCGCTCGGCCGATTCGAGTACCGCCCGGGCCTGGGCACGATCCATCGCCTTGACCGTAAACGCGTAGTCACCCTCACCGCCGACGCCGAAGGCCGACTCGGCCCCGAGGTCCTCGCCGACGC
>CAZCDM010000193.1:0-1833 GCA_964497475.1 uncultured Planctomycetaceae bacterium
TTCACCATCGCAGAACGAAACGCTAACAGGAGTGTACCAATATGACGCAAATGGACAGCAAGACGCAGCCCACCACGGATTGTCGCATCAAAGACATCGGCCTGGCCGACTTCGGCCGCCGCGAGATCACCATTGCCGAGCACGAGATGCCCGGCCTGATGGCGACGCGCGAGAAGTACGGCAAGGACAAACCCCTCGCCGGCGCCCGCGTGATGGGCAGCCTGCACATGACGATCCAGACGGCTGTGCTGATCGAGACGCTCGTGGATCTCGGTGCCGACGTCCGCTGGGCTACGTGCAACATCTTCAGCACGCAGGACCATGCCGCCGCCGCCATCGCCGCGACCGGCGTGCCGGTCTTCGCCTTCAAGGGCGAGACGCTGGAAGATTACTGGGACTTCACCTGCCGGGCGATGACCTGGCCGGACGGCTCGGGGCCGAACCTCATCGTCGACGACGGCGGCGATGCGACGCTGCTGATCCATCGCGGCTACCAGGCCGAGAATGATGCGTCGATTCTCGACGAGCCGACCGACAATGCCGAGCTGAAGATCGTCAACGCGACGCTCAAAAAACAGCTCGCGGAGGATAGCCAGTTCTGGCATCGCGTGGTGGAGGAGTGGATCGGCGTGTCCGAAGAGACGACCACCGGCGTACACCGCCTCTACCAGATGCAGAAGGACGGCGAGCTGCTCGTCCCGGCGATCAACGTCAACGACTCGGTCACCAAGAGCAAGTTCGACAACCTCTACGGCTGCCGTCACTCGCTGGTCGATGGCATCTGCCGGGCCATGGACGTGATGGTCTCGGGGAAGGTCGCCGTCATCTGCGGGTATGGCGATGTGGGCAAGGGCTCGGCCGACTCCATGGCCAGCCAGAAGGCCCGCGTGATGGTCACCGAGATCGACCCGATCTGCGCCCTGCAGGCCTGCATGGCCGGCTACACCGTGACCACCGTCGAAGACGCCCTGCCGCACGGCGATATCTACGTGACGACGACGGGCAATAAGGACGTCATCACCGCCGAGCACATGAGCAAAATGAAGGACCAGGCGATCGTCTGCAACATCGGGCACTTCGATAACGAAATCCAGGTCGAGAAGCTCAACAATTGGCCCGGCGTGGAGATCACGCCCATCAAGTCCGAGGCCGAGCCCGGCGGGCCCGTGGATATGTACACCTTCCCGGACGGCCACTCGATTTACCTCCTGGCCAAGGGCCGGCTGGTGAACCTCGGCTGCGCGACGGGCCACCCGAGCTTCGTGATGTCCAACAGCTTCACGAACCAGACGCTGGCGCAGATCGACCTGTGGCAGAACAAGGGGCGCGACATCGGCGTGTACCGTCTGGCCAAGGAGCTCGACGAGGAAGTAGCCCGGCTGCACCTCGGCAAGCTCAGCGCCAAGATGACCAAGCTGAGCAAGGAACAGGCCGACTACATCGGCGTGCCGGTCGAAGGCCCCTTCAAGCCCGAGCACTATCGCTATTGATTGTTCACCGCCGAGGCGAACCGCAAACGTAACCGCAAGCGCAAACAAAAACACCCGCATCGCCAGACGCGGGTGTTTTTTTATGGCGCGATGGTCTGTTGCGTCGCGGACGGTGCGATTATTCCAGCCAGGATGGATGGACGGGCTGGGGGCCTGGCTCGGCCGGGGCGACCGATTCGATGATCTGCTCTCGCATGTCGCGATGGAGCACGACGCGGTCCTTGCCGAGGTCCTTGGCGAGGTACAGGGCGCGGTCGGCCATGGCCACGAGGGCTTCGGCGTTGTGGGGCGTGTCGTCGACGAGGCTGGCCACACCGATGGAGAGGGTAATCGGCACGCGGAT
>CAZCDM010000193.1:1933-4539 GCA_964497475.1 uncultured Planctomycetaceae bacterium
CGCGGATGCGTTTGACGGCATTGAAGGCTTCGGGCAGGCCGGTGCGGGGCAGCAGGAGGATGAACTCGTCGCCGCCGTAGCGTGCAGCGATGTCGGTGGCGCGCAGGCAGGCGAGGATTTCGCGTGAGACGATCTGGAGGACTTCGTCGCCCATCTGGTGGCCGTGGGTGTCGTTGAGCTGCTTGTAGTGGTCGAGGTCGATCATGCAGCAGGTCAGCTGGTCGTGGTATCGCCGGGCCTGGCTGAACTGGCGGTCGAGCTGCTCGTTGAAGTAGCGGCGGTTGGCCAGGCCGGTCAGGGCGTCGGTGGTGGCCATCTGCTTGAGCTGCTTCATCGACTCTTCGAGCTGGACGTTCTTGTCCTGAAGTTCTTCGAGCATCCACTGCAGGCGGATTTCCAGGCGGTCGTGTTCCTTTTTGATCTGGTGAAGGGAGATGTTTTTCTGGACCAGCGGCGGGATGGCCAGGAGGTAATCGCCATGTTTGCAGATGTAGTCCTGTGCGCCCAGTTCGATCGCGCGGGCGGCCGTGCCGGAGTCGTTCTCGCCGGTGACGATGAGCACGGGGATGCCGGCACGGGTGAGGATCTCGGCCAGCAGGTCCAGGCCGTTGATGTCCGGCAGGTGCAGGTCGAGCAGGACGACGTCGAAATTCTTGATGGTTTGCTCGAGGGCCTCGGCTCCGGTCGAGGCGCAGCGGAGCTGTGAGTCTTCGGTGGAGGTAAAATACATCTCCATCGCATCGACGAGCAGGGCCTGGTGGTCCGTGTCGTCGTCGATAATCAGGGCCCGCGGGCAAGGCGGCGCGGTGGGTTTATCAGTCATGGGTGGCTCCCTGGGGCTGGGGGGTCGTTCCGTAGCGGCGGAGAATGGGTGTGAGCCGGTCGATCATGGTCGGCAGGCTGCACTTGGGGATGAAGTTGTTGGCGCCGCGGGCCAGGGCTTTGTCCCTCATCGGGCCGAAGGGTCCGCTGCCGGATATGATGACGATGGGCAGCTCGGCTGGGGAATGCTGCGTCCGCAGCCGGGCCAGCAGCGTCAGCCCGTCCATGCCAGGCATGTTGACGTCCAGGAGGACCAGACCGACATGCTCGGCCGATCGGGTGAGCATGTCCAGCGCAACGTGGGGCGTTTCGGCCCGGCCGATCGGCCCGGCCCACCCGGCCGATCGCAGCGCGTCGGACATCAGCCAGCAGTGGTCGTCATCGTCATCCACTAACAGGATGGCCCGCTCCGGTGGGTTCGGCAGTTGGTTGGTCATGGGATTCCTCCAATTCCTCGGGCCCGGGTTGTACAGCCGAGTTGGTGACGGTGATGTAGAACGTCGTGCCCTCACCAGGCGTCGATTCAACCCAGGCCCGTCCTCCGTACTTGCTTGCAATGGTTCGCACGACCGCCAGGCCCACGCCCTTGCCGGCCACCTTTCCGGTGGCATCGGCGCGGCGGAAGATACTGAATACGTCGTCGCATTGCTCCGGTGCGATGCCCGGGCCGTTGTCGGCCACGCGGAACTCGTGCAGCGAACCGACCCGGCGGTAGCCGACGTCGATCCGTCCGCCCTCGGTGCGATGCATGTACTTGACGGCGTTGTCGATGAGGTTCTGGAACAGCTGGACGATGCGGTTGTGCTCGACCCAGAGTGTGGGCAGGTCCGGGTTGATGCGGAGCGTGATCTTCCGGCGGGTGATTTCATAGTCGAGCATGTTGGCGACTTCGGTGATGGCCTGGTTGAAGTCGACGAGCTGGCGTTTCTGCGGGCGGGATTTAATGCGGCTGAGTTCCAGCAGCTCATCGAGCAGGCTGCCCTGGGCGTCGACGTTGGACTGGATGCGCCCCAGCCGGGCGATGACCTCCTCGGGCAGGTCGTTATGATGCTTCATCATGATCATCGTGGCCATGCCGCCGATGTTCCGCAGCGAGGCGTTGAGGTCGTGGCTGACGGCGCGGAGGAACTGCTCCTTGTCGGCCATTTCCTCGCGGAGCAAGTCGTTGGCGTGGGCCAGCTCAGCCGTACGCTGGCGGACCTTCTGTTCGAGCTGCTCGTTGCTGGCCAGCAGTTCGTCGCGCATGCGGCCGACGCGCTCGGCCATGTCGTTAAAGGCTTCGCCCAGCTCGCCCGTCTCGTCGCAGCGGATGTGGGTGCTGCGGGCCGAGAAGTCGCCCGCTTCGAGCTGGCGGGTCACGCCGACGAGCTGGCGGATCGGCCGGACCACCGCATGCCACACCAGCACGTACCCGCCCGGAATACCCAGCAGCGCAATCAGGGCGGCTGTGATGAATATTTTCCTCCGCGCTTCGGCCAGCACCTCGCGGGTCTGGGAGGTGGCCACCACCAGCCTGACTCCGCCGGCCAGACGCTGGTCCCAGTACAGCCCGCCGCGCGAAGCAATCGGCCAGATCACCACGATGTACTGCCCCGACCGGCGGACCATGGCCCGCTCGGCCGGTCCGCTGAGCTTCTTCTGCCAGTAGACATCATTCGTATCCTCGTGACAGGCCTCGCTGAGGAAGTTCCCCTCCGGGTCGACCACGGCGGCGTAGACGACATTCTCCTCCAGCTTGGCCAGATCCTCGGTCATTTCATCGAGAACCTGGACCTTCTTTTTAA
>CAZCDM010000194.1:0-4486 GCA_964497475.1 uncultured Planctomycetaceae bacterium
AGTAGTACCGCCCGCGCGAGATGTCGCAACTGTCGGCCGCCCAGAACATCCGCCCCCTGCCCTCCACGCAAAGCACGAGTGCAAACGCGCTGGGCAGCTTCAGGACGCGGCGCGAGGCGACGTCCAGCTTGCACAGCGTAAAGCCCGCCTGAGCATGGGCGGGTACGATTTCGCTGAGCAGTCCCTCATCGCTGTGATGGACGACATGCTCGGGAATGGGCGCCAGCTGCGGTTTGGCCGGCGGAGGTTCGGTCGACTCGCCAGGTTGGCCCGAAACGCGCAGGACCAACGCACCACCCTGGATGGTCGGTGTGTCCCGCCCTGTAAGGTAATAGCTCTGGCCCGGCTGGAGGTCGAAGTGCTGCTCGCCCTGGTCCAGGCTGGGGTGATGCTCTTCGATGGTGCGTGTGGCCAGAACCGTCAGCACGCTGGGGGCGCCGTCGATCGGTTCGATGGTGTACGATGAGTCCGGGGCGATGTCCATCAGCCGACAGGTAAAGCCCAGGCTCGCCCCGGCCCATTCGACATGCTCGGGGCCCAGCAGCGACTCGGCGTAGGTCTCGATGAGTTCGGCAAAACAGGGCCCGGCCTGGCCCCACGTGTCGGCCGTCCAGCTCAGCCCACACCGCGAGCCGCACTCCACCGGCTCGGTCGAGGCCAGCCATTCCTCGCCGGAACGCTCGTTCGTATCGCCGGTGGCGGCATCCAAAAATTCCGCCAGAAGCCCGCTGCCATCGTAGCTGCAAGGCACGCGGTTGGGCAGGAACGGTATCGGTGAGGTCAGGTTCATGGCCTGTCCTTGTCGGGTGCAAAAAATTCCTGAGGAAGAGGCTTTACCTCGCCGGGTGCGACCCGTATAATCCGGCCCTCAGCCATGGACGGTCTCTGATTGATTCGGATGGAGCCGACGCTATCTTGAATCTGGGAGTTTGGATTTATGCAACGTACATCGCTGGGAATCGCCCTGCTCGCGGCAGGCATGCTGTTGGTGTCCGCCTGCGAGAAGAAAGAACCGTCCGGGGAGATCACCCCGAAATCGCCGGAATCGGCCACGCGGGCCAAGACTGCCTCCGTCAAAACCCAGGCCGACCTCCAAGACTCCGACCAGCCGGTTTCCGACGCCACCGGGGCCGAAACCAGCCCCAAACCGCGTAAAAGCCGCTTCTACCAACAGCCGAACCTCCCGGCGACGACCAGCACGACCATCTGCGAACTCGTCCTGCCGGACGTAACCACAAGTCCTTTTCTAACAGAGGATTGCTTCGTCCTTGACTGGACCATCATCGGCCCTGTCGAGCTGAACCCCGCCCGGACCGAGCTGGGCAGCCCAGCCATCGAGGCCGAGCTTGTTCCTGACGAAGCCTCCCTCGACGGTGCACGCGCGGTTGCTCCGGAACTGGCCTGGCGAAAGTTCCGATTCACCGGCGACGACGCCCTGGGCCGGGTCGATCTGCGACGCCGCTGGGGCGTGGCCGCACCGGCGGCCGCCTACGCAGCCACTCGCATCGACTGCCCTGAACGCATCGAAAACGCCACCCTCCGGCTGGGCAATTCCGACCCGGTGAAAGTCTATCTCAACGGCAAGGAAGTCCACACCGCCAAACGCCGCGATACCAGCGCCTGGGATCAGGTCGTTATCGAGAACGTTACGCTGAAGGAAGGCTCGAATCGCCTGCTGGTCAAGTGCGTCGACCTTGGCGGCGGGATGGATTTCTACCTTCGCTTCACCGACGCCAACGATCGGCCCCTGCGGATCGAGCAACGCTGAGGTGCCCGGCCCGCATCCCCGCCCTCCCGCCAGATGTGGGATTCACCGCTTCTGCGCAAAGCCTTCATCAATCCTGAAACAATCGGTGGTAAAGATTACTGCCCCTTCACGGCGATAGAATAAATGGATACGGTGCGGCTGATCCGCGCTATGCTCACGCTCGGCCGGCGGTTGGTACTGGCCAGGATCGAACCATGAAACAAGTTGGACGTGACATCATGCACCGCTGGGAGGGCAATCCCCTGATTGCTCTCAACGACCTGCCCTTCCGCGTGGCCGACATCCACAACGCGGGCATCTGCAGGCTCAACGGCGACGTCATGATGCTGCTGACCTGCGAAAGCCTCCAGGGCTACACCCTGCTCTACAAGGCCCACAGCGAAGACGGCATGAACTTTTCCGTCTCGCCCGAGCCGTTCCTCGCCCCCGCCCAGACCGGTGACCAGGCCCGCTACGAGACCTACGGCATTCGCGATGTCCGCATCACCCCGCTGGAAGACAAATTCTACATGACCTACATTGCCGACAGCGACCGGGGCTTGCGGCTGGGCCTGGCGGTGACGGAAAACTTCCAGGACGTCGAGTTCCTCGGCTACCTCACGCAGCCGGACGTGAAAAACGGCGTGCTGTTCCCCTGCAAATTCAACGACCGCTACGCCCTGCTGAAACGCCCCGCCGGCGGCGCCATCTGGATGAGCTTCTCCGAAGACCTGCAATACTGGGGCGACGAGCGCGTGGTGATGACGCCGCGCGGCGGCTACTGGGATGCCAGCCGCATTGGCGCCGCAGCCGTGCCGATTCGCATCGAGCAGGGCTGGCTGCTGATTTACT
The DNA here is from genome assembly GCA_964497475.1 of uncultured Planctomycetaceae bacterium. Classification (GTDB taxonomy): domain Bacteria; phylum Planctomycetota; class Phycisphaerae; order SM23-33; family SM23-33; genus CAZCDM01. The sequence goes on from CAZCDM010000194.1 coordinate 2,600, forward strand.
ACGGCGCGAAGGACACCTCGTCCGGACCCCTGGTTCGGCTGGGAGCGGCCATCCTCGACCCCGAGGATCCCTCCAAAGTCGTCGCCCGCTCGAACATCCCCATTCTCTCCCCGCGGGAGAAATACGAACGCATCGGCGACGTGCCGAACATGGTCTTCAGTTGCGGAGCCGTCGTCAAAGACGGCGAGCTGCACATCTACTACGGCGCGTCGGACAGCTGCATCTGCCTGGCGACGGCCTCGATCGACGAACTCGTGGACTTCTGCCTCTCCTGCGCCGTCGTGCAGGACTACCTCAATGCCCGGATGGAGGAACACGCATGAGCATCCGGCATGGCAATGACCTGCTGCATCGCTGGCAGCGGAATCCGATCCTCACGCTCGAAGACGTGCCCTACCGGGCCAATACCGTCTTCAACGCCACGCCCGTGAAGGTCGACGGCACGTATTACCTGCTCATCCGCGTCGAGGGCCAGCAGGGCTACAGCTTCTTCAGCCTCGCCCACAGCGGCGATGGCCTGCACTTCGAGATGGAAAAGCACCCCTGCATGACGCCCAGCCGCGACGACCCCTGGCGGTTCTGGGAATCCAACGGCATTGAAGACCCCCGCATGACGGAAATCGACGGCGAGTTCTACGTCATGTACACCGCCGTCAGTCCGGTGGGCCACTGTATCGCCATCGCCAAAACCGAAGACTTCCACAACTACCATCGCATCGCGGTGATCTCCGAGCCGGGCAATAAAGACGGCGTCTTGTTCCCCGAGAAAATCAACGGCCTCTACGCCCGGCTGGACCGCCCCTACGGCTACGGCACGGGGTCGATCTGGGTCAGCTACTCGCCCGACCTCGTCCACTGGGGCCGCAGCGAGTTCCTCTGCGCACCGCGCGCCCGCTTCTGGGACGCCTACCGCATCGGCGCATCAGCCCCGCCGATCCGTACCGAGCGAGGCTGGCTGGAAATCTATCACGGCGTAAAGATGACCTCGGCCGGGCCGATCTACCGCACCGGCGCGATGATGCTCGACCTGGAGAACCCCTCCCGCGTGATCGGCCGATCGCTCGAACCGCTGCTGAGCCCGCGGACCGACTACGAGCGGATCGGCGATGTGGGCAATGTCTGCTTCGCCTGCGGAGCCATCGTCGAGGAAGACAAGTCCGTGAAGGTCTACTACGGCGCAGCCGACACCTCCATCTGTGTCGCCTTCGGCGAACTCGACACCATCGTCGACTCCTGCTTCGAGTGCACCGAGGACTACTGCCTCATCGGCTGAGCCGCGCATAAAAAACGGCAGCCCGTTACCAGGCTGCCGTATCGTGTTGATTGGCTGGCTTCGTTCACATATCGTCCGGGGTTCCCGGGATCAGAAATGCCACGATCTGTCCACGCATGCCGAGGAACTGGAAATCCACATAGGCCGGCACGGTCTGCTTCTCACATTCGCATTTCATCAGCAGGCGCATAGCCCCGTCATTCGAGCCGCTCTTGAACAGTACATCGTCAAAGGTAATCGTCTTGAGCTGGCCGTATTTTTCGCGGAATTTCGTCATTCCCTCGACCAACTGCTCTTGGGATACCTGCTCGTACAACGCCGGATACATCATCGCCATGGCGGCCTCGGCCCGAAGCGCCGTGAGGTCTTCAATGAACTCCTTGGCGCGGGCTTTGTAGAACTCCTCGTCCGGCTTGGAGAACCAGTTCTTCTCCATCGCATCGGAATTGATTTTCAGGAACGTCATCTTGCCATCCGTGTACTGCATGGAGACCTCAGCTTCACCCTTTTCAAACATCGCCGTACCTTCGATCACGGTTACGGTTCCATTCCCGGTGGCCTGGGTTTTGGTATTGAAGTTACTTTTCGCAAGACCGGAAAATGACCCCATGCGC
>CAZCDM010000195.1:0-4385 GCA_964497475.1 uncultured Planctomycetaceae bacterium
CAAACAATGCCTCATTATACATGAATTGTGGTTTTCATCCGGGAAATCCGGGTTTGAGTTTGGTCGGCTCGTCGGCGGAATTGCTTTTGGCCTTGTTGTCTTTTTTGCCCATGTGTCTGCTCCCGATGGCAGAGAGAATCTCCTGTCCGGGTATCTTATCGGATTACCGCCCGGGCGGGAACAGCCGCGCAGAGGAATTCCAGGCCGAGTGACTTGTCGGTTCCATCATCGGGCACGATGGCGAGACCGCCGGCCCGGCGTGATCGGGAGATGGCGGTTCAGCGGGCGGCTTGTGAGCCTCGCCGATTGCGGCGGTTGGTCTTTTGGCCGCGGCTGTTGGCCTGGCCGGTTGCGCGGCGCGTCTTGCCGCCGCGACGATTCTCGCCCTGGCTGCTGCGCTGCCGGCGACGCCTGGAGCTGTTGCCCTGCCCGCGGCGATCCGGGTTGCTCGGCGGGGCGTCGTTGCGTTTCCGCTCGCCACCGGCTACGTCGAGCTCGCGGGTTAGCAGCCGTTCGACCTGCACCAGCAGCGGGCGTTCGTCCTGCGAGCAGAAGCTTACGGCCTTGCCCTCCATGCCGGCCCGGCCGGTCCGGCCGATGCGGTGGACATACGTCTCGGCCTCGCGGGGCATGTCGTAATTGAACACGTGGGAAATGTCCGACACGTCAATGCCGCGGGAGGCGATATCGCTGGCCACCAGCACACGCAGATGACCCGACCGCAGCTTGCCCAGCGTCCGCTGACGCTGGTTCTGCGACTTGTTGGAGTGCATCGCCGCGGCTGGTATCGACGCCTGGTCCAGCTTGCGGGCGATCTTGTCGGCACGGTGCTTCGTGCGGGTGAAGACGATGGCCTTGGTGATGCTACTGCAGCCCAGCAGGTCCTCCAGCAGGGGCAGCTTGTCGGTGTTCTCGACGAAGTGGACCGCTTGGTTGACCGTCTCGGCGGCCGGTGCTTCCGGGGCGATGGTCACGGTGAACGGGTTGTCCAGCAGGGTGGCCGACATCTTGTGAATCGCCGCCGGCATGGTGGCCGAGAAGAGCATCGTCTGTCGCTTGTCGGGCACGAGCTTGACGATCCGCTTGATGTCAGGCAGGAACCCCATGTCGAGCATACGGTCGGCCTCGTCGAGGACGAGGATTTCCACGCGGTCGAGTTTGATCTCGCCCTGGTTGATGAGGTCCAGCAGGCGACCGGGCGTGGCCACGAGGACATCCACGCCGCGGCGGAGAATTTTGCATTGCGGCCGCTGGTTCACGCCGCCGAAGATCACGGCATGGCGCAGGCCCGCATAGCGGCCGAGGTCGGCAAAGGCCTCGCCGATCTGGGCGGCCAGCTCACGCGTGGGCGCCACCACGAGCGAACGGATCGGCCGGTAGCCGCGTTTGAAATCCACGCGGTTGAGCCGCTGGATCATCGGCAGAACAAACGCAGCCGTCTTGCCCGTGCCCGTCTGGGCACAGCCAAGGATATCGCGACCTTCCAGGGCGGGCGGCAGGGTGCGGGCCTGGATATCGGTCGGCTCGGTGAACTGCTTCTCGCGGATGGCGCGGAGCAGAATGGTACTCAGGTTGAACTGGTCAAACGGTGTCTTGTCAGAATTCACGAAAATCTTTCCTTGCTTGGGGTCAGGCGGAGACATGGCTCGGCCGGGGTTCATTGCGGTTGGTCACGCCGGCGCGCACGTTGCAGCATGGCGGGAGGTACAGGAACGAGGCTACATTCAGATTAAAGTTACCAACACGTACAGGCTTACTGGGCGTCCATCCCGATTCCGGAACGGCAGACGAGGGAAAAGACACCTCTCAGTACGTGGGTTGAGTGATGTGATGGGAGCGACTGCTCCACCTCGTGCAAACAGTAAAGCACGTCCTCCCGCAAATTACCAGCTTTTTTGCATATGTTTTTTTGGGCGGTCGACGATATGACGGCTTCGGGGCGGTGTCTTCGGGAGCGGAGCGGCGGGCGCAGCTCCATACTCGACGTCGCTGGGGTCAGTCGGGCTGGACGGTGAAGTCGCAGGCCGAGGCGGCGGTGATGGTTCCGCGGACGAACTCCCCGGCCGGGCGGGGCTCGGTGAGGATGCAGAGCCCGTCGATGTCGGGCGCCTGGCCGTAGTAGCGCCCGACGGTCTGGCCGGAGGCGTCCTGGCCGTCGACGAGGACGATGATGTCCTGGCCGATGAGGGAGCGGTTGGCTGCCTCGGCGAGTTCGTGTTGGGCGGCCAGGAGGGTCTCGGCCCGCTCGGTGGTGACCTCGGCGGGAATCTGCCCGTCCATGGCCGCGGCGGGCGTGCCCGGCTCGGGAGAGTACTCGAACACGCCGACGGCATCGAAGGCGGAGTCCTCGACGAAGGCGAGCAGCTCGTCGAAGTCGGCCTGGCTTTCGCCGGGGAAGCCGACGATGAAGCTCGTCCGCAGGGCCAGGCCCGGAATGCGGCTGCGGAGTTTGTCCAGCAGGGTGGCGATAGCCGAGCGCGTCACGCCTCGGCCCATGCGGGCCAGGACGTCATCGGCGATGTGCTGCAGGGGCATGTCGAGGTAGGGCACGAGGCGCGAACCGTCGGCGAGCGTGTCGATGAGGCGGTCGTCGAAGCGCCGGGGGTAGGTGTACAGCAGGCGAATCCACTCGACGGATTCGATCTGGTCGAGTTGCTCGAGCAGGTCGGCCAGGCGGTGGCCCGGGCCGAGGTCTTCGCCCCAGGCGGTGGTTTCCTGGGCGATGAGGTTGAGTTCCACGGCGGAGTCTTCGGCCAGAGCGGCCGCTTCGTCGAGGATCGCCCGGGCCGAGCGCGACCGCAGCGGCCCGCGGATGGCCGGGATCGCGCAGAACGTGCACGCCCGGCTGCAGCCCTCGGCCAGGCGGAGGTAGGCCGTGTGCGGCGGGGTCATGCGGAGACGGGCTTCGCCGTCGGCATCGAGGGCGATGGGCTCGGCGGTGACGCAGCTGGCCGGCGCGTCGGCGAGGACGGCCTGGACGATGGAGCGGCGGTCGTTGACGCCGAGGACGACGTCGGCCTCATCGAGCAGGGCGGAGGTGGTGTTGCTGGCCTGGAGGTAGCTGGGCATGCAGCCGGCGACGACGATGCGGCGGGCCCGGCCGGTGCGGCGGTGCTCGATTGCTTCGGCCAGGACGTCGAGGGCTTCTTCGCGGGCTGAGGCGAGAAAGCCGCAGGTGTTGATGGCGATGACGTCGGCCTGGTCCATCGCAACGGGCAGCTCGCAGCCGGCGTGGGCGAGGTCGGCGAGCATCGTTTCGGTGTCGACGAGGTTTTTCGGGCAGCCCAGGGAAACCCAGGCCACCGCGGTGGGCTCTTTTGGAGTCATGGTGCAGCGATTATACTCGCGGCCATGAGCGGTGTCGCGCTAAAACCATTTCGGATCGGCCCGGTCTGCGTGGACCTGCCGGTGGTGCTCGCGCCGCTGGCGGGGTATTCGGACCTGGCCTACCGCGGGCTGTGCCGGCGCTTTGGCGTGGGGTACTGCACCACGGAGATGATCCTGGACCGCAGCGTCACGGCCCGGCGGCGAAAGCCTAACCCGCTGCTGGCCAGCGAGCCGGGCGATCACCCCTGTGCAGCCCAGCTGATCGGCAATGACCCCGACGAGATGGCCCGCGCGGCGGTGGCGCTGGAGGCGATGGGCTTTGACGCCGTCGACCTGAACTTCGCCTGCCCGGTCAACAAGGCCATCCGTCGCAAGCGGGGCGGGCAGTTGATGAGCGACCCGGCCCGGGCGGTGGAGGTCACCGAGGCGGTCATCGCCGCGGTCGATCTGCCGGTGACGGTCAAGGTCCGCCAGCGGTACGCGCTGGCCGATGGCGAGGGGAACTTCTGGACGCTGGCGGCCGGGGCGCGAGCGGCCGGTGCGGCGGCGCTGGCTGTTCATGGCCGGAGTGTCGAGCAGAAATATCGAGGCCAGGCCGACTGGGAGTTTCTGCGTCGCGTGGCCGGGGAGTTTGCGGACTGGACGGTTCTCGGCTCGGGCGATGTGCTGACCTCGGCCGACGCGCTGGCGATGCTGGAGCAGACGGGGGTATCCGGCGTGCTGGCGGCGCGGGGGGCGTTGGGCAATCCGTGGTTTTTCCAGCAGGTGCGCGAGCTGGCTGCGGGGCGCGAGCCGACCTGGCCGAGCCTGGCCGAGCAGCGGGAGGTTCTGCGGGAGCACTTCGGACGCATGGTCGATCTGTACGGGCCCGAGCGGGCGCCGCAGCTGATGCGCAAGACGTCGATCCGCTATTCCCGCATGCACCCCGAGCCGAAGAAGGTGAGGATGGCCTTTGTGGCTACGCGGACGGTTGGGCAGTGGAATGATGTGCTGGAAATGTATTATCAGGGGTATTTACTTGACTCAGGTTACCCCTACATGTAGTGTCGTTGGCCATG
>CAZCDM010000196.1:0-4354 GCA_964497475.1 uncultured Planctomycetaceae bacterium
CCGCCAGGGAGCGAAAAGACCAGCGAGGCCGAAAAGTGAATTTTTCAAGGTGCCTTTTTGATATTCCGCATGATCTCGGCAACTTGATAGGGATGATTTGGTTGAAGCACGATGTGAAGATGATTGGACATTACAACATATCCAAAAAGCTGATACAGCCCTTTTTGGCGATAATGAGCCAATGTTTCAACAACCTGTAGCTTTGACAGGTGGGATGTTAACCAGAAGCTTTGGCCAACAGTTCTCGTAGACACATGGAAACACTGATCAAATTCGTGGAAGTGTCCTGTTGTCGCCATGACGTATTTCGGTGGCATGGCGGGACGGGAGCCCCGCCATGCGGATTGAACTCCTATTCGTCAGAGGAGCCTTTTTCGTCAAGCTCTTCGTTTGTGAATTCGATGTGCCCTGAATTAAAATCAACTCTTACACCGAATTGAGCATCACTGATAGTGGCGTTAAACTGAGCCTCAACCCTATCGCGACACTTATCTGCAACTTCGAAGTTCTTCTCCTTTTTTGCTTTTCTTCGTTCCGCAAGTGCGGTCCAAATCGCCTCTTTTTCATCCTCGCGTAGGCCGTTTTCCTTCATTTCATTAATGTCCAGGCCGAGCACTTCGTCCATCGACAGGACGGTGGCGAGTTTCGCCTCGGCCGATGCGTCGTCCTTGAGGGTGGACCACATGGCAGCCTGGGCGCGGGGCATATTGAGGTCGTCTTCGATGGCGGCGGTGAACTCGGCCAGGCGGGCTTCGATGGGCTCGGCGGGCTGGTCCTGCGCGGTGGCCCGGAGTTCCCGCACCTGGCGGCGAAGGTTTTTCAGCGCGCTGGCGGCGGCGTCGAGGGAATCCCAGCGGAAGGTCAACTGCTGGCGATAGTGGGCGCCCAGCAGCAGCAGCCGATAGGCCAGCGGGTCGTACCCGCGTTCCTGCAGGACGGCCAGGGTCAGAAACTCACCGGCCGACTTGCTCATCTTGCCGCCTCCGTCCTCGGTCGCCATCGTGAGGAACTCGCCATGCATCCACCAGTTGCACCACTCGTGGCCGAGGGAGGCCTCGGCCTGGGCGATCTCGTTGGTGTGGTGCACGTTGACGTGATCGACTCCGCCGCAGTGAATGTCCAGCCGCTCGCCCAGATACCGAATGGCCATGGCCGAGCATTCGATGTGCCAGCCCGGAAAGCCCATGCCCTCCACGCCGCAGGGGTTGGGCCATTCCATCAGACGCTGGGCGTCGGCCGGGCTGAACTTCCACACGGCAAAGTCGGTGGGGTTCTTCTTCTGGCCCATCTCGACGCGCTGGCCGGCCTGGAGGCCCGCCACGTCCAGCCGGGCCAGCTTGCCATAGTCAGCCAGCTTGCTCGTGTCGAAGTAAATCCCGTCGTCGGTCGTGTAGGTGTAGCCCTTTTCGGCGAGGGTTTCGACGGCCTGCTTCTGCGTGTCGATCTCGTCGGTGGCACGGCACCAGATGCTGGGCTCGACGAGGTTCAAACAACGCATGTCGTTGATGAATGCGTCCCAGTAATGCTGGGCGATTTCCCAGACGGTCTTGCCCTCGCGGGCGGCGCCTTTTTCCATCTTGTCTTCGCCGGCGTCACCGTCGTCGGTCAGGTGGCCGACGTCGGTGACGTTCATCACCCGCGTGACGTCATAGCCGCACCGCTGAAGCACGCGCACCAGCACGTCCTCGAAGACATACGTCCGCAGATTGCCGATGTGGGCGTAGTTGTAAACGGTTGGCCCGCAGGTGTAGAGGCTCACCTTGCCAGGCTCGATCGGCTCAAACGGATCGACCGACCGCGTCATCGTGTTGTAGAGTTTCAGGGCCATGGGTTCCTTCCGGGTTCGATCAGCGGGGCATTGTAGCAGCCGCGGGCGAGGGTTTCCATGGCGGCGGCGAGGAACAGCGAACAACGAATTGTGAATGATGAATGGTGAATGCAAAATGTCCAATGTTCAATGACCATTGGTCATTCGTTTTCCATTCGTTCAGTCGCCGGGTGGATCGGGCGATTCTGTTGCGGGGCGGCTTGATGGGCCGGCCGGCGGGCGGCGGGTGGTAGCGGCCGGTATGGTCGAGGGGAACTTGAGCTTGGTGGCCGGGTCGCCGAGCAGGGCGTAGAGCAGGAGTTGGTCGTCCTGGAGGCGGGCGACGTCGAGCGGGCCGGCCTTTTGGAGTTGGCCCTCGGCGGCGCGGAGGGCTGCGACGAGCAGGAAATTGCGCGTGGCGTGCATGCGTTGCTGGGCGGCGCACCAGAGCGCGCCGAGGCGGACGGTCTGGCCGTCGAGCAGCGGCAGCAGCGCCTGGGCGGAGTAGAGGTTGGGCAGGGGGTGACTCTCGGTGGTGGCGGCGATGACGGCGACGGGCCCGGCCGGTGCGGCCAGGAGCGCTTCGGCCAGGGAGGTCTCCGGGCTGTCGAAGCGACCGGCCAGGCAGGTCAGCAGGATCATGGGCGGCCCGGGCTTGCCCCGGGCCAGGGCTGCGGTGACGTTGTCGCGGCCGAGGGTGATCGGCTGGCCGCGATAGGCCATCGAGTAGAACTGCGTTTCGGAGGCGTGGCCGACCAGGGCGGCCAGCAGCGCCCCTCGCCGATACTCCCGCAGGAAGACGGCCGGCTGGTCGGGCGGGTGGCCGGCCCAGGGGGAGTTGGCATCGCCGGCGAGGAGGAACCCGCCCAGCCAGGGCGGGGCAACCTGTTCGAGCAGCCCGACGGCCATGCCGGTGGCCATCGCGTCGAGGGTGGGCGAGTAGTTGGCCGAGCCGGCCCAGAGCAGCACTCGGCCATCGGCGGGGTGCAGCGGGCGGGCTTCGAAGGCGATGAGCTTGTCGATCATGGCTGACAGCTCGGCCGGGGTGCGGGCGGGGAATCGGCCGACGGGGACTTCCGGCGTGCCATTGCCGTCGAGGTCGCCGAGTTTGGCGTCGGCGGCGAAGGTGGGCTTTTGGCGAGCGCTCCAGCGGTAGAAGTTCGCTCGCGGTGCGGGGTTCTGCCAGGCCGGTCGGCTCGTGGGGGCTGGGTGGAGGTCGTCGCCGATCAGCAGGATGCAGGCGGGGCGGCGGCCCAGCCCGGCCAGGGCCTTGCGGGCCGGTGGCTCGGCGAGGTGGACGTCGTATCCGTCGGCCTGGCGGTGCGTGATGAGCGGCCCGGCGGCGGTGTAGAAGAGCTTCGGCGCGATGATGAGATAAAGCGGTCGGCCTGGCTGACTGGCCGGCGCTGTGGCGGGACCATCGGCCGGCAGGGCGGTCGGCAGTACCGCCAGCAGGGCGGCCATGCACATCGCCGTGATGAGACGGCGGGACGGGAGCCCCGCCAGCCGGGGCATGGGCGAACTGTTGCGCTGGCGGGACGGGAAACCCGTCGCGGAGTTTGGTCGGCCGGCTACCACAGCAGGTACCACAGCAGGAAGGCGACGACGAGCACGGCTGCGACGATGGACTTCAGCGGGACTCGGCTGGGCGGGCGATGGGCGGGCGTGATCCAGCGGCCGCAGGCATCGCAGCGGTCGGCTTCGGCGTAGACCTCGGCCCCGCAGAGCGGACACCAGGCGGTGTCGGTTATCGGGATGGACTCGCGGGGGGATTCGTCGAGCAGGTCGTCGTCCTCGGGGCCTGGGCCCTGGGGATCGTAGTCGGGCTCGCTCACGAGGCCGGCTCCAGCAGCACGGCTGTCCAGGCTGCGATGCCCTGGCCGCTGCCGACAAAGCCCATGCCCTCGGCGGTCTTGGCCTTGACGGAGACGGCGGCGGGGTCGATGGCGAGCATGGCTGCGATGGAGGCGGCGATGGCGGGCTTGTGCGGGCTGAGCTTGGGCTGCTCGGCGAGGATGGTGATGTCGATATTGCTCACGGCCAGGCCCGCCTGGGCGGTAAGCGCGGCGGCGTGGCGGAGGAAGGTCTCGCTGGGCTCGTCGGCCCAGCGGGGGTCGGTGTCGGGGAAGTGCTCGCCGATGTCGCCGGCTGCCAGGGCGCCGAGGATGGCGTCGGTCAGGGCGTGGAGGACGACGTCGCCGTCGCTGTGGGCGGCCAGCCCGGCAGAATGGTCGATCTGCACGCCGCCGAGGCGCAGCACCTTGCCCGGGGCGAAGCGGTGCGAGTCGAAGCCGAGTCCTGTTCGGGCCATGGCGCTACGGTATCGCCGCGGGGCGAAAATGACAAGAGATTAGCAAAGTAGGGCGTCATGCGTACCGATGAATCAGCAGGACGTGATTCACACCCGAGGTGCAATGGCAGGGGACCTGGGCGGGCGGAAAGAGGATAGCCACATGTCCCTTACAGGGAAATTGCATGCAAGCCTGGGGGCAGGGTGAGCTGGTCCCCAAAAACTGGGCGCGGGTTTAAGGTGGAGTTGTCTCCAGT
>CAZCDM010000197.1:0-4332 GCA_964497475.1 uncultured Planctomycetaceae bacterium
TAGTGCATGAATCAGGAATCGCTCGACATGCTTCTCCGCCTGCGCCGGGGCCTGCTTGTCCTGTGCGTCTGCCTTCCAGCCGGGCTGATCGGCTGCGGCGAGGAGGCGGCCCCGCCGGCGGACATGAGCGGACAGTGGCGGTGGAACACCGGGTGGGATTCGATCCTCGAACCGGGCGGGCTGCCCAGGTGCGAGCTGAAGCTCTTTCTCGAGCAGAGCAAGGAGAAGCTCTGCGGCAATCACAGCGCCACCGCCCGCTGGGGCGAGGAGCTGGACATCCCCACCGAGGATGAAAGCATCGTCGGCACGGTCGAGGGCCAGACCGCCGAGGTGACGTTCCACTCGGCCTGTTCGCCGCGGGAGGGTCTCGCGAAGCTGACGCTGCGGAATGGCAAGCTGTACTGGCAGATCATCGACGGCCCGGCCATGCATCACCTGCCCGAACGAGCCATCCTCCATCGCGTCGCGTCGAAGTAACCGACCGGCTCAGTCGGGCTGAGCGATGGATTATTCCAGTCGGCCCTGCGGGTGGCTGCGGGCGATGGGGTTGATGCGGTGGGACAGGAGCCCCACCGCACAGGCAGGGATGAGAGGCAGAATCACTCCGGGTGGGCGATGGATTTTTTCCAGTCGGCCACGAGGGTTTCGGGCGTCAGGCCGAAGATGTCTTTCAGGGCGTCGCGATCGGTCTGGCCGGCCTTGATCTGGCGGATGAGGCGGATGTACTTGCCGCGGTCGAGGTCGATGAGGTATTCCGTGAGGCTCTGGGCGGCGCCGTAGTAGAACGGCTCCATGGGGATGTGCTCGCCGACGAAGAGTTTCTCCACGGGCGGGTTTTCCGTCCGCCGGATGTCGACGTGACACTGCTTGCGTTTTTTGCTGGCCTGGCCTCCGGGCAGCAGGCGGTGGCAGAGCGTCTCGGCCAGGCCCTCGTTCAGCCAGCTGACCACGTAGCGGTGGTTGATGTACCGCGCCAGGAACGCGTGGGTCGACTCGTGGACGAGCAGTTCGTAGAACAGCTTGCGGCGGTCGCGGCGGGGGGTGTCGTCCTCGCCGACCGGCCCGAGGGCGACGAAGGTGAACGCGCCATCCATGCCCGCAAAGCCGGCCCCGCGGCGGATGAGTTCCGGGCTCGCGCCGGCGACCTCGATGGCCCAGGTGCGGAAGGCGTCTTTGGACCAGAAGACGTAGACCGGCAGCTTGCCGATCCAGAGGTGCTCGCGGTCGGGGATGTCGAACTGGCGGCAGAGCGTCTGGTAGAAGCGGGTGTAGATGAGCTTGAGGGCGTCGTCGTCGCTGCGGTTGTAGGCCGAGTAGATCAGGAAGTGGTCGGTCTCGATCAGGTGGGTGGCCGGGGCGATCTGATTCATGGCCTGGCCCCAGGCGCGGGCCTTCTTCATGTTCTCCTGCACGAGCGAGGGCGGCGCCATCTGGTAGAGGGCAGCCTTCTCGGCCTCGGGGTCGAGAATGCGCGGCAGGGGGGTGTTGCGAATCTTGTAGGCGGCGACGATGGTCGGGTAGAGCTTGGGCTCGGCGCGAACCGTGCGGACGAAGGCCACCGCCGCGAGGTAGGGCAGGTCGCGCTGGAGGGCGTACTGGCCCATGAGGTAGAAATGCCCGGCCTGGGTGGCGGCCGCCTGGACCGCGCCGTCCGGCAGCTTGACGTTCACGCCGACGATGTTGGCCAGCAGCACCCGGTCGGATCGGCCTGTCGCGTCGCGGAAAAACAGATACCCACTCTGCTCGCGGAGCACCTCGCCGGAAAACTCATCGCCGTTGGACAGCAAGCCCCGCGCCTCGATCACGCCCTCGCCCGGCTCGGCAGCCAGGCCTGCCCCGGCCAGCACCCCGGCCAGGGCGGCGATGCACAGCGATATTCTGGTTGGGTGGATGCTCACAGGCTGACCTGTTCGACGATGCGGATGTCTGGGCCGAACTGTTCGATCTCTTCGAGGCGGTCGGCGGGCATGACCGCCCGGATGCAGGCCACGGCGTCGTTGTAGGTTTCGTTCTCGACCTCGGCGTGCTGGGCGATGTACTGCATGAGTCGGCCGTTGCGGTAGTTCGCTTCGAGGTCGACGCGTACGCTCTTGCCTCGGGCGCAGCGGGCGACGGTTTCGGCCAGCTCGTCAATGCCGCGCCCGTTGACGGCCGAGACGAGAATCGCATCGGGGTACTTCTCGCGCAGCACGGCGAAGATGGTCGGGTCGATGATCTGGTCGGTCTTGTTGAGCACGAGTTGCTCGCGCGAGCGGTCGCAGCCAAGCTCATCGAGCACCCTATCGACGGCGCGAATCTGCTGGCCGACGTGCGGGTGGGAGGCATCGACGACGTGCAGGAGCATGTCGGCGTGGATGGCCTCTTCCAGCGTGGCCCGGAAGCTGGCCACGAGGTGGTGGGGCAGGTCGCGCACGAAGCCGACGGTATCGCTCAGCAGGACGGTCTGGCCCAGGCCGGCCTCCCACTGTCGCGTGCGCGTCTCGAGGGTGGCAAAGAGTTTGTCGGCCACGTAGGTTCCCGCCTCGGTCAGGCGGTTCATGAGCGTGCTCTTGCCGGCGTTGGTGTAGCCCACCAGGCAGGCGCAGTAGGCGTCGGATCGGCCTCGCACTTCGCGCAGCTTGCGGCGGTCGATGGCCTGGAGTTTGTCCTTCAGCAGGCTGACGCGTTTCTGCACGAGGCGGCGGTCGGTTTCGATCTGTCGCTCGCCGGGCCCGCGCGTGCCGACCCCGCCGCCGTGACGGTCGAGGTGGCTCCACAGGCCGGTCAGCCTCGGGTAGGTGTACTCCAGCTGGGCCAGCTCGACCTGCAGGCGACTCTGCGCGGTGCGGGCGTGCGTGGCAAAGATGTCCAGAATCAGCTCGCTGCGGTCGAGGACCTTCCGGTCGCAGATTTTTTCCAGGTCGCGGATCTGCCCCGGGGCCAGGTCGTTATCGAAGATCACCGCGTCGACGTCGTTCATCTCGCAGCGTTGGGCGATCTGCCGGGCCTTGCCCGTGCCGACGTACAGCCCGGGATGAATGGACTGCCGCTTGGCGACCATCTCATCGACGACGTTGGCATTGGCGGTTTTGGCCAGGCTTCGCAGCTCGCCCAGCGGGTCCCGCGGATCGGCGGCGGTATCCGGCAGGAGCACGCCCACCAGCAGCACACGCTCAGCCCGGACGGCCAGTTCCTCACGCAATGGTTCAGCCATACAGTTCGATCATTCCTTCCCGGCAGATGGTATTGTCATTATAGCAGGTTGCGGGGGATCGGTGAAACATCTCGCCGGGTGAGCCAATTCTGATGAAAGCCGTTCGACGTGCCGATATACCCTCTGAGAGAAATCGGCCGAGGCGGCCGCAAGCAGGTACGAAACGGAAGTGAACATGCTGGAGAGCATTCTCGAGGCCGTGGCGGTGGTGTTCGTTGTCGCCGGACCGATCGATAACAGTGTGGTGTTTGCAAGCCTGGCCAAGGACTACACGCCGCAGCGTCGCCGCAAGACGGCCATCAAATCGTGCATCATCGCCGTGGCGCTGCTGCTGGTTTTTGCGCTGTTGGGCGACGACCTACTCCGCGTGGTGGGCGTACAACTGGCTTCGCTGGAAGTGGCGGGTGGCATTTTGCTTCTGCTGCTGGCGATCCAGATGGTCTGGGGCAACGAAGCCCAGGCCGAGGAGGAAGAAGCTTCCAAAGCCTCGGGCGATATCGCGGTCTTCCCCATGGCCATGCCGTTAATCGCCGGGCCCGACGCCATCGTGGCCGTCATCGTCCTGATGGGCAAGCACGACGGGCATCTCGCCATGGAGTGTGCCGTGCTGGGTGTGATCGTGGGCATGTTGACCCTGACGCTGCTGGCGATGCTCTTTGCCGCCCGGATCAGCAAGCTGCTGGGCAGCAGCGGGCTGGACATCATCACGCGCATCCATGGCGTGTTGCTGGCGGCGCTGGCCTGCGAGTTCATCCTCGAGGGCATCTCGCATAGCAGCTTCATCCAGGATCTGCTGGACAAGGCCCCGCCGGCCTGAGGGCGATCAGCCTCCGCCGACCAGGGAGACGATCTCCACCGCATCGCCATCGGCGAGGGGGGTCTGCTCGTGCAGGCGACGAGGGACCAGATCGCGATTGACCTCGACAGCCACGAGGCGGGGCTCCCTGTCCAGCGAGGCCAGCAGCGAAGCGACCGTCGCGCCGTCCGGCTGGGCGGTGTCCTGCCCGTTGATGGTGATGGTGATCGGCATGGGCTCATTATAGCCCTGCTCGCAGGGGCCCCGTCAATCGGCGATTTCCAGCCAGGCTACCCCGCATTTCTCACCGGCAGAATAAGGAATCGGCCGCCAGACCGTGGTA
>CAZCDM010000198.1:0-4326 GCA_964497475.1 uncultured Planctomycetaceae bacterium
CGATTCCACCTTATTCTGCCCCGGAATCTGTCCATCGCATGGGGACCACCTCACTCCGCCACCTGAACTTGCCGGCCGGGATGACCTGATATAGAAGGTTTCTGTCGCGCTGGCTCGAATTCGAAATGGGCGCTCTGCCAAAAGCGTGTTGCTGGTTGGGCTTCGTGGGGTGGGTAAGACGGTTCTTCTGGATAAGCTGAAGCTGGCTGCAGACGCCGACGGATTGTACACCACGCGAGCAGAAGCGCCAGAAGATCGTTCCTTGCCGGCCGTCTTGGCTCCTCAACTGCGTACAGCCCTCCTAAGTTTATTCCGGGTGGAACAAGCACGCGATCTGGCTCATCGCGCCTTGCGTGGTCTGGCGGGATTTGTCAAAGCGCTTAAGGTTAGTTATGCAGATATCGAAGTCGGTTTGGACTTCGACCCCGAACCTGGGCTTGCGGACAATGGTGACCTGGAGCTGGATTTGCAAGCCCTGATTGAGGTGATCGGGAATGCAGCCCGGCAAGCGAAATCGGCGTTGGTTTTGTTCATTGATGAACTGCAGTATCTCAAAGAGCATCAACTCGCAGCCCTGATTACCGCATTGCATCGTGCAGCGCAACTCCAACTGCCGGTCACCATGATCGGCGCAGGATTACCCCAGTTGCGCGGACGTATGGGAAAGGCCAAGTCGTATGCCGAGCGGTTGTTCGACTTTCCGGAAGTAGGCCCGCTGTCTGACGATGCCGCCCGAATTGCCCTGGAGAAGCCCGCCTTGGATGAGGGAGTACAATTCGAAGATGATGCCCTCCGCCGTATCATCCAGCATACCCACGGATATGCATACTTTATCCAGGAATGGGGCAAGCATGTTTGGGATACGGCAGATCGATCGCCCATTGAACTGGCTGATGTGGAGTCCGCCACAAGGTGCGCTGTGGCGGCGTTGGATGAAAGTTTTTTTCTAGTTCGGTTTGACCGAATGACACCAAAAGAAAAACAATACCTTCGTGCAATGGCAGAATTGGGAGCGGGACCGCATCGATCTGGAGATATCGCAGATGTGTTGGAGCGGGACGTTGCATCTGTTGCGCCACTCCGGAGTGGCCTGATTGGCAAGGGGATGATCTGGAGCCCCTCTCACGGCGACACGGCATTTACAGTGCCCTTATTTGACACGTTCATGAAACGGGTCATGCCGGGTTGCGACTGGAAAAGCCCGTAGTGGGCAGTTCTTTGTCCGTAGAATACGAACCCTTTGAGCGAATCCGTAAATCAGGAAGGAGATCGCGATGAATATGGACAGTGCAGCGTTGGGTATTGCTCAGTATGGTTGGGAACATCACGCACGGCCAGGATGTCTTGCGGGATCGGGCGGCCAGTGCGCGAGCGGCGCATCGGGCGGACGAACCTGGCCAAGCTGCCCGGCTTCGTTGCCCGTCGTCGCGAAATCGTCGACCGCGTCAACCAGGCCATGACCGACCAGGCCCGCGCCGTCCGGCTCGTCACCGGCCGCGACCAGGACCAGCCCAGCTGGTGGTTCATGGTGCTTCGGCTCGAGCAAGGCGCACTGCGCGTCGGCAAGGACGAGTTCGTCAAAGCCGTCGTCGCCGAGGGCATGCCCGCCACGGCCGGGTACCCCTTCTACCCCATGCAGATGGAATGGGCCACCGAGCGCTGCTGCGTGTGCGGCTCCGACGAGCCATGCGAGCGGGATAACTGCCCCCGCAAAAACTACGTCACGCCCGAGTTGCCCAACGCCCTGGCTGCCAACGACGAACTCTTCCGCATCACGATCCACGAAGGCTGGACCGACGAAGACATCGATCACTGCATCGAGGCGCTGCTGAAGGTCGAGCGGGCCTACCTCGCCTGAGCTACGCTAGGAAAAATACCGCAGCCAGATGTACCCGGTGCAGACCAGCAGGCTGAGAACCATCACCGGCGTGCCGTAGCGGGTAAAGGCCCAGAAGCTCATGTGGCAGTGATTTTTCCGCGCGATCTGCGAGAGCACCACGTTGGCTGACGCGCCGATCAGCGTTCCATTGCCCCCCAGGCAGGCACCCAAGGCCAGCGACCAGTACAGCGGCTGGGCCACCGTCGCCAGCGCCTCGGCCGAGCTCGGATCAAGCCCCAGCTGGTTGCAGAAGCTCGGGATGATCGAGCGGATCAGCGGCACCATGGCGATGACCAGGGGAATGTTGTCGACGATGGCTGAGGCGATGGCGCTGATCCAGAGAATCGCGATGGCTGTCATCATCAGGTTGCCGCTGGTGACCTCCAGCACCCGCTCGCCCAGCCAGGTGAACGCGCCGTGATCCTGCAGGGCGCCGACGAGAATGAACAGGCCGATGAAAAACAGGATCGTCGTCCACTCGACCTTGGGCAGGGGTTTTTCCATGTTGCTGCGGGTCACCAGCACCATCAGCACCCCGCCGCCGAGGGCGACGATGCCCGGCTCGATGTCGAGCGCATGGCCGAGGAAGAAGCCCACGAGCACCAGGGCGAATACGCCGAGGCAGATCTTCAGGCGCGTCGCATCGAGGATGGCCAGGTCCGGCCGGGCTTCCATGATGCGCTTGCGGGCGGCCGGGCGGACGTACATCGCCTTGCGGAAGAGCAGCACCGTCAGCCCCAGCACCAGGGCCATGATGACCAGCACGACCGGGCCGAGGTGGATGAGGAAGTCGTTGAACGGAATGTGCGCCTGCGAGCCGATCAGCACGTTGGGCGGGTCGCCCACGAGCGTGGCGGCCCCGCCGATGTTGGAAAACAGCGCCTCGAAGATCAGGAACGGCCCGGCCGGGATTTCCAGGATCTGCGTGATGAGGATCGTGATCGGCGCGATAAGGATGACGGTGGTGACGTTATCCAGGAAGGCTGAAAGCAGCGCCGTGGCCAGCAGGAACAGCACGAAGATCAGCAGCCCGCGCCCCCGGGCCCGCTGGCCGATGGTCATGGCCAGCCACTCGAACAGCCCCGTCGTGCCCATGATGTTGACCATGATCATCATGCCGATCAGCAGGAACAGCACGTTGAGGTCGATGTGCGACAGGGCCTGCTCGTAGGGCTCGAAGTGGCCGACGATGACGGCGACGGCGCCCAGCCCGGCCGCGATGGACTTGTCGACCTTCTCGGTCGCGATGAGCAGGTAGGCCAATACGAAAATGATCAGCAGCCAGGTCATGACAGGTTCCTTACAGGCGTTTCGCGTTGGGCGGCGGCGATGCAGGCGTGGCGATTCGCCGCAGCGGGTAATGGTGTTGAAACATTATTGGTGGATCACGCGGTCCAGTACGGTGATGCGGTCGATGGCTCCCAGCAGGGTGCGGTCGGCGTGGGGGTCGCTGACGACGTACAGGCGGCGGCAGTCTTTGACCGTCAGCAGGAAGAGTACTTCCATGAGGGTTGCGTCGGAGGCTACGCAGGGCGGGGTGTCGCTCATGACGTCGCGGGCGAGGCTGCACCGTTCGTCGGCGAAGTAGGACTCGAAGGGGTCGAAGTTGCGGATGAACGACACGTTGGCCAGCTGCATGAAGAAGTCCGGAATGCCGCGGCGGAACAGCAGGTCGCAGTGGACCTCACCGACGACCGTGCCGGTGTCGTCGCAGACGGGCAGGGCCTCGACGTGGCGCTGGAGCATCGTGCGGGTGACGTCGGGCAGGGGGGGCTCGGGGCGGATCTCGCCCGGCTCGTCGTTCATGATGTCGCGTGCCACGACCGGCCCGTCCGTCAGCAGCTGCTTGCTGCGGATGAACTCCAGCGCCTCGGGGGGCGAACCGGCCGAGGCGATGGCGGCGCGGGCGTGGTCGTCGCCGAACAGCTCGGCCAGACCGGCCATGAAGCGGATACCGCTGGTGGGGTCCTCGGCGGGAATGAGGTAGAGGCAGACGACCTGTGCTTCGTGCTCGCCCCAGGCGAGGGGTTTGGCCGGGCAGGCCATCGCAGCCCGGAGGGTTTCGAAGCCCTCGACGCGGGCGTGCGGCAGGGCCAGGCCACCCGGCAGGCAGGTCGGGCTCTGCTGTTCGCGCTCGGCGATGAGGGCGGCGAGTTGCTCGTGGCTCAGCGGGATGGTGTCATCGGCGAGCAGGGCGTCAATGAGTTGATCGATTGTCGTCTGCTTATCGGCAGCGGGGCTGTTCAACAGCAGCGTATCGGGCGTGAGATATTGCGACAGGTCCATGGTGTGCTCGGCGGTGGGGCAGGGCGGCGAATGACACGCGGCCGGCCATTGGTTCGGGTTGGACAACTCACAGCAAACCCTCCCCTATAGCGACTTGCCGCCGGACAAGAACCTGTTGCACAATTCCATTTTAACAAGTGAATATTGCTGCAAGGTTGGTA
>CAZCDM010000199.1:0-4314 GCA_964497475.1 uncultured Planctomycetaceae bacterium
GCCCTCTACGACCTGCTCCATTGATTGGGTGTCCCAATGTTGAAGTCAGGAAAGAAAGGGAGAAACCATAACCAATGTAATCAGAATACCTTCTGACGGCAGTGCCATTCGTAAATACCCCTGTTCGTGTATTTCCCGATCCACCCTGTCGATTCGCCATTCAATCCAATGTCAAGCGACTCAACTTGGCCTAATGTCAGCGAACGATTAAAAAATCCGCTGCCTGTTCGAAGCTGTTGGAAATCACACGGCCCTGCCCGATCCGCCGAGATAACCCGAAGTCAATCTTGCAATTACGCGGGCCGGGCCTGTGGGCCTTACTTTTTGCCGCCCCCCCCTGCCCTGCCGCCGAAGCTCCGACGCGACAGAAGTTTATTGACACAAGCCCGCCCGAGACGATAAGGTCCGCCCCATGGATTGACACCCGCGACCGGAATACCGGGCAGAGCTGTTGGTTATGCCTTTTCTGGTCGGCCGGGATGTGATAGGCTGCACGGACGCGCCGCCTCGGCATCAGTATCGTTACGGTTTGCTTTTTGTCCGTCGGCCCGACTGGTCGACCAACGCTGCGGAGTCAACAACGTGAATGGGAATCGGAAACACCTCGCTCGGATTGGGCTGAGCTTTGCTGTTGTCTTGTTTTTGCAAGCGGCCTCCGCTCTGGCTGCGGTAGACACCGTCGCCAAGATCGAGGTCGAGGGCAATAAACGCCTCAGCCGAAACGCCGTCCTGAGCTACATCAAGACCAGGCCCGGCACGGCCTACGAAGAGAAGATCGCCCGCGAAGACCGCGACCGACTGCTGGCCTCGGGACGATTCCAGAGCGTCATCGTCAAGAAACGCCAGACCCCCGACGGCGTCGTCGTCATCTTTGAAGTCGCCGAACTGCCCGTCGTCCAGCAGCTCAGCATCATCGGGGCCAAGCAATTCTCCGAGGACAAGCTCCGTACCGATCTGCCCTTCGGCCAGGGCGACCCGCTGAACAAGGCCTCCATCCAGACCGGCCGTCAAGCCATCATCAACAAGTACAACTCCGAAGGCTACCACTTCGTCAAAGTCACCGTCGACCCCAAGGAACTCGCCGATCAGAAGGTCATCTACCGCATCGTCGAGGGCCCGCGGACCATCATCAAGAAGGTCATCTTCGACGGCAACCACTACTTCAGCAACTTCTCCCTGCTGCTGAAAACCAAGACCAAGGCGAAGTTCTGGCCCTTCATCAAAGGCGAACTCAACAACGAGAAAATCGAGCGGGACGTCACCACCATCCGCAGTGCCTACGTCGCCGAGGGCTTCCTCGACTGCGAAGTGGGCCGTCGGCTGGACTTCTCCGACGACAAGACCGAGGTCAAGGTCGTCTTCCTCATCAAGGAAGGCCCCCGCTACCGCGTCAACGAGGTGGTCTTCCATGGCAATACCGTCTACAGCGACCAGGAACTCCGCGGGCGACTCAACCTCCACCAGGGCTCGTTCCTGACCGAGGAAGTCCTCCGCCGCGACCAGAAGGTCACCGAGAACACCTACGGCGAGGTCGGCTACATCGAGGCGGCCGTGACGGTCAAGAAGCGGTTCGTCTCGCCGACGGCGCCGCCGCCGGCCTGGGCACGCGACCTCGACGGCGGCAAGCCGGCCCTGGTCAACCTCGTCTACACCATCGAGGAGAAAGACCAGTACCGCATCGGCACGATCCGCATCCGGGGCAATACCATCACGCAGGAACGCGTCATCCGCCGCGAGTGCACCTTCTACCCCGAGCAGGTATACAACAACGTGGCCGTCGATTATTCCAAGTCGCGCCTCCAGCAGACCCGGCTGTTCGATGACGTCGTCATCACCCCCGTCGGCACGAAGAAGCCGCACGTCAAGGATGTCCTGATTGAAGTCAAGGAAGGGCGCACGGCCGAGTTCCTCGTCGGTGTGGGCGTCAGCTCCAACAGCGGCCTGCTGGGCACGGTTTCGTTCAAGCAGCGGAACTTCGACATCCTCGCCTGGCCGAGCAGCTTCAAGGACATCCTCAAGCCGCAGACCTTCAAAGGCGCCGGCCAGACCTTCTCGGTCAACGCCGAGCCCGGCACGGAGCTGATGCGGTTCACCGTCGGCTGGTCCACGCCCTACCTCTTCGACCTGCCCTACCACCTCGGCGTGAAGGGCTACCTCTTCACCCGCGGGTATGAGCACTACGACGAGCAGCGCCTCGGCGTGCAGGCCAGCCTCGGCCATCGCTTCAAGAACCGCTGGTATGGCGAGGTCGCCACCCGGCTGGAAGGCGTGCGGATCGACGTCGACAAAAACCGCGCCCCCGTCGAGGTCATCGAGGACGAAGGCTCGCATACGCTGCTGGGCTTCCGTGGCTCACTGACCCGCGACCGCACCGACAACCGCTGGATGCCCTCCAAGGGCGACCGCCTGAGCTTCGGCTATGAGCAGGTCGTCGGCACGGACACCTTCGGACGGTTCAACGCCTCGTACAATATCTATCACACCGTCTACGTCGACGCCCTCGACCGCAAGCACATCCTCGCCGGACGCATGCAGTTCGGACAGATCGTCGGCGATGCGCCGGTCTTCGAGAAGTTCTACGGCGGCGGCATCGGGTCGATTCGAGGCTTTAAGTATCGTGGCATCAGCCCGCGAGGCCACTGGGCCGACGGCTCGGTCAACGACGACCCCATCGGCGGTGATATGATGTTCTTCGCCGGGACGGAATACTCCTTCCCCATCCTGGCCGACAAGCTCCGCGGCGTGGTCTTCATCGACTCGGGCACGGTCGAGTCAGACTTCGAACTGACGACCTATCGCATCTCGGCCGGCTTCGGTGTGCGGTGGACGATCCCCTTCTTCGGGCCGGTTCCGCTGGCGCTGGACTTCGGCTTCCCGCTCAACAAGGACGAAAACGACGACACGCAGATCTTCAGCTTCTCGCTGGGCTGGACGTTCTGACAAACCCCGCGCAGCAGGCAAGCCGATCGAATCACTCGCCCTGCGGCAGAGATTGCGTAAGCGAGTCGAGCCCCACGCGGTCGATCGTTGCGCCGAAGCGTTCCTTGGATTGGCCGTGGGTTGCATACCAGTCGATCACGGCGTCGATGACGGCCAGTAATTCCGCCCCGGCCGGGTAGCTCGCCCCCAGTTCGTCGCCCAGCCGACAGGTTCGTCCCATCCGCCCGCCGACGGTGAGTTTGCACCGGCCCGGCCCGGACCCCATCACGCCGAGGTCGTTTTCCTGTGGCTTGGCGCAGCGGTTCGCGCAGCCGGTCAGGGCGATCTTGAACTTGTGCGGCAGCGGACCTCGCTCGGCGAGGTGGCCCTGAATCTCTCGGGCCAGACCCTGCGTGTCGATCAGTCCGAAGCGGCAGGTCTGCCCCGGACAGGCCACCACCCCCCGCACCACCGGCCCGGAATAGCCCGGGGGTATCTCTGTCGCATCGAGCACATCGCAAAGGGCCAACACCTGCCCGTCGGGCACATCGGGAATCTCCACGCCCTGGCGGGTCGTGAAATGCACGCGACCCGAGCCGAACCGCCCGGCCAGCTCGGCAATGCTCGCCAGCCGATCGGCGGAAACATCTCCACCCGGTGAGGCCAGGCGAAAGGTGAACAGCGACTTGTCCGCCTGCTGCATCACCCCGCGGCTGCGCAACGCGGCAATCTGATCAGGGCTCAGCGGCATGCGTCAGTCGTGTTCCTCGATCTCGGCGATCGGCTTGTCGGTAAAGAGGTAGGTTTTCAGCTCGGCCTCGAAGCCGGGGAAGTTCCGCCGCAGCCATTCCAGCAGCATCGCGGCGTGCTCGATTTCCTCGTCGCGGTTGTGCTCGAGGATCGCCCGGACCGACTCGTCCTTGCTCACCGAGGCCCGCTCCTGATACCAGGCAACGGCTTCGAGTTCCTCGATGAGGCTGGCGATGGCCCGCTTCTGATCTTTGACCTGCTCGGGGACAGCATCGGGAGATTCGTGTTGTGTCAGCGGCATGACAAGCTCCTTTCAATGAAATCATAGAAAATCTATCGCCTCAAGCATGCATCTAGATTTTTACTGTAAGCCTTGTGGGTCCTCTAGCCTGAAAGGAAACTTATTTTTCCATTTTGCTGGACTGAGACACAGCTTCCTTTTTCCAATCTTTCTGCAAAGTTCTTTAGGCTGGGCCAGTTTTTAACGATCCAAGCAGCTTGGTCCCACAAAGACTTTTTCTGGAAACTTGGGTAAAGAAAAAACGCAGTTATCTTTTTTTGGGCTAACAGAACCTGTTGCACAATTCCATTTTAGGGCACCTTGAAAAATGGCGATTTCTGAGTTTCGGTCGGCTGATTTTCGGC
>CAZCDM010000200.1:0-4287 GCA_964497475.1 uncultured Planctomycetaceae bacterium
CACCAATCGTCGTCACCAACAAAAATCAACGGACCGGTGAGAAATGCGGGGTAAAGCGAATTGAACCTCTGACCGATCCGAAGTATCATTAAGACTGTGATTTGCCACGATGTCTACGCTGGACGGATACCGGGCTTTTTGCCCAGGCGGATGCGCTGCGCACTATGAAGATCAAGTTCTCATGCACCTGTGGCCGGGAGTTTATCGAAGACTCCGCAAACGCAGGAAAGCGTGTGCGCTGCAAGGAGTGCGGCTCGACGTTCCGCATTCCTACGGTTCGCAAACGCGTCGTGGCGGTGATGCTGGACGAAAAGGGCAACCCGCGCGAGACCCCGAGCAACACGCCGGATGCCATGCCCTCGGATTTCGTCGACGCCAAAGGCCGAATGAAATTCCAGTGCGAGTGCGGCAAGAAGTTCCGCATCGATGTGAGCAACGCCGGGCGCAAGGCACGCTGCCCCAAGTGCAACCAGATGTTCCTGACGCCCAGCCCGTCCGGCCAGGGCGGCAGTGGCGGTGGCTCCCCCTCGGCCAAGCCCGCCGGCCCGGCGCCGCTGATGCAGGGCAATCGCGACGCCGAGCCCGACGCACCGCTGCCGCTTGCACAAAACCCTGCCGAACCCGCTGCTGAAACGCCCCCTCCGCAGCAACCCGAGCCGCCGGCCGAACCCGCTGCCGAGCTGGCCGCGGACACGCCTCCCGAGCCGACAAAAGCGGAACCCGAAGATCCCGACCAGCCGTTGGCCGAACCCGCTGCCAAGCTGGCCGCGGACACGCCGCCCGAGCCGACAAAAGCGGAACCCGAAGATCCCGACCAGCCGCCGGCCTTGAATCCGCGCGTCGAACCGTCGGAACTCGACCGCCTCCGCAGCGAAGCCGCCGAGGCCGCCCGCCGCGCCATCCAGGAAGAGCGCGCCCGCATGCAGGCCGAGTCGCAGGCCGCCGATGCCGCCCAGCGCCTGCAGGACGAGCAGGCCTCCCGCGCCAAGCAGCAAAACGACGTCCGCGCCGAAGCCGAAGCCAAAGCCTCCGCCGCCCAGCAGGAACTCGACGAACTGCGCAAGGCGGCCGCCCAGGCCGCCCAACGTGCCCAGCAAGAAGAAGAGGCTCGCAAGCAGGCCGAACAACAGGCCAATGAGGTCATCGAACGCCTCCGCGCCGAGCAGCAAACCCAGGCCGACACCCAAGCCGCCGCCCGCGCCGAAGCCGAAGCCAAAGCCGCCGCCGCCCAGAAGGAACTCGACGACCTCCGCGACCGCGCCGCCCAGGCCGCCCAGCGAGCCCAGGCCGAAGAGCAGGCCCGCAAGGAAGCCGAGGAAAAAGCCACCCAGGCCGCCCAAACCGCCGAGACCATCAAGGCCCAGCAGCAGGACGACAAGGCCAAGGCCACCCCCGCCTCCCGCAGCGCCCTGGAAGAGGCCGCCTTCCAGGCCCAACAGGAGATGGAAGACCTCCGCCGCCAGGCACACGAAGCGGCCGAACGCGCCGAGGCCGAGCAGCAGGCCCGTCAGGAAGCCGAAGCCAAAGCCGCCGAAGCCGCCGAACGGTTGGCCCGGGGGGAAGAAGAAAAACTCCGCGCCGAGCAGGCCGCCCGCCAGGCCGCCGAGCAGGCCGCCCGCGACGCCCAGCAGCAGCTCGAAGAGCTCCGCGCCCAGGCCCAGGCCGCCGCCGCCCGTGCCGAGGCCGAGCACACCGCCCGCCAGCAGGCCGAGGAACAGGCCCGCCAGGCCGCCGAACGTCTCGCCGCCGAAGAGCAAGCCAAACGCCAAGCCGAAGCCGACGCCCGCCAGGCCGCCGAGCAGGCCGCCCGCGACGCCCAGGAGGAACTCGACCGGCTTCGCGACCAGGCCGAAACCGCCGCCACCCGCGCCGCGGCCGAGCAGCAGGCCCGCCAGGACGCCGAGGAACGGGCCCGCCAGGCAAACGAGTCCTACCAGTCGCAACTGGAAACCGAGACGACCGAGCGCCAGGCCCGCGAAGAGGCCGAGCAGGCCGCCCGCCAGGCCCAGGAGCAACTCGACGAGCTTCGCCGGGAGGCCGAACAAGCCGCCGAGCAAGCCCAGCAGAAACATCAGTCCCGCGTCGAGACCGAGCAGGCCGCCCGCCAGGCCGCCGAGCAGGCCGCCCGCGAAGCCCAGGAGCAGCTTGCTCGTCTGCAGCAGGAGGCCTCGCAGGCCGAAGCTCGCGCCGCAGCCGAGCACGAAGCGGCCGAGCAAGCCGCCGCCCAGGCCGAGGCCGAACGCGCCGCCCGCGCCGAAGCCGAAGCCAAAGCGCAAGCCGAAGCCGACGCGGCCATCGCCGAGCAGAAGCAGCGCATCGAAGCCGAAGCATCCGCCCGCGCCGAAGCCGAAGCCGCCATCGCCGAGCAGGTCAAGCGGGTCGAGGCCGAATCGGCCGCCCGCGCCCAGGCCGAGGCCGACCTTGCCCGGCAGAAAGCCCAAGCCGAAGCCGACCGCCAGGCCCGCCAGGAAGCCGAAGCCGCCGCCAAGGCCGCCCGCAAAGAACTCGAGGAGCTGCGCCGCCATGCCGAGGAAGTCCGTGCCCGCGCCGAGGCCGAGCAAAACGCCCGCGCCGAAGCCGAAGCTCGCGCTGCCCAGGCGGCCGAGGAACTCGCCGCTCAGCAGCAGGCAGCCGACGACGCTCGCCAGCAAAGCCAGGCCCGAGCCGATCAGCAGGTCCAGGCCCAGGCAGCCGAGCAGGTCGCCGCCGCCCAGAAGGAACTCGAAGAGCTGCGTCGCCAAGCCGAGGAAATTCGCGCCAAGGCGCAGGCCGAACACCAAGCCCGCGCCGAAGCCGAAGCCCGCGCCGCCCAGGCCGCCGAGGAACTCGCCCGCCAGCAGGCTCAGGAATCCCTGGCACAAAACGAGGGCGCCCAGAAGGAACCCGAAGACCTCCGCGTCCAGGCCACCGAGGCCGCCCGCCAAGCCGAGGCCGAGCAGCAGGCTCGCGCCGAAGCCGAAGCCCGCGCCACCCAGACCGCCGAGGAACTCGCCCGCAAGCAGGACCAGCTCTCCCAGGCTGGCCAGCAGGCAAAGCTCGACGCCGAAGCCAAAGCCCGCGCCGCTCAGCAACAGCTCGAAGAGTTGCGTGCCCAGGCTGCCGAAGCCGCCCGTCGTGCCGAGGCCGAGCAACAGGCCCGCCAGGAGGCCGAGGAGAAAATTCGCGAGGTCACCTTCCGCCTCGAGGCCGAGCAGCAGGCCAAGGCGTCGGCCGAACGGCAGGCCCTCTCGGCCGTCGAGCAGCAGGTCGAGCAGAAGCAGGACGAACTCGACCGCCTGCGTGAGGAAACCGCGGTTTCCGGGGCCGAAGCGATCCCTTCCCCCGCTGCCGCCGAATCAGCGACAGAAAAAATCGATCTCGACTCACTTCCCGCGTCGGACGATGTCGATATTCTCGACCCGCAAGCCCAGGCCGAAGCCAAAGCCGCCGACGCCGCCAAAAGTGCACAGGAAGAACTCGCCCGCCTCCGCGAGACGGCCGAGGCGATGAATCATGTTCCGCCGACGCCCAAGGAGGCCGAGGAAACCGACGCGGCCGCCGAAGCACCCGCCCCGGACGAGCCGGCCGATGCGGCCATACTTATCGCCGAGATGACGCAGCAGCAGGGTATGGACGAGGGCGAAGAATCGATTTCCGGCATTGCACCGCAGAGTATCCAGACGGCGCTGGATGATATGGCCCGGATGGTCGCCAGCGACGCACCCGACCAGGAACAGGCCATCCCCGACATGGTCGAGCAGACCACGGTCTTCAACACGCCGATCAACGGCAGCCAGTGGACGGTGCAAGTCAAGCAGGAGCTGGTCAATCCGGACCTGCCGCTGCTTCGCCTGTGTATTTCCATCGAGCCGAACGCCGAACACATGGAATTCAATCGCGAGACGCTCGTGATTCACCTCATTGAGACAATCGCCCATCGCCTGCGAACGCGGTACAACGTGCAGGTGCGCCCGTGGCAGCAGGATTGCGGCCTGGCGTGCGTGCTGCGGGTCTCGCAGGTCGGTGTCGACAAGAACGAATCGAAGGGCTTCTTGGAAAGCTTCGGTGGCCGGGCCATGCTCGAGATCGAAGGCGAACTGCTCCACCCACGCCGCCACGCCAAGCATTTCAACTTCATCCGCAAGGCCAGCGGCAAACCCTCGGCCAGCTCGCTTCGTAAAGAGGTCGTCAACGCCGGTAAGCAGGCGGCCGACTTCATCACCCAGAGCCTCTGACCCTCGAAGCCCAAACCTCTCAGCGCCGAATGGCACTGCCGTCAGAAGGTATTCTGATTACATTGGTTATGGT
>CAZCDM010000201.1:0-4275 GCA_964497475.1 uncultured Planctomycetaceae bacterium
CATGCTAAATCGGAATCCAACGGTTGGGTTCCAGAATTATTGTGCAACAGGCTCCAAGGCGGGGTGCAAAATACTTGCAATTTGTTTTCCGACCCGCCAAACTACCCCATACGCCAAAAGGCGGCGTAGCTCAGTTGGTAGAGCAAGGGACTCATAAGCCCTGGGTCACTGGTTCAAGTCCAGTCGCCGCCATGAGCTGCAAGACGAGGCCGGACACGGGGTTCGGCCTGGCCGAGTCGGCCGTATCAATCGAACCTGAGCGTAACCGAGTACAAGGAGACGTACCATGATACAACCCGTATTAGGCGAATTGTTTGGCATTCCCTGGCTGTACTGGTATCAGCCGGTCCTGATCATTCTTCTCGCTGCGGTGATCGCGTTCTATGTGATTTACCGCCGCAAGCAGATGTAGCAGCACACACGCTGCCCTGCCGGAGCTCGTCTGCGGGTTCCGGCAGGGTGTGCCTGTTTTCGGTTCCGGCTCGGCGCTGATCCCGGCGCGGGGTGCGGGTTCTCTGACGCAAGGCGAATCGATGGCTAAGGCATCCCGTTCCATGCAGCCGACTGCGCAGGTCTTTCGCGTGCTGGGCGACCCCAGCCGGCTGCGGATCGTTCAGACTCTCGTCGAGAGCGAAAAGAACGTCTCGCAGATCAGCAAGCTGCTGCGGATGAGCCAGCCCACCGTCAGCCGACACCTCAGCATCCTCAAGATGTCCCGCATGGCCATCGCGCGACGTGACGGCAAGGAGATGTACTACTCTCTGCCCCAGGCCAAGAAACGCCGCATCAAGGGGCTCATCGAACGCGCGACCGGCCTGGGGAACTGACCGGCCGACGCACCTGGCCCGGCGATGATTCGGGGGTTCACGTTGATACTCGCTCTGCCGCTGCGCTGATTACCCGACGGCCTTGATGGCGATCAGGGTAATGTCATCCTCTTGCGGGTGGCCGTCGGCAAAATCATGGACGGCTCGGATGACGGCCTGGCAGAGTTCGTTGGGCTCGAGCCCGGCATGGTCGACGACCGCCTGGACGAAGCGATCCCGCTCGAAGAGATCCCCCGCCGGGTTGCGCGCCTCCCAGATGCCGTCCGTGCCGACGGCAATGACATCGCCCGGTTCGAGCGTGATGGGCCCGGCCTGGTCGAAGCTCAGCCCGTCCATCGCGCCCAGCAGCGGGCCGGTGTTTTCCAGCAGCTCGACCTCGCCGGATGTCGCGCGATACCACACGGCCGGGTCGTGGCCGCCGGAGGCATACCACAGCTTGCGCGTCGAGGCCTCGAGCACCCCGTAGAACATCGTGAGGAATCGCTCGTCGCCGGTGTCGCGGACGAGGTGGCGATTGATGTCGTCAAACATCTCCGCGAGGTTGGTATCGTACTGCGTGGCGTGGCTGCGGAGCACGGCCCGGGCCGAGGACATCAGCAGCGCGGCGGCAATGCCATGGCCGGTGATATCGCCCACAGCCAGGCCGACGTGGTCTTCGTTATGCAGCTCGATGAAATCGTAGTAATCGCCGCCGGTCTCGTCGCAGTACAGCCCGCAGGCCGCCAGCTCCAGCCCGGGCAGGTTCGGCACGCCCTGGGGCAGGAGGTGCTGCTGGATTTCCCGCGCGACACTCAGCGATCGCTTCATGTCCTCGCGTTCCTGCAGCTGCGGGCCGATGGCGTTGAACACGCCGCCGAGTTCGACCAGTTCATCGCCGCTACGCCGGCTGACCTCGACGTTGGTTTCGTAGTCGC
The DNA here is from genome assembly GCA_964497475.1 of uncultured Planctomycetaceae bacterium. Classification (GTDB taxonomy): domain Bacteria; phylum Planctomycetota; class Phycisphaerae; order SM23-33; family SM23-33; genus CAZCDM01. The sequence goes on from CAZCDM010000201.1 coordinate 1,742, forward strand.
CCGCAGCCAGGCTGCGCCCGGCGTCGGCCAGCCGGTGGATGGGGTGCGAGAGCGTGCGGCTTTGTCGCACGGCCGAGAGCAACACCAGCAGAATCACCGCCGCCAGCACGAGACCGCTGAAGTACAACGCCTGATGCGTGCGGTCGCGAATGGCCTCGACGGTGGCGAGCCCTTCGGCTACGACGACGTCGCGCGGCACGATGACGATGGGCAGGGGCTGGTCGGGCAGCGTCTGGCCGAACGCGCACAGGGCCGGGCCGCCGTTCCAGGTGATCTCAAACACGCCGGGTTGCTGCGTGAGAATGCCCGCCATGAGCTTTTTCTGATCGGCCGGCGAGGCCAGGCGGAACATGTCCCGCTGGCCGAGGTCCAGGTCGCCGGGGTCGTCGGGAATCGGGTATGGATAGAACACCGGCAGGGTGATCTTGCCGTCGGCGTCGGCCTCGGGGAAGACGATGTACGTCGACGCCGCCGCCTGCCAGTCGGCCGGCAGGCGGAGCAGATTGATGACCTTGCTCAGGGCGATGTCCATGGCTGTGACGCCGAGGATCTTGCCCTCCGGGCTGCGGAACACACGCGACGCACTCATGACGACCTGCCCGGTCAGCGCATCGCGGTACCGCGTCCAGTACGACGGATCGGGCTGATCGGCCTGGGCGATGGCTCCGGTGTACCAGTCCCGCTCGAGCGGGTTGTACTCGGCGGGATACACGCCCGTGCCCGGGTAGCATGCCTGCAGGCCGTTGGTCAATGTCGTGTACTGCCACGTGAACACGTCGGGGTTCAGCTCGCGGAGACGTTCGTACGTGGGCGTCAGGCTCATCAGCCGGCGGATCTGCTCGTCCATCTCCGGCGTGATGTCAGCCCGGCCCTTGCCGTCCGGCAGGTGGGCGTCCTGGTGCTTCATACTCACGGGCATCTCGACGACCCGGTCGCCCTCGTACACCACATAATCCTCGCTGGTGACCAGTTTGCCGATGCGCGCGTCGCCGGCTTGGAAATCCTGCGAGATGAAGTAGGGCGAATCATGCGGTGGGGTGGGCTTGGCGAAGGCTCGCTCGGCCGCCTGGGTCTGACACTCCAGCGCGAGGGCAATGGCGATTCCGTCGCGCCGCATGATGCGCCCGTAATCGTCCACGATCGTCATGAGGTAGTCTCGGGCGTCTTCGCTCAGGGCGGCGTAGGCACGGGCGGAAACATCCGTTTCGATGCGCCGCATGGCCAGGCGGTTCAGCCCCGCAATGAGAGTCATCGGCAGCAGGGAAACGAGCATGGTGAGGATCAGCAGTTTGTTGCGAATTTTCATGAGTGCTCTCCGGCGGCAGTGTACCAGAGACCTGCTCGGGCGGCACGCTTGTGTTTCAAATTGCTCCGGCTATGCTGGAGGCTCCCTTCTGAAAGGAGTACGTATGTTCGAGTTCAACCGCTCTGCCCCCCAGTGGACCACGCCCGAGGTCGTCGGCAGCAACCGCCTGCCCGGCCGGGCTACGCTGGTCAGCTTTGACGACATCCCCTCGGCCCGGCGGGTCGAGCGGTCGGCCTCGGAGTACTTCCGCCTGCTCAACGGCTCGTGGAAGTTCCGGCTGGTGGACCGCCCCGATGCCGCGCCGAAGAATTTCGCCCAGCCGAGCTGCAAAGACGGAAAGTGGGATGACCTGGCCGTGCCCTCCAACTGGACCATGCAGGGCTACGACCGCCCGCACTACACCAACGCCACCATGCCCTTCGACGCCTGGCCGCCGGGGGTTCCCGCGGAAAACCCCACCGGGCTGTACCGCACGGAGTTCACCGTACCGGCCGGCTGGTCGGGCCGGCGGGTCGTGCTCGGCTTCGACGGCGTCGAGAGCGTGCTGCTGGTCTGGATCAACGGCCAGCCGGTCGGCATGAGCAAAGACTCCCGCCTGCCGGGCGAGTTCGACATCACGCCGTATCTGCGGCGGGGCAGGAAAAACCTCCTGGCTGCGATGGTCATCCGCTGGTCCGACGCGAGCTACCTCGAAGACCAGGACCACTGGTGGCAGGCGGGCATCTATCGGGATGTCTACCTCCGGGCCGAGCCGGCCGAGGCGCTGGCCGACGTGTTCGCCCGCGCGGGCCTGGCCGACGATTACAAAACCGGCACGCTCGATGTCGACGTGGACATCCGCTGCGACGGGGCGCCCCGGGCTGGGCTTGTCGTCGAGGCCAGGCTGTACGACCCCGCCGGGCGCAGCGTGCTGAAGACGCCCGCGCGGGGCGAGGTCTCGGTCAACATTGGCGACATGAACACCCCGCCGGGTCGGGGCAAACTCACCGCCAGGCCCGGGCGCGTCAAGCCCTGGTCGGCCGAGTCGCCCTCGCTCTACACACTGGTCGTCTCGCTGAAAGACCCGGCCGGTGAGGTTCTGGACGTGACGGCCATGCGCGTGGGCTTCCGCCGCATCGAGGTGCGCGACCGCCAGATGCTCATCGGGCGCGACCGCAAGGCGGTCATCGACCACCGCCAGACGTTCCGCCTCCTGCCGGACGGTACGATCCTCGCGGCCCACGTCGTC
>CAZCDM010000202.1:0-4268 GCA_964497475.1 uncultured Planctomycetaceae bacterium
GTAAAACAAAGACTTACAGCGCAATCCAAAGGGGATGTCGAAGTCAGGAAGATATAGAGGCACCTGAGTCAAGTAAATACCCCTGTTGGCCCATATGCACCATTTTTTGCTCTTTGTCAGAAAGCGAAAATCCTACGCGATATCCGAATTTGAATTTTTCAAAGTACCCTCTACGAACTCTTCGGCCCCTTCTTTTTCATCACCATCGGCCTGGCGATGGATCCGGCGAGCCTCTCGGCCGGCCTGGTCGCCGGAGCGGTCCTGCTCGTCGCAGCCGTGGGGGGCAAGCTGCTCGGCACGACCGGGCCGATCTGGCCGATGCTCGGTCCCGGCCCCGCGGCGACCATCGGCGTGAGCATGATCCCCCGTGCCGAGATCACACTGATCATCATGCAGCGAGGTCGCCACCTCGGCGCCGACGTCCTGCCCGAGCGGATCTATAACGGCATGATTGTTGTCTGCGCCGTGACCTGCCTGGCCGCACCGGCCGTGCTCCGTCGGCTCCTGAATCGCTCCAGCCCGGCCGACTGAGCGCAGAAACGCCGGGCAGTGCGAACTATCCGCCGAGCTTGCCCGTCAGCCAGCCCCCCTTGCCGCGGAACCGCTTGGGTCGGCTGCGGAGTACCTCTTTCCATCGTGCGACGGTCGAAGTGGTCTTCTCGGCCAGGACGGTCTGCCAGAACCAATCGGAAATCTGCCGCGGGAAGCCCTCCGTGCCGACCGGCTTGGCGGGAATCTCGATGAGGTCCTCCGGGTGGGTCAGGCCGTATTCGATAAACCGTTCGGTCTCGCGGAGCATGCGGCGGCGGTACTCGTCCCAGGATTCCCTGTGGCTCATCGACATGGTTTCATTATACGCCCTCTCCCGGCCAGGCAAACCCCGCAGCGGAAAGTTTATCCTCGCCCGGGCGGTTTACAGCCCGCCCCCGACGGGGTAGAATTAAGCGTTCGCAAACGCAACTGAAAGGACGTTCGACATGACGCAAACGCAACCCCTCCTCGCCGGCTCGGCCGTAGCAGAGATCACGCCCACCGACTCGCAATTTCTCTTCGGCTATCCGCACGTCGAGCGGTACAGCTCCGGCGTGCATGATCGGCTGTGGTGCTCGGCATTGTACCTCAGCGACGGAGCCACAGAGCTGCTGTTCCTGGCCAACGATATCGTGAACTTTACGCGCGACCAGGCCAGCGACATCCGCCGGCGCATCGCCGAGGGCTGCTCCGTCCCGGCCGGGAATATCTTCGTGACGGCCACGCACACCCACTCCGGGCCGAAGACATGCGATACGTTTTCCAACGCCGCCGATACCGTCGTCCCACCGGCCGACCCGGCGTATGTGAACTTCTTCCAGGACCGCGTGGTGGCTGCGGGCCTGGCAGCGGTGGCCGATGCGGGCCCGGCCGAGGCGGGCCTGGCTGTGGCCGATGCGACCGGCGTGGGCACGAACCGCCGTGATCCGTCCGGCCCGCGCGATCCGCAAGTGCCCGTCCTGGCCGTGCGGCGGCCGGACGGTAAGCACATTGCCGTCATGACCGTCTACGCCATGCACCCCACCGTCATGCACGAGGACTCGACGCTTGTAAGCGGTGACTTCCCGGGTATGGCTCGGCTGAAGCTCCAGGAGAGCCTCGGGGCCGACTGTGCGGTGGTCTATCACACCGGGGCGTCGGGCAATCAGAGCCCGCGACACGTCGTGACCGGCCAGACCTTCGCCGAGGCTGAGCGGCTCGGCGGGATGTTTGCCGACGCGGTGGCCAAGGTCCTTCCGCAGATCGAATATCGTAGCGAGATTCCCCTGGCCGTGGCGCGACGGACCATCGAACCGCCGCCGCGCGAGATGCCCGATGTCGACTCGGCCCGGGCCAAGCTCGACGAGGCCATCGAGCGGCTCGAAGAGCTCCGCCGCACCAAGGGCAGCTGCCCCGAAACCCGCACGGCCGAGTGCGACTGGTTCGGCGCCCAGGAGAGCCTCGTCCTGGCCGAGGGCGCCCGCGACGGCCGACTCGACGCGGTCATCGCCGGGTGCAGCCCAGCCGAGGTCATCGCCGCCCGTGTGGGCGATGCGATCTTCCTCGGCTGGCCGGGCGAGTGCTTCGTCGAGTACGCCCTCGAGGTCCGGCGGGATCATCCCCAGGCGTTCATCTGCTGCTACACAAATGGCGGGCTGCAGGGGTACATCGTCACGCCCGAGGCGGCCGCCGAGGGAGGCTACGAAGCGTCCAATGCCCTCTTCGCCCCGGCCACCGGTTCGCTGCTGGCGCAGACCAGCCAGGAGCTCATCGAGGAGCTGCGCTGAGGATGGAACTTTTCGCCGGCATTGATCTGGGCACGAGCTACTTCAAGGCGGGGCTCTTCGACCGCAGCGGGCGACTGCTCGGCCTGGGGCGCGTGGCCGTAGCGCTGTCGGGCCCGGCTCCGCGGGCCGAGCTGGACGTCGAGCGGTTCTGGGCGCTGCTGGCCGATGCGCTCGGCCAGGCCGCCGAGCAGGCCGATGCAAGCCTCGCCGACGTCGTTGCCGTCGGCTACAGCTCGCAGGCCAATGCCTTCTGTCTGCTCGACGAGGTCGGCCGACCCCTCACGCCGCTGATCAGCTGGACCGATCAGCGGGTGGGCGAGCTGTTTCCGCCCATCGCCGAGGTCGTCGCCTCGGCCGGGTTCTCCCGGGCTACCGGGGTGGGCATTGCGGTTCACGGCGGGCTGGCGGTCAACAAGCTGCTCTGGCTGAAACGCAACGAGCCGGCCCTGCCGGCCGGGCTGCGGTTCGCCTCGATCTGCGACTGTCTTGCGGCGGGCCTGACCGGCAAGGACCTGTGCGATACCAGCACGCTCGAGCTGACCGGGCTGTGGGACATTGCGGCGGGGGGGTGGTACAAGCCGATGCTCGATGCGATCGGCTTTACGCCGGAGCAGTTCGGTATGCCCTTATCGCCGGGCAGCAGAGCAGGTGCGTGTATTGGCCCGCGGGCTGGGCAGCTTGGTATCCCGGCCGATGCGGAGCTGGTGCTGGGCGGGCTGGATCATTTCCTGGCCGGTCGCGGTGCGGGCGTCGGGCCGGTGGCCGAGCTGAGCGTTTCGCTTGGCACGGTGCTGGCGGCGCTGCGCATGGAGGCCGAACCCACCGTCCGGCCGGGTTGCGTGACCGGTCCGGCCGATGGGGGCGAGTTCTACTGCCTGAGCTTTCACCCACGCGGAGCGAGTTTGCTGGAGTGGTTTCAGCGGACGGCGGCGCCTTCGCTGTCGATTGATGAACTGCTGGCCGGGGCAGGGCAGGTGGCCCCCGGCTGCGATGGACTGACGCTCACGCCGGGTGAGCCGGGCGAGGAACTGCCCGGGCGGTTCAATCGTTCGATGGATGCGATTTCCCCGGCGGCCGGCGCGCGGGCGGTGCTGGAATGTACCGCCGAGATGCTCGACGGGCTTCTCGATACGCTGTCCGGCTCGCAGCGACCGGCCCGGCTGGTGGCTACTGGCGGCGGGGCGCAGAGCAAACTCTGGCTGGGGATCGTCGCCGAGCGGCTCGGCATGGAGGTGATTCAGAGCGACTGCACCGAGCCGGCCTGTCGGGGAGCGGCGGCCTTGGCGGCCCGCAGCCTGGGCGCAGCGTTCGATCCGCCGCGTGGTGAGGTCATCGCAGGACTGTGACGCGCGCAACGCGAGCGGCCTGCCGAAAAATTGGGACTGGACATCCCCCAAAGCCCCCGCACCGCGCCGAGCGAATCAGGCTTCGACGATTTCGTGCGTGAGGTTTTCAGGCACGAAGTTGCTCACCGCGGCGACGTAGCCGCGAATGGCATCGTTGAGGTTGTCCCGCGCTTCTTCGCGCGTTCTGCCCTTGGTCCGACACCCGGGTAGAGTCGGGCAGAAAGCGACGAACTGGCCGTCCTGCGACTGCTCAATGTGAATCGAAAGTTTCATTCCGCTGCCTCTGGTCATCTCTCTGTGCGCTTCCATAAGGCCATCATCGGCCCTTGGCGTTACCAGACGCACAGCAACAGGCTAAAGTTTCACTAAACCATCTCGAAGCCGACAGCCTGTATGGACCCGCGATGGTGCGAGTACTCGGGAGTCACTGCGGCCCCCGCTCGCAATTACATCATTCTATTAGGAGTACTGAAAATGTCAAGTAGAATTAGGAGTTTTACGGGTACTACAAAAAAAGAGCCATGTTAACTGTTTGTTCTCAAAAGAGATAGCAGGAAGAAATATTTTACTAATTCGGGCTTGCTGAATATCTCTTCCGGGCCGGTATTACGCCGCGGTGGCGAAG
>CAZCDM010000203.1:0-4239 GCA_964497475.1 uncultured Planctomycetaceae bacterium
AAGCGAAAATCCTACGCGATATCCGAATTTGAATTTTTCAAAGTACCCTTACGTTGGTTCGCCGAACAGATCCCTCTGTTCGGGCCAGTCGACCGGGTCGGTCCCGAGTTCCTGGGCTTCGTTGATCAGCTCGCCGACGTCTTCGAAATCGCGATAGACGCTGGCGTATCGCACATAGGCAATTTTGTCGACCTCCCGCAGCCGCGAGATGAGAATATCGCCGATGAATCGCGACGAGACCTCGCGGTCGCAGGTGCGGAAGATCTGTTCCTCGACGGCTTCGATGATCTGGCGGATCTGGTCGTTGGTGACCGGCCTTTTGTAGCAGGCGTGTTCCAGCCCGGCGATCATCTTTTCCCGTTCGTAGGGCTCGCGCGAGCCGTCCTTCTTCATCACCGTCAGGCGGACCGTCTCTTCCACGCGCTCGTAGGTTGTAAACCGCCGGTCGCAAGCCTGGCAGCGTCTACGGCGACGAACCACACAGCCGCCTTCGCTGCTGCGCGAATCGATCACCTTATCGTCATCCTGTCCGCAAAACGGACATTGCATGGCATACTCCCGTACGGGGTGCAATCCCAATATATGGGACAATTAGTAGTCTATCTCACCCACATGTAGGCCGTCAACCGTTAATCCACTTATTTTCCACATTTATCGCGGCTCGAATACCGGCGCGAGCATTTCAGCTCGGGCCACAGTTGACGGGCCCACCTCGCCGATATATGTGAAACACCAGCGGCGAATCGAGGCCACATGATATTCCCCAATCATCAAAAGCAGATCCAATCCCGCATTGCCGAGTACTGCACCAAGGTCCGCGAGGCGTATCGGCTGTTCCGCGAGGCCATCGAGGCCTACTGCAAGCAGCCCGACCGCGACGCGCTACGCGAGCAGATCGAGAAGGTCCACCAGGCCGAGCACACCGCCGACAATCTCCGCGAGCAACTCGAAGTAAGCATGTACTCCCAGGCGGTCTACCCCGAGGCCCGGGGCGATATCCTCCAGCTGCTGGAGCACATGGACAAGGTACCCAACCACACCGAATCGTCGATCCGTATGGTGCTCGAACAGCACATTACGATCCCGCCGCGGTTCTGCGATCCGCTGAAGGTTCTCGTGAGCATCTGTCACGACGCGGTGGAGGGGATGATCGAGGCCGTCGAGCTGCTGTTCAACGATTACACAGCCGCCGCCGCTGCGGCCGGACGGGTCGACCAGGTTGAAAGCGCCGCCGACGCGGCCGAGGGCTCGCTGATCGAAGCGATTTTCGCATCGGACATCGACGGCTACGAGAAGCTGCAGATGAAGGACTTCGTCAAGCACATCGCCCGCATCGCCGACCGGGCCGAGGACGTCGGCCGACACATCGAAGTCATGGTCGCCAAGAGGAGCCTCTAGCATGCTCTCGCTGGCCGGCGGACTCTACCTCGGCTGGGCGCTGGGCGCCAACGATGCCTCCAACGTCTTCGGCACGGCCGTCGGCACGCGCATCATCCAATTCCGCTACGCGACGATCCTCTGCGCTGCGGCGGTGATCCTCGGCGCCATCCTCCAGGGCCAGGCCGGCATCGAAACCTACAGCGAGCTGACCCGCCAGAGCAGCCACACGCTGATCCTCGTGACCTTCTCGGCGGCCATCACTGTCACGTTGATGACATTTCTGTCGCTGCCGATCAGCACCTCCCAGGCGGTCGTCGGGGCGATTACCGGCATTGGCCTGGCCACGGGCACGATGAACTACGCCGCCCTGACCAAGGTCATCATCTGCTGGGTATCGGCCCCCATCGGAGCCATGCTCATCGCCGCAGTCCTCTACCCGCTGGTCGGGCTGTTCTTCCGCCACCTGCCCATGAGCCTGCTGACGCGAGACAAGATCCTCTGGCTGGGGCTGATCCTCGTGGGCACCTACGGCGCCTACGCACTGGGGGCCAACAACGTCGCCAACGCCACCGGCATCCTCAGCGGGCAGTTCCCCGGGCTGGACGACCGCGACCTGACCCTGCTGGGCGGCGTGGCCATCGCCATCGGCGTGATGACCTTCTCCCGGCGCGTGATGATGGCCGTCGGCACGGGACTGTTTCAGCTCGAAGCACACACCGCCTTCGTGGCCGTCGCGTCGATGTCCCTGGCCGTGCACGTCCTGGCGATGATCGGCGTGCCCGTCAGCACCTCCCAGGCCATCATCGGCGCCATCCTCGGCGTGAGCCTCTGGCGCGGCATGGAAAACGTCCGCTGGTCGCTGCTGCGGAACATCGGCGTCGGCTGGCTGCTGACGCCCGCGGTCAGCCTGATTCTCGCATCGGCCGGGTTCGCTATTTTCCTGAACCGAGGCTGACCATGTGCGAAATCCTCAACAAAACCATGCAGCGCGGCGACCTCGACACCCCCGCGGGGATTCGGATCTGCTCGCAGCTCGATACCCTCCTGGCCGAACTGGACGACGCGGGCCTGGCCCCCAGCAGCTGGTACGGCGAACTTGGCCCGGCCCCGGGGCCCGACTCGGCCGAATGGCACAACCGCGGGGTCGACTACGCCCCCCTGCCCCGCTCATTCGACGATTCCCGCTGGCCGTGGTTTCTCTACTGGCAGATCGCATGGATCACCCTGCACGCCGGCTTCGAGCCCGGCCAGCGCGTTCTCGACCTCGGCGGCAGCGGCAGCCTCTTTGCCTGCTACCTCGCCCGGCAGGGCCTGGACGTCACCGCCATCGACCTCCAGCCGGAGCTCGTCGCCCGCGGCGAACAGATCGCCCGCGCCATGGACTGGCCCATGACCAGCCGGGCCGAGGACATCCGCAACGTCACCGCCGAGGAGCCATTCGACCACGTCACCTCGATCTGCGTCTACGAGCACATCGCCACCGAAGACCGCGTCGAGATCAATCGCCACCTTGCCGAGCTGCTTGGCCCCGGCGGTCGGTTCAGCATCACCTTCGACTACGCCAACCCCTCACGCCTCGCTCGCATCAACACCCCCGCCGACGTCCGCGAGCAGTTCATCACCCCGGCCGGGCTTACGGTGCGCGGCAATGCAACATTCCGCGACAGTGGTGAGCGGTACCTGCTGCACCCGTTCTATCACCGCCGGGCCAGGCTTCGCTACCGCCTGGACGAAGTCCGCCGCGGCCACTTCCGCCCGCAGAGCCTGCTACGAAAAAAGACCGCAACCGACTACACCATCGGCTCACTGTTCATGGAAAAGAGCTGAGCTCCCGCCGTCATCCCCTTCAGGCATCAATACTCCTCATACGTGCCGCCGGTAACGGACATGACCAGTTCAGAGAGGAAGCCGGAGGGCACCTCTTCGTCCACACCGTCTTTGTCGACGCGGATGGCAGCACCGCCTGTCAGCGATGTAACATTGTCGCCATAGACCATCACACCCCCCTTGACGCTCAGGACAGTCCCCCCGGTAAGGCGAAGCTCCTCGCAGGCCACCCAGCCGCCCGCCGCAGTTGCCCCGCCGGTCATTTCCACCTCAAACCCCGGCGCGATAATACTCGTGCCTGTCAGCTGTCGTAAGGCATCCCATTTGGAATCGCTCGGCAGCGACGATACGCCGCTGAGGTTGAATCCGCCGGAGAATTTTAATTTGCAGTTTTTCAGGTCATAGGGGGAGCCGTCTTCGGTGACGATCACCCCGTTGATCTGACACCCGGCGGTAAAGGTCACCTTATTCGGTGATTCGATATAGATCACGCCGTTGATGGTGGCATCGGCGGCAATGACCGGATTGGAATTGGCCATAATCCGTACATTTTCGAACGTGTTGATGTATTGGTCCAGATCTCGATCGTAATACGGCTTGACCTCAGTCACATAATTGGTTGCAAAAGGCTCAAAGACCGTCGGATACAACTCGGGAAACTCAATTCCGCTTACGCCAGTGGTTACCATGTCCCAGATGGTCGGATCGCCTCCCCAGAGGCCGCGATCGGCAATTTTTGGATTTCCAGAGAACTTACACTGATCTTTCGGGGTATCCGATTTAAAGGCCGCCACAGGCCCATCGATCCAGGGCCCGCCGGTCAGAGTGAAGGTATCGCTCTTGCCGGTATATCCGCTGTAGACCTGCCCTTCGGAGGCTTCATTGACGCCTTGGATGTATGTTCCCCCGCTCATGTTCACCGGACCATTGGTCGCCAGTCCATACGCAAAAATACCTCCGCCGCCTCCCTGGATATCAAACTTTACCCCTACTTCCCGCTCGATTTGATTATATAGGGCTTGCTGAATATCT
>CAZCDM010000204.1:0-1139 GCA_964497475.1 uncultured Planctomycetaceae bacterium
AGTAGGGCAGGCAGTGGTAGCCGACCTGCCGGATGATCTGGCCGTGGGCTTCGGCGATCTCCGTCAGGTGCGGAGCGTAGATGATCAGCTCGCCGCCGTCGGCGACGACGCATTCCATCTTGTACATGCACTTGGCGCCGACCCACAGCTCGTCGTACATCTCCGGGGCCCGGCTGAGGATCGACTCGTACGGCCGATCGCAGTAGACGATGTGCGTCTGGTCCGACAGGTCGACCGCGGCCGACCAGGCCTCCTTGACCGGTCCGACGTAGAGCCCGGCCAGGTCGTGCCCCTTGACGACCATGCAGGCCGCCGCGGTCTGGACGGGCACCATGTCCAGGGCGGCATGCAGGAGCTGCCGCACGGGCGTGTCCTTCACGCCGATCATTTTGGGAATGGTAATCAGCGCCCCGAGCCAGTGGAAAAAGTTCAGCAGCTCGGCTCCGCAGATGCCCGGGAAAAAATACTTCGCCCCGCCGGAGTAGCCCACCACCTCGTGCGGGAAGACCGGCCCGACGATCAGCACCAGGTCGTAGTCCAGCACGCGGCGGTTGAGGGTCACGTCGATGTCGCGGGCGAAGCGTTCGTTGGCCGGGTCGAGGTAGCCGGCGATTTCCGCGGCGGTGAATCGCCCGATGCTCGTCAGGGCATCGGGGTTCTTCCAGTCGTGGTTGAAGACCTCGCTGCCGGGCAGGACCTCGGCCCGCTGGCCCGGCTCGATGCCCAGGAGCTTGTCGATGGCGTCGTCGCTCATCGGCGGGTGTGTGCCCAGGGCGATGAGGAAGTCGAGCGTCTCGGCCCGGCCGGCGAGCAGCTCGTGCAGCTGGCGGACCATCATCGGCAGCGGGCAGCTGCGGGTGTGGTCGGGGATGACGGCGAGGATCTTCTTGCCCGCCGGGGCGAGGCCTTCAAGGCCGGGCGCGAGGATATCGCGGACCTGCTCTGCCGAGAGGGTCGCGTCGGGTTGGCCGTTGCCTGTTACCGTCATGGGTGCTCCTTGAGTGGGCTCGTGCAGAGCTGCGATTATATCTTCCGCTGCCGGAATTGCATCAAGGGCACCTTGAAAAATTCACTTTTCGGCCTCACTGGTCTTTTCGCTCCCTGGCGGCATCGCAAAAAACGGCGGAATATGAGCCCAT
>CAZCDM010000204.1:1149-4187 GCA_964497475.1 uncultured Planctomycetaceae bacterium
AAGCGAAAATCCTACGCGATATCCGAATTTGAATTTTTCAAAGTACCCTCAAGATAATCATGGCCTTTCCGGGCAGTGAAGATTTTTGCCGCTGATTTTACACAATCCGCATGCTGCGGGGCGATTGTTCCGATGCTACAATACCCGCGCCGGGTCGGGCCCGGGCCAACCCTACTGTGAAGGAACAGCATGAACGTAGTCCATGTCACACACGAAGCGGTGGAGAAAATTGGCGGCATTGGGACGGTGATCGAAGGCCTCACCACAGCGCAGGCCTACGACGACCGCGTCGAGCGGACCATCCTCATGGGCCCGCTGTTTAATAGCGACTCGACCTTCGGCGAGCGGTTCGGCCCTGACGGGCAGGTGATCTTCAACACCCTCGACGACACCCGCCCGGAGCAGTGGGACTGCCGGTTCAAGTACATTGAGAAGACCTACGACGTGGGCATCATCTATGGCAAGCGGACGCTCCACGAGCCGTACAGCGGCAAGGCCGTCGAGGTCGAGGTGCTGCTGTTCGAGGTGTTTCATGTCAACCAGCAGCGGCTGAACCTGTTCAAGGGCAAGCTGTTTGAGAAGTTCGCCGTGCCGTCCGATCGGTTCGAGGATATCTGGGAGTACGAGCAGTATGTCCGCATCGCCGAGCCGGGCCTCGAGGCGCTCAAGGCCATCGGTGCCTGCCCGGCCGACGAGCAGATGCTGCTGATCAGCCATGAGTACATGGGCATGCCGACGGCGCTCAAGGCCGTCCTCGATGGGCAGGCGAATATCAAGACGGTGTTCCACGCTCACGAGGTCGCGTCGGTCCGGCCGATTGTCGAGGACGCGCCGGGTCACGACACGATGTTCTACAACGTCATGTGTCAGGCGCGGGCGGCGGGCAAGACGCTGGAGGATGTGTTTCCGGGCGTGGCGGGCAACTTCAAGCACCCGCTGGTCAAGGCAGCGCGATACTGCGACCACATCTTCGCCGTGGGCGATTACGTCAAGAGCGAGCTGGAGTTCCTCGATACGCACTTTAACCGCAAGGCCATCGACCTAGTCTACAACGGCATCCCGGCCGGTGAAATTGGGCTGGTGGAGAAGCACCGCGGCCGCGACCTGCTGCGCGACTACGCGGAGATCCTCACCGGCACGAGGCCGACGTGGATTTTCACGCACGTGGCCCGGCCGGTCCGTAGCAAGGGGCTGTGGCGGGACCTGCGCGTGATGCACGCGATGGAAGACCTGCTTGCCGAGCGAGGCGAGTCGGCGGTCTACTTCATGCTCGGCACGCTTGGCGGGGTGCGGCGCGGGCGCGACGTGCGCCATATGGAAGAATCCTACGGCTGGCCGGTTACGCACGAGACGGGCTACCCGGACCTCTGCGGCGGCGAGGAGATCATCGGCGAGATGTTCGACGCCTTCAACGTCGAGCACACTGCCGGGCGGGCGATTCTCGTCAACCAGTGGGGCTGGTCGCGCGAGGGTTGCGGCGAGCGCATGCCCGAGGAGATGACCCTGGCCGACCTGCGCCGCGGCTGCGATGTGGAGTTCGGCCTGAGCATTTACGAGCCCTTCGGCATCAGCCAGTTCGAGCCGCTGAGCTATGGCGCGATCTGCCTGCCGTCGAACATCTGCGGGTGCATGGGCTTTGCCCGCCAGGCCATGGCCGGGCAGAGCTACGCGAACATTATCGAGGGCAACTTCCTCGACATCGACGTCGACGGCCAGCCGATCGAGGCGCTGTGCAACATCTCGGCCGGGCCGCGCGACGAGGTCGAAACCCTCCAGGGTCGCGCTCTGGCTGAGGCGATTATCGATCGGCTGCCGCGCGACGACCAGGCCCGTCAAAAGATGCTCGACGATGGCTGTGAGCTGGCGCATCGTATGAGCTGGGAACGCGTGGTCGAGGAGTATTTCATGCCCAGCCTCGACCGCCTGGCCAAAAAGAAATAATCCCGCCGGTACGGCAGCGTGGCCCGCCCCGCGTTCGGCGTATATAAAAAAACCGCGGAGATTGCTCTCCGCGGGCGTTGCATGGGGCTGGGGGCCTCATGCTATTTGGGAGGAATCAGCACGGTGTCGATGACGTGGATGACTCCGTTGGAGGCCTCGACGTCTGCCTGGATGACGCGGGCCGGTCCGACGTGAACGCCGCCGGCAACGGGTCGGATGTCCAGCGTCGCGCCGTTGACGGTTTTGGCGTGGATGGGTGCGGTGATCTGCGCCGAGGGAACGCGCCCTGACAGCACGTGGTACAGCAGCACGGCCCGGAGTTGTTCCTTGTCGGCCAGCAGTGCCTCGACCGTGCCGTCGGGCAGCTTGGCGAAGGCTTCGTCGGTGGGGGCGAAGAGGGTGAACGGGCCGGGCGACTTGAGGGTTTCGACGAGGCCTGCCTCGGTGGCGGCGGTCAGCAGCGTGTTGAACTGCCCGGCGGCCTGGGCGGTCTGGACGATGTCCTTGTGGTACGGGCTGGGCGAGCCGCAATCGGAGGCAGCCTTATGCTGTGGCGGCGGGGTGTAGTGGCCTCGTGCGTGGACGTTGTTGTTCTCGTGATTTTGGCAGCCGAGGGACAGTCCCAGCAGGGCTACGGCCAGCATGGCTGCAGTGGTAGTGAGTAGGGTACGCATGGTGTATCTCCTTGGGGTTTGGGTTTGGTTGGTGTGAGGTTGCTGCGTGGCGGCTATGCCATCGCGTGATGTTCTTCCGGGTCGTGATGGTGTGCCATGCCCGCCAGGTGGATCGCCTGGAACACAGCCGACGCGCCGACCAGCAGGTAGATGATGCGGCTGATGATGTTCAGCCCGCCGAAGCTCGACCCGGTGATGAATGCCACCAGATCAAACCCGGCCAGGCCCACCAGCGCCCAGTTCAAACCGCCAACAATAATCAGGACCAGTGTAATGATGTTCAACGCTTTCATGGTAGTCTCCTTTCAGGAAACGTGGTTGGTACGATCGGCCGATCGCGCCTTGCTCCGGCCGAGAATCAAATCCCTCATCAGGGGTATTTACTTGACTCAGGTTACCCCTACATGTAGTGTCGTTGGCCAT
>CAZCDM010000205.1:0-4094 GCA_964497475.1 uncultured Planctomycetaceae bacterium
ACCACGGTCTGGCGGCCGATTCCTTATTCTGCCGGTGAGAAATGCGGGTTAGCCAGTCAACCAGTCAACTAATCAACCAGTCAACCGGTTGTTCCGGTTTACTCGTACTGCCACTTGTGCAGCCAGGGGTCGTTGGTTTTTTCCTGGAAGTCGCGGAGCTTCTGGCAGAAGGTTTCGACGAGTTCTGCATGGGCGGGGTCATCTGCGACGTTTTGGGTCTCGAGCGGGTCGGCCTGGAGGTCGTAGAGCTCGAAGCGAGGGCGATGGAGGTACGCATCGACGGAGCGCGGGCCGAAGTGCTCCAGCCCGTCGCGCAGCACGCCCTGCCAGGTGGACGACGCCCACAGATCGCTGGCGAAGCTGTATGTCAGCGGGTGGGCGATGTTCCAGATGAACTTCCAGCGGTCGGTGCGGACGACGCGCATGGGGTAGTAGTTGGTGATCTGATGGAGGCTGTGGGAGGCGTAGATTTCCTGAGGCCAGTTGCTGAGGTCGTCGCTGCCGAGCACGGGCCGGAACGATTGGCCGTGGAAGCGATCATCGGGGACGTCCACGCCGGCGTAGTCCAGCAGGGTGGGGGTCAGGTCGACCCAGGAGACGAGGGCTTCGCTTGTGCCGGGGGCTATGTTCTCGCCGGCGGGGGGCTTGACGATCAGCGGCAGGTTCATGCCCGCCTCGTAGAGCGTGGTCTTGCTCTCGGGGAAGGCAGGCCCGTTGTCCAAGAGGTAGAGGATGATGGTATTGTCGTACTTGCCGGCCTGCTTGAGCAGCTCGATGAGCCGGCCCGCGCCGCGGTCCAGCCGGGCCACGGACTGATCGTACTGGGCGAGTTCCTCGCGGACCTCGGGCGTATCGGAGAGGAAGTCGGGAATGGTCAGCTCGGCCGGGTCGAAGATCTCCTCGGTATCGCCGGGGAAGCTCTCGGGCGGGTTGCCGAAGCGGTTGGGCGGCGGGTTGGTATCGCCGGCCACGACGCCGCTGCGGTGCGGGTTGAACGAGGCCCAGTAGAGGAAGAACGGATCGTCGCCCTCGATGAACTCCTGGCAGCGGTTGGCCATGGCGACGTCGTCTCGGCCGAGGTGCTGGTCGGCGTCGAGCACTTGCTGAAAGTGGAAGGTCGCTTCGGGGGCGACGTGGTACTTGCCAATGCGTCCGGTGCGGTAGCCGGCCTCGTTGAGGTGGTTCGGCAGGGAGGGGGTGTCTTTAAAGCAGTGAAAATTGTGGGGGGCGATGCTCCAAGCCATACATGCCGTTGGTGTGGTTGTGCTGCCCGGAGAGCACGACCGAGCGGCTGGGGGCGCAGGTCGAGCAGGTGCAGAAGGCCTGGTTCATGACGATGCTGACTTCGGCCAGGGCGTCGAGATGGGGGGTCCGGGCGGTGCTATCGCCATAGCAGCTTATCTGGCGGCCGTGGTCGTCGGAAATCATCACGACAATGTTCGGGCGTGTGTCGGTCATGGGGGGAGTCCTTTCGATGGATCGCAAAGGGAGCACTTTACAGTTCCCCCCGGTGGGGGTCTAATAGTATCTCTGAACCGACCTTTTGGCGGATGCGAATGAGACCTGTCCCGGCGAAAAAACATGTGCTTTCGCTGGTGATCTTCGTGGCGATATCCATTTTGTGCGGGTATCTGGCCTTTGAGGATCACCGCTTCACTGACGAGCAGTACGCTCTGGCGGCTGCGGCGGCGGTGCGTCACGACCCATCGCTGCTCGCCCTGGACAGTGTCTATGGTGAGGTCCACGCCGAGGGCCGGCTGGTGCAGATGCACTCGCCGGTGTTCCTGGCGCTGATGGACCTGACGTTGCAGCCGACGAATTACACCGACGCGATGCTGCCGTTTCGCGTAGGCGTGGCGCCGATGACGTTCGTGTTCCTGGCGGGGATGTACTCGCTGCTGTGGCGGCAGTGTCGCAGCAGTACGCTCTCGGCCTATCTGGCGGTGCTGAGCATGACGATTACCGAGACGCTGGGCCCGTGGCAGTGGGGGGTGGGCACGGTGGCGACGGTGACGCCGGCCGGGGCGGTGGTCTGCCTCTCGCCGCTGCTGCTGATTGCGTATCTCAAACATCGCGACCAGACGAGGCAGTTGATCTGGTGCTTTCTGGCCATTGGTCTGTGTGCGAATTTGCACCTGGCGTCGGCGTGTAATCTGGCGCTGGTTTTGCTGCTGGTGCATCTGGGGCTGGGTCGGCTTCGAGGCCGGGCGTGGCTGGGCGCGGTGGCCGGGGCGGGCTGTTTTGTGCTTGGGGCGGGGCCTTATTTGTTGTCGTCTCTGCTGACGCAGCATTCCATCGCGGCCGGTGCGTCGTTTCCGGCGGTATCGTCGGCCGATGCGTTGCGTGCGCTGGCGATGAGCCATCTTGAGGTTCTCTATCCGCAGCTCCTGCCGGACCTGCTGCGCTGGGGGTTGTATGTGGGGACGCTGGCGGCACTGGCGGGGCTGATGCTCTGGAAGGTGCATCGCTATCGCGTGCGGAACATTCGGCTGTGGGCGTGGGTGGCGGGAATGGCGGCCGTGGTTGCGCTGGGGTTCCACGGAGTGGCCCAGGGGGTGGCCCGGCTGCTGGACCGCCCGCCGTACATTCATTTTCTCGAAGCGTCGGTGTGGGTCATGCCGGCGATGTATGTGCTGTTCGGCCTGGCGTTGACGTTGCTGTTCCGGATGATGCGTCGCAACCGTCGGCCGTTGCAGTGGGCCTGCGGGCTGTTCATGGTCGCCTGGATGATGCCGTCGGACAACTTCCGCCCGATCCGCCACGAGATGTACCGGCTGGGGTCGTCCCTGCTCAGCGAGGCCGACCGGCCGATGCGCGTCCAGGAGCTGCGCGACGAAGAAATCGAGCGGGCCGAGCTGCAGGCCATCGCCACCTGGGCCCGGGAGCAGACCGATCCGCGATCCGTCTTTCTGGCCGACTTGCCGGAGTTCCGCCCGTGGTCGTGTCGAAGCCTGTTCGTCTGCCGAAGCGACATTCGACAGTTTTACGCGATGGCACCGTGGCTTCTGGAAGAATGGACGCAAGATGTCCAGCGGCAGTACCGATGGGTCAAAGAGCCGTTCGAGGCAGAGGCGGTTCTGGCCGGGGTGGAGGAGATTCTCGTCAAGCCGGGGTATCGCGACAGCGGGCCTTGGTACTTGCTCCTGCCGGCGAGGCTGGGCGAGCCGGACAGCGACCGCCTGGAACATATCACCTCGCCGCAGTGGGGCCGGTACTGGCGGGTCTATCGCCTGTCGGTCACGCCGGCGGCGACGACCCGGCCGGGTGAGCCGACGCATGGTTCTTGAAAGCTCCTTGTCGGGCGAGCTATACTTTTGCTGAGATTATGGTGCGGGCAATGTTGTCCGTCCGAATTGCATTTACGGGAAAGGATGAACCATGAAGAAGATGAGCATGATGGTGCTGCTGGTGGTGGTGTGTGTCGGTTCGACGGGCTGCGTGTCTCGCGCGATCAAGGAAGGCGTGGGCACCGTTACCGGGGCCAAGGGTGTCTATGCTCCGCTGACCGAGACGGCCGACCTGGCGGACTATGGCAACTTCGAGGTCCAGCGGTTCACCGACGAATCCAACGGCCGGGCCCTCAAAGAGTTCTTCGCCGTGCTGCCGATGAAGATCGAAGAGCAGCTGACCAAGGACGAGCTGGATACCAATTCCGGCAAGACGGCTGTCATCTCCGGCGTGACGATCTATTACGAAAAGGCAGGCCTGACCGGTCAGGCATTCGGCCCGTTTGAAGAGGCCATCACCGAAGTGACCCTCACCGATAAGGGCACGGGCCAGTTCCTCGGCAAGGCCACCTGCATCGGCCGAAGTACCCAGACCGTCAACCAGGGTGCCGAGAAAAAGGCTGAAGGTGTCGCCAAAGGCATCGCCAAGTGGATCGACGATGTCAAGAAGGGCGAGGTCGAAAAGCAGCAATAGCCTCGTCACCATTTCACAGACGCATCAAAGCCCGGGCACGTCCCGGGCTTTTTTTTGCCCCGCCGGCGAGGGCATCGCCGCGGAAAATACAAAGCCACCCGCTACGGAATCCGAGGTATACTTAGTAACTATCTCAAAACGGTCAATCGGTGTTTTCGGCGGTACCAGAGCAG
>CAZCDM010000206.1:0-4080 GCA_964497475.1 uncultured Planctomycetaceae bacterium
TGTAAAACAAAGACTTACAGCGCAATCCAAAGGGGATGTCGAAGTCAGGAGAAACAACCCCAGCCGGGGGCGGCTGGGCTACACGCGGTGACGCATACGCATAAAAAAGGGTCATCCGCGATTCGCAGGCAGCCGCCTCTCTTGGCCCCGAAGGGGCTAAATAGAAATAGCCGGGGGCGCGACTCTCCTGGCCCCGAAGGGGCGAAAGTCGTGTTGGCGTTCGTCTCTGTCGCCCTTTCAGGGCTGACATTCGATCGGGTGACGTTACCCCCGGCTAGCGCCGGGGGCTATTGCTGTCTCGGGCCTTCGGCCCTGAAAGACAATCCCACACTATGAACCTTCGCGTGGCGGGGCTACACGGCCGGTACAACAAGTCCACAGAGGCGCAGAGGCACAGAGAAAGAGCGGCACAACCCCAGCCGAGGACGGCGGGGCACACATCATCCGGGTGGCGGGGCTCCTGTCCCGCCGCCTCAGCACAGAGTGCATCATCATTGCTGGCGGGATGGGAACCCCGCCAGCCATATCCAAGCGGGCGGGCAGGTCATACCCCAGCCGGGGGCGGCTGGGCTACACGGCCGGTAAAACAAAGTCCACAGAGGCGCAGAGAAAGAGCGGAACAACCCCAGCCGGGGGCGGCTGGGCTACACGCTGCTCGTGCCCTTTGTAGACTGCCTTGCCACGGCGCATAAAAAACGGGCGAAGCGCCGAAACGCTCCGCCCGATGGGGTACATTCAATCAGCCTGACTGTGGGTTAGTTGGGGCTCCACAGGGCGGCATCTTCCACGCAGGCTGGCACGTCGGAACTACTGGGCACACTGCCGCCATCGGGATCATATGAATAGGTCCCACTGGAGACAGTCGTATCGCCGGCGGCATAGGGGTTGTCGCTGTTGACAACGATGTAGTCCTGGCTGGAAATCTCCTCCGGCGACTGCCAGGAGGTCGACCCGCCATAGGCCAGGACATTCACGCCATCGGTGCCGTGATTCCAGCTATCTTCCATATATGTATTTGAGTCGGTCGTGTCCTTGTCGGCCATAATGATCAGGCTGCCACTGATGTCGGAGAAGTTGGCATCGCCGCCGTTGCTGCTCCCACCGAGGCCGAGGTGCATGGCATAGTCGATAGCCCAGTAGGCGTCTCCAGTTCCATCCGAACCAGAATTCATGTAGAAGCCGTACTTTTCGTTAGAACCGGTATCTCGTGCAGCCTTGGTGGTCTGGGTCGAGGGGCAGAGGAAGAGCTTGTAGCTCGCCGAGCCGTTTTCGACCAGCAGGTTCAAGGAAGCATCAATGACGTTGTTGTCCAGTGCTTGGACATCGGCTGTGTCCGAGACAGTAGCGGTTCCACCAAGTGTGGAATTGGCCGTACCGTTATCAATCGTGTCGATTGAATCAACGGCCGGGAACTTATCTTCAAACTCGGCCATGTACAACGCCAGTGCCTTGCCCTGGCCGTTGAGGTTCGTGCCGCACATGGCTCGCTTGGCCAGTTCACGGGCACGGTTGAGGCTGGGAAGCAGAATGCTGACCAGCAGCGAGATAATCGCGATGACAACCAGCAGTTCGATCAGAGTGAAACCTTTGTTGCGTCTCATGTCCATCTCTCCTTATTAGTGCGTCTTGTTCCGGGGTTCCTTGATGGCATTTGCAGCAAACGTTCCCGCGGATTCCAAATGTCCCGTAGACTACAGGGTTCGCTTGAGCAATGCCAGCAAAAAATCACGGTCCGATAAAATCCCGGTCGCCAGCCCGAGGCGACTGCCGCCTCGTGTCCTGCCGGCACACCGGCCCGTCGAAATACCTCGCGACGGTCGAGTCATCCGCCCCGGCTGCCGACCTGCACAAGCTGCCCTGACACGCAGCAAGGTAGTTCGACCTGATCCAGCGGCTACACAGTCCAAACCGGAGTGGCTGTTGCTGTTACAAACTACAAACGCCGCGCAACATTCGGCGGAGAGTGGAGAGAGGAAGGAGATTAAAATGATATGATAACCGTTCGATCTATGGGGCGTACCGCTTCAATCCGGCTCTCAACCCTCACCATTATTGTAGCACTCCGGCGCGATAAAGTCAATTGAACCCTGCCCGGCCGGGCGATAAAATACCCCGACCTGTTCAAAACCGACCACCGGCCCGCGGCCGCGCCGGCCGACTTTCCCGCTTGCAGGAGCCCTTATGAGCCCCCAACCCGACCTCGCCACGATCCGCCAGCTTCTCACCGACCACAGCCAGGACCACCTGCTGCGGTTTTACGACGACCTGCCGGCCGATGAGCAGACTGTCCTGCTGGAGCAACTGGCCGGGCTGGACCTCGACCTGCTCGACGAGCTGATCGAATCGCACGTCAAGAGCCGCCCCGAAACGCCCCTGCCCAGCGGGCTGACGCCGCCGGAGGTGATCCCCGCCGGCGGGGGCGACCAGGCCGAGCTGGCCCGACGCGCCGGGGCCGAGCTGCTCGACGCCGGCAAGGTCGCCGCCTTTACCGTCGCCGGTGGCCAGGGCACGAGGCTGGGCTACGACGGGCCCAAGGGGTGCTACCCGGCCACGCCCGTGGTGCAAAAACCCCTCTTCCGCCTCTTCGCCGAGCAGATCCGCGCCGCAGCCAACCGCCACGGCCGGACCATCCCCTGGTACATCATGACCAGCCCGGTCAACGACACGGCCACGCAGGCCCACTTCCGCCAGAACGACTTCTGGGGCTTCGACCCGGCCGACGTGATCTTCCTCCGCCAGGGCACGATGCCCGCCATCGGGCCGGATGGCAAGATTCTGCTGGCCCGGCCCGGGAGCCTGGCGCTGAGCCCGGACGGCCATGGCGGCAGCTTGACTGCCCTGCGCGTCAGCGGCGCGCTGGACGACATGGCCCGTCGCGGCATCGAGCAGATCAGCTACTTCCAGGTCGATAACCCCCTCGTGGCCGCCATCGACCCGCTGTTCATCGGCCTGCACGCCCTGGCCGGGGCGGAGATGTCCGCCAAGGCCCTGCCCAAACGCGACCCGCTGGAGAAGCTGGGCAACTTCGTGCTCATCGACGGGGCCGTCCACGTCATCGAGTATTCCGACATGCCGGAGGACCTCGCCCGGCAGACCACCAGCGACGGGCGGCTGCAATTCTCGGCCGGGTCCATCGCGATCCACCTGTTCCGGCGGGACTTCATCGAACGGCTCACCGCCGGTGGGCGGTGTCAGCTGCCGTGGCACCGCGCGGACAAAAAGGTCCCCCACGTCGACCTCGAAACCGGCCAGCCCGTCGAGCCCAGCGAACCCAACGCCGTCAAGCTCGAGATGTTCGTCTTCGACGCCATGCCCCTGGCGGCCAACCCCGTGCTGCTGGAAACCACCCGCAGCGAGGAGTTCAGCCCCATCAAAAACGCCACCGGCGAGGACTCGCCCGCGACCAGCCTGCGGGACCAGATCGCCCGGGCGGCGGGCTGGCTGGAAGAGGCCCACATCGCCGTGCCGCGCGACGCCGACGGAACCGTCGCGGCGGCGATTGAGATTTCCCCCCTCTATGCCGACAGCGCCACCGCCCTGGCCGAGAAGGTCGACCGGTCGATCACCATATCGGCCGGGCAGAAGTTCTACCTCGGCAGTCGGGGACAGATCGGCGGGGCGTAATCGCGGCCACGACATGGCCGGCCCGCCGCTACGGCAAGTCATTTGCGAAGAAACAACCCCAGCCGGGGGCGGCTGGGCTACTCGCATTGACACTTTCCCAGCCGGGTGGCGGCTGGGGCGATCAGGCGTCGAGCAGGTCGTCGTCGAGGGGCTCTTCCGGCGGCTCGGCGAAGGAGTTCAGCAACTGCCAGACCTGTTCGGTCAGGCGGGTTTCCGGCCCGACGTGACGACGGGCGATGAGTTCATCCAGCCGGTCGCGCCAGATGGCCGGCCAGTCGCGTTTGGCCTCGCGTTTGGCCTGAGGGTCGGCGAGGTACGTATCGTACCAGCCGGGGGCGATTTCAGCCGGGGCGACTTCCGTGCGGAAGGTCATCGCGGCGTATTCGGTCAGGTCCAGTCCGCCGGCCAGCATGCGGAACGCCGCCTCCGTGCTGAGCGGGAAGGCGTACTTGTACC
>CAZCDM010000207.1:0-4037 GCA_964497475.1 uncultured Planctomycetaceae bacterium
CGAGTCAGATCGCTCAACGGCGGAGTTGGGCAAGGCTATCTGGGAAATCCCGGTATGCACCATTTTTTGCTCTTTGACAGAAAGCGAAAATCCTACGCGATATCCGAATTTGAATTTTTCAAAGTACCCTTAAGCAAAAGGGCTTGACGGCTCGGGCGGTAGAGCCTATGCTGCCCGATCTGTCGCTTTGTGTGCCATCGGTGGAGGTGTGCGCAGCAGCGGCAGGACCATACACCGGCAGCCCACAGGGCCGCCCCATATCGCGCCGGCTGGCTGTTGATCTGCACCAAGGTCAGCCCCATCGCCACCCGGCCAGGAGAAATGCTATGTCGTCTGAGATGATCAAAGAACTGATTGACGCGGGGATTCACTTCGGCCATCGGGCCAGTCGCTGGAACCCCAAGATGAAGCCGTACATCTACGGCAAACGGAACAATATCCACATCATCGACGTCAAGGAGACGCTGCGAGGCCTGCTGCTGGCCAAGAAGTTCATCACGCAGGTGGTCTCCGGCGGCAAGGATGTGGTCTTCGTCGGCACGAAGCGCCAGGCCCGCAAGAGCGTCATCAGCCACACCGAGCGGTGCGGCATGCACTATGTGACCGACCGCTGGCTCGGCGGGACGCTGACGAACTTCCGCGAGATTCGCAAGCGGATCGGCCGGCTCGAAGAGCTCGAAGCCATGGACGCCGAGGGCTCCCTCGATGCCTATTCCAAGAAGGAAGGCTCCCGCCTTCGCCGCGAAATGCGGAAAATCCAGCGCAACCTCGGCGGCATCCGCAGCATGACCAAGCTGCCCGGCGTGATGTTCGTCATCGACGTCGAACGCGAGCACAACGCCATCCGCGAAGCCAATAAGATGCACATCCCCGTGGTGGCTCTGCTGGATACCGACTCGAACCCCGACAACGTCGACATCCCGATCCCGGGCAATGACGACGCGATGCGCGGCATTGAGATCATCATGCGGGAGCTGGCCGACGCAGCCCAGTTCGGCACGAACACCCGTTCAGAAGGCAAGGAAGGCGACGAGGAAAAGCCCGCGCCGCAACGTCGCAGCCAGCGGCCCACCACCGCCCGTGCCGACGACGCGCCGGATGAGGGGCTCCAGCAGACCGGCACGGAAACCCCGCGCGTCGAGACTCCAGACGCACCGGCCGAGCCCGACGAGCAGCGACCCGTCCAGCCCGCCCCGCAGGGTCAGCCTCCCCAGAACGTGCCCCCCACACCCGCCGAGGCCGACACCACCACGCCCGACGTCAAGACCGACAGCGAATCTGGCGAGGAAACCCCCGCCAAAGCGCAGAGCCCCGACGCCCTCGAAGGCAATGTTGCCAGTGACGTCGCCAAAGCCGAATAACACCCATTCGACCTGACTTTCCTTTTCCATAGACGACTACCAGGAGCACATACTCATGGCTGAAATTACCGCTGCAATGGTCAAGCAACTTCGTGAAGACACCGGGCTGGGCATGATGGACTGCAAAAAGGCCCTCGAAGAAGCTGGCGGCGACATCGACGTCGCCAAAGACGCCCTCCGCGCCAAGGGCTTGGCCACCGCCGAGAAAAAGGCCGGCCGAGCCACCAGCGAAGGGCTCATCGGCATGGATATCGCCGCCGACAAGAAGACCGGCGTGATGATCGAGATCCAGTGCGAGACCGACTTCTGCGCCCGTAATGAGCAGTTCCAGGCCATGGTCGCCAAGATGACCGAGCTGGCCTGCAAAGCCCCGGCCGGCGAGATCGCCGCCAGCGACGAAATGACCCAGACCCTCCAGGACACCCTCGCCAAGATCGGCGAGAACATGTCCTACGCCCGCGGCGTGAAGATCGAAGCCGACTGCGTTGGCAGCTACCTGCACCACAACAGCAAGGTCGGCGTGCTGGTCGGCCTGGACAAGGCCGTCGATGACGAAACCCTCGCCGGGCTCTGCCAGCACATCGCCTTTTCCGACCCGATGGGCATTACGCCCGATGACATCCCCGCCGAGGTCGTCGCCAAGGAAAAAGAGATCGCCAAGCAGCAGGCCATCGAGTCCGGCAAGCCGGCCGAGATCGCCGAGAAGATGGTCACCGGCAAGATCAAGAAATTCCTCGCCCAGAACGCGCTGATGGAGCAGGAATACGTCAAGGATACCGACAAGACCATCAAGGAACTGCTCGGCGGTGCGACGGTAACGACCTTCGCCCGCTTCGCCGTCGGCGCGTAACGTTCGCCGCGGCCGGGCCCCGCTGGAGTGACCATGTCCCAGACTGGCTACAATCGGGTGCTGGTGAAACTCTCCGGCGAGGCCCTCGCCGACGAGAGCGGATCGGGTGTTTGTCCCGCCGCGGCCGAAACCATCGCTCGCCAGATCGCCGAGTTGGCGGCTGCGGGCATTGGCGTGGGCGTTGTGGTCGGCGCGGGCAATTTCGTCCGAGGCCGGGCTCTTAAAGACGCCGCCCACATCCAGCCGACCACGGCCGACTACATGGGCATGCTCGGCACGGTGATGAACGCCCTGGCCCTGCGGGATACCCTGGTCGGGCTCGGCACGGACGCGGAGGTCTTTTCCGCCATCGCCATGCCGCTTGTCTGCCGCAGCTATTTCCGCCCGGCCGTGATCGACGCCCTCGAAGCCGGCCGGGTTGTGATCTTCCCGGGCGGCACGAGCCACCCCGGCGTGACGACCGACATGGCCGCAGCCATCCGGGCCAATGACATCGACGCCGGCGCCGTCCTCAAGGCCACCAAGGTCGACGGCGTCTACGACAAGGACCCCGTCGAGCATCCCGACGCGACAAAATACGAAACCCTGACCTACCAGGCCGTCCTCGACCAACGCCTCGGCGTGATGGACCTGCCCGCGATGGCCTTCTGCATGGAGCGGAACCTGCCCGTCGTGGTGTTCAACATGAACCGGCCGGGCAATCTGCTCGCCGCCGCGCAGGGCCAGAACGTCGGCACGGTCGTGCGGGACAGCTGACAAAGGAAACTACCCATGGATGAAGTGCTGCTGACCGCGGAAGAACAGATGGACTCGGCCCTGGAGTATCTCCGCAAGGAGTTCCGGGGCTTGCGGACCGGCCGGGCCAGTGCAGGCCTCGTCGATCACGTCAAGGTGGACTACTACGGCTCGCCGACCGACCTGCGCCAGCTGGCGAGCATCTCCACGCCCGAGTCGAACCTGATCCTCATCAAGCCATTCGACCCCAATTCGATGAAGGAAATCGAGCGGGCGATCCAGGCATCCGATATCGGCATCACGCCGGCGACGGATGGCAAGGTCATTCGCCTGTCGGTTCCGCCGCTGTCGATGGAACGTCGCGACCAACTCATCGGCCAGGCCAAGAAGATGTCCGAGCAGGCCCGCGTCGCCATCCGCAACGCCCGCCGCGACGGCAATAAGGAAATCGACCAGCTCCAGAAGGCCTCGGAGATCACCGAGGACGACGCCCACCGGGCCAAGGATGACATCCAGAAGCTCACCGACAAGCACGAAAAGGGCGTGACGGAACTTCTCGACGCCAAGACCAAGGAAATTCAGGAAGATTAACCCGGCCGATCGGGCCGATGTGGTACTCTGCATTCGTTGAACAACGTAACACGGCGGGGGAGTAGCTCAATTGGCAGAGCAACGCCCTTTTAAGGCGTAGGTTCTGGGTTCGAGTCCCAGCTCCCTCATTTCACTCAAAGCCCCGGCCCTCCGAGTTTTTTGCCTATAGGACTGTTGCGCCTCAGCGGCGAGTCCGGTAGCTGCCCTCTTCCGAGTGTTTTGCATATCGGACTGCAGTGCCTCAGCGGCGAGTCCGGTCGATGATCGCTCCGCGGGGCTGCATATCGGCCTGCAGTGCCTCATTGGCGAGGCCGCTAGCGGAAGATCAGGGGAATACGCGATAGCTCTTGCCGTACGTGCCCGTCACGGCGAAGTAGATCAGGGCCACGAGAATCCAGATGATCGCAGCTAGCCCGCATTTCTCACCGGTCCGTTGATTTTTGTTGGTCCTGACTTCAACATTGGGACACCCAATCAATGGAGCAGGTCGTAGAGGGCCT
>CAZCDM010000208.1:0-4016 GCA_964497475.1 uncultured Planctomycetaceae bacterium
GTAAAACAAAGACTTACAGCGCAATCCAAAGGGGATGTCGAAGTCAGGAAAACAGTTCGCCATGTGAATAAAAAAACCGATGGGCTGGGCCGTTGCCGGTTCCGCTCATCGGTTTTTTCAATGTGAGGCAGGGTGGTGCAGGCGGGGCCGCGTGTGGCTGGTCAGACCAGGCGGATCATGCCGATGACGACGCCCTGGATGTCGACGTGTTCGGCATAGATGGGGTCGTAATTTGCGTTGGCGGGCTGGAGGCGGACCCGGCCGGCTTCGCGGAAGATGCGTTTGAGTGTGGCTTCGCCGTCTTCCAGTAGAGCCACGACCATCTCGCCGTCGCGGGCGCTGTTGCGTCGCTGGCAGACGACGTAGTCGCCGTCGGCGATCTGGTCGTCGATCATGCTATCGCCGCGGACTTTGAGAACGAAGGTGTTGGTGTCGGCCGGGAAGAGGTCTTCCAGGTCGAGGAACTCGCGATTCTCGATGGCTTCGATGGGCGAGCCGGCTGCGATGTGCCCGAGCATGGGGATGCGTGTGGACTTCTGCTCGTCAGGAAACTGGAACTGCTCAGAGACCTGCAAAGAGCGAGCCTTGTGCTTCTCGCCCCGCAGGAGCAGTCCCTTTTTTTCGAGTGCGCCGACGTGTTCGAAGACCGTAACCTTGGTCAGCTCGAGATGGTCGCCGATTTCCTGCATCGTCGGCGAATAGCCGTTGGTCGTTCGGAAATCGCGAATGAACCTCAAAATCTCCAGTTGTCTGGGCGTGACGGTCTTCATGGGCGTTGCTCTCCTGTCTGTCAGCCTCGCGGGTAACGCTCAGCGGCTGCTCGGCCGAGAGGGCGGCGGGCATGGGCTGGGCCATGGCGACATCGGCCAGCTTTGCTCGCCCCTCTGCCAGAACCGGCGTGGCTGCGGGGGCCAGCTCGGCCAGGCCGGTCTCGGCCCGGGCGATCTGCGACTCGACCAGCTTGCGGTCGGCCTGGTCGAGGTTCTGTCGGCGGATATCCCGCAGGATATCCAGCAGCCCAAGCACGACGTCCTTGAGGGGCGAGTGCTTCTTCGTCCAGCGGATCCCGGCCGGCCCGGTCGAAACGATCGGGGCTTCCAGGCCGAGGTCCTCAGCCAGCTTTGCAATGCAGCGGGGCTTGACATCTTCAAGAATCGGCTGGGCCGACTCCGGCCAGATTGTGCTGTAATCGCCGCCGGGTCCGAATTGGCATAACGGGGGGTTATTCATGGCTTCCATACCTTTCGGTCTGCGTCCGTGCGTTGGTCCGTTTGGTTACTGTCCTGGAGGTGGCTTTGCCTCATCCAGGCCAGGAATTGCCGCGGGTCTGAACTGCAGAGATGGTAAAACGCTTCCGATAACCCAGCTTCTGCCTGACGTGACGCGTCCTGCGTCTGATCCGACATTGATTTGGTGTCTGTTCGCATATTATCTTATGCTAACATAGTCCGAACGTCAAGGGGAAATCCACATTTTTCTGGCGAAGGGCGTCACGTTCAGGGCCTGATCAGTACATGGGTTTCCGATTCCTGGCCCCTAACGGTGGTGGTTGCGGGTGTTGGGTCCCACAATGTGTAGTATCATCGACCAAATTGCGGGCGGTTCTGGAGTGGAAGAAAAAAATTCCCGTGGCGGGTTTGCTTTCGCCATTGGCCTGGGGATGGCGCGACGGGAAACTACATAAATCGTGGGGAGAAGTTTTTCCCCGTGGCGGGTTTGCTTTCGCTATCGGCCTGGAGATGGCGCGATGAGAAACTACATAAACATGGATGCATCGCGGGGTGCGATGGCGTATAACGGCGGCATGCATTTCGCTGCCCTGCAATGTGAGATCGCCTGGGAAGCCCCCGCCGCTAACGTTGCGACGTTCGCTGCTGGGCTGCGCGGAGCCGATCTGCCGGGCGGTGGTGTGGCGGTTCTGCCGGAGATGGCGGCGACGGGTTTTACCATGGACGTGAAGGCTGCGCTGGCGGGGGGGGAGTTGTTCGAACGGGCCCTGGCGGAGCTGGCGGCGGAGTTGGACGTGCACATTCTGGCCGGGCTGGTTCGGCCGGGCCTGGCCGGTGCGGAGAATCAGTTGGTGTGGTTTGATCGGTCGGGACGGCTGGCCGGGTGCTACGCCAAGCAGCATCTCTTCACTCCGGCCGGTGAGCACGAGCACTACCAGCCCGGCTGCGAGTTGACGCGCTGGACCATCGAGGGGGCGACCGTCGGCCCGGCCGTCTGCTACGACCTGCGATTTCCCGAAGCGTTCGGCCGGGGTAGCCCGACCCTGCCGGAGGTGTTCTGCGTGGCGGCGAACTGGCCGGCCGAGCGACAAGACCACTGGCGGGCGTTGTTGATCGCCCGGGCCATCGAGAACCAGGCCGTCGTGGTCGGGGTCAATCGCATCGGGGCCGACCCGCAGAGCAGCTACGGCGGGGGGAGCATGGTTGTCTTGCCGGGGGGACAGGTGCTGGCCGAGGCGCCGGACACGCAAGCCGTCGTCCGGGCAAAGGTGGATATCGAGGCGGTTCGCGCCTGGCGGGCGAAGTTTCCCGCCCTGGCGGACCGAAAACGTTCCGGTACGTGAAGGCCGATTCATCACGGATACTTCTTGACCGCGTGACCAAATGTGATAGAATCAGGATAACAGGTTTTATCTAGCCCCTTTTTGGAGATATGGACCCGTACACGAAAAAATCCAGGCCCACGCTTGCAGACGTAGCCGCTGAGGCATCGGTGTCTCGCGGTGCGGTCTCGCAGGCTCTTTCGCCCAAGCCCTCGACGATCAAGCTTAGCGACGCCACGCGCCAGCGCATTCTCGAAGCGGCCCGCAAGCTGAACTACAAGCCCGACATGCGGGCGCGGGGGCTGGTCAAGCAGCGATCGTACCTTACGGCGTTGCTGGGGCGGAAGAATTTCGACAGCTGGATCCTCCGCATCAGCCGAGGCATCGAGCAGTCTCTGCGAGAGGAATCCTACTCGCTGCTGAGCTACGTCTACGGCGACTCGCCCCAAATCGAAGACGAGCACCTCCGCCTGAGCCTCGACCGGACCGTCGACGGGCTGTTCGTCATGCCCGCCCTCGAACCGGAGACCGGCCAGAGCAACGCCCGCCCGCTGGAGAAACTCCGGGCCGGCGGCATGCCCGTCGTGCAGGTGCTCATGCGGGTTACCGGTGCGGCCCCGTCGGTGCTGCGCGACTTGCGCGCCGCAGCGCAGCTGGGCGTCGAGTACCTCCGCCAGCTCGGCCATCGGCGCATCATGCTGCTGTGCAACATCAGAGCGGTCGATGAAACGGATCCCCATGATGCGTATATCGACTCCCGCCTGTACCGTCAGGGCTATCTCGCCGCGATGGGTCAGGCCGGGCTGAGCCCGATGATTCACTGGCACGAGGCGAGCAAGCTCCGCAAGAGTGCTGGCGGTATCGAGGCGGCCGTAGCGACCGGCGTCCAAGCCGGGCGGGAGATTCTCCAGGACTCGCAGCGACCCACCGCCATCCTCTGCGAGAACGACTTCGCGGCCTACGGGCTGCTCAAGGCCCTCCACGCCGAGGGCGTTTCCGTCCCGCAGGAGATGTCCGTTCTGGCCACGCACGATGAGGAGCCAGCCAAGGTCATCTTCCCCTCGCTGAGTTCGACCAGCTTCCCCTACGAGGAGATGGGCTCGGCCGCGGCGAGGCTGTTCTTCCAGATGCTTCGCACCCCGGACGTCCATCCCGAGGATATCTATTTCTCGCCCACGCTGATCCAGCGCGAAAGCACCGCCCCCCCAGCCAGGGACTGAGCCATGAACACCAGTCCGTCAATGTCCTGTCGTCACTCCAGGCCCGGCCACGCCTGCCTGCATGGTTTTACCCTCATCGAGCTGCTGGTCGTCATCGCGATTATCTCCCTGCTGGTTTCGATCCTCCTGCCGAGCCTCAACCGCGCCAAGGGGCTCGCCCGGTCCACGCTCTGCATGAACAACCTCCGCAGCCAGAGATTCCGCCGGCTCATCAGTACGCCGCGCACCAATGGAAAGAGTCGTCG
>CAZCDM010000209.1:0-3983 GCA_964497475.1 uncultured Planctomycetaceae bacterium
CTAGCCCTCGCGGGGCTGGTTGATCGCATCGAGCCAGTCGCGGAGCTTTTCGCCGTAGCCTTCGTCGATGAGTTTCTTGAGGCGGTCGACGGGGTAGAACGTTTCGAGCATCGCAATGCCGCCGAAGTGAATCTCCCGCAGCGAGCGGGCGAAGAGCTCGAAGTCAATCGATCCGGCGAAGGGCATGAGGTGCTCGTCCTTCTGGCCGTGATTATCGCAGACGTGCAGGTAGCAGGCCTGCTCGGCCACGGGTATGACCGAGTCGGGCTGATGGCCGGCCAGGAATGCGTGGGCCACGTCGAAGCAGACGCCCAGGAAGGGCGAGTCGATCTGGCGGCAGAGTGTGGCGATCCAGGCCGGGTCGTTGCCCACCGGGTGGTAGGGCGGGAGGTTCTCCAGGGCGAAGCCGACCTGCATGGCCTGGCCAAGTTCGGCCAAGTCCTCAGCCGAGCGTCGCAGCTGGTCGATGCGGAGCTGGCGGTCGTCGGGGCTGAGGGGCTCGGGGTGCGTGCCGGAGCAGTGAACCACCACGAGCGGTCCGCCGAGGGTGGTGGCCAGTTCGGCCTCGCCTCGGAAGACGTCCATGGCTGCCCGGCGGGTGGCTTCGTCCGGGCAGGAGGGGTCCAAGTCGTTTCCGTACAGCCCGTGGATCGAATCGCAGGGTAGCCCGATGCGGTCGATTGCGTCGAGCATCTGCTGGGTGCTGACCGGGCCGGTGTGCTGGCTGTCGTTGCCGTGGCGGTTGCGGTAGGCCTGGACGGTCGTGCAGCCGAGGGTTTTCATGCCTTCGATCCAGGCCGGGTCGGCGAAATCATCAAAGCCGATCGGCGCGACCGTACCGAGCTGTACGTTCGGGGCGGCCGGTTCGGTCATGTCGCCGCCAGCCGTTTGCGGAGGTTGCTGGCCCGCAGCTCGGCCCGCTGATTGCCATCGAGCGGCTCGCCGTGGAGCTTCTGCAGGTGGGCC
Organism: uncultured Planctomycetaceae bacterium; assembly: GCA_964497475.1. GTDB lineage: Bacteria > Planctomycetota > Phycisphaerae > SM23-33 > SM23-33 > CAZCDM01. Next base: position 967 of record CAZCDM010000209.1, read on the forward strand.
GGCTGTGCCATCAGGAACAGTTCGTTGACCTCTTTGTAGTCGAGCGAGGAAATCAGCTCGCATGCAATGCCCAGGCGGACCATCGACAGCCGGACCATGGTCTCCTGGCTGGAGATACGTCGGGCCGAGGCGAGAACGGCCAGCGAGCGGAAGATGCGGTCTTCAAGATGGCTGCGGCTGCGATCGATGAGCTTCTGTCGCGCGGTCCGCTCGTAGCGGAGAATCTCCGGGATGACGTGGTCGATGAAGTCTTCGACGATCTGCTCTTCGCTGAGCCCGAGGGTGATCTGGTTGGAGATCTGGTAGAAGTCGCCGGCCGCTTCCGTGCCCTCGCCGTAGAGACCTCGCGTGGCCAGGCGCATATCGCGTGCGGCGCGGAGGGCCTTTTCGATTTCGCCCGTCAGCCGCAGGGCTGGCAGGTGGAGCATGGCACTGACGCGCAGGCCCGTGCCGACGTTGGTCGGGCAGGAGGTCAAAAAGCCGAACCGGTCGGAGTACTGGAAGTCCAGGCGATCCTGCAGGGCGGTGTCGATCTGGTCGATCCGCTGGAAGGCATCGTGCAGTTGCAGGCCGCTGCGGATGACCTGCATGCGGAGGTGGTCTTCTTCGTTGAGCATGAGGCTGACGGCTTCGTCGCCGCTAACGACTACGCCGCGGGGATGCTCGGCCAGGGCGTGATGTCGACTGATGAGGTGACGCTCGCAGAGCAGCTGGCGGTCGAGCGGGCTGGCCTCGGCGACATCTACATAGAACATCTCGGCGGCGAGCCTGGCGGCGAAGATTTCACTGCGAAGGCGATCGAGGATTTCATCCTGCTGGGCCGGCGAGCAGCGCGGTAGGTAGCACATGCCCAGCAGGTTCCTGGCCAGGCGAACGCGGCTGGAGACCACCACGTCGTGCATCGGGCCGACACCGCGGGTCCACTCGCCGGCTCGTTGTGTAAGGTCTGGTAGGGTCATGTGCGGGGTAACTCGATTGCAGCGGGGGGGGGCTATTGTGTTTCGATCTCGCGGATCTGATCGCGGAGGCTCGCGGCCCGTTCGTATTGCTCGGACTGGATGGCGGCTTGCAGCTCCGTCCGCAGCCGGAGGATGTGGGCCTGCTTTCGCTGGGCCTGATCGGCGCGGGGGGGCACCTTGCCGATGTGCTGGGTCGCGCCGTCGTGGGCGCGGGCGATCATCGGCAGGAGCGTGTCGCTGAAGGCATCGTAGTCGTGGCTGCAGCCGAGCAGGCCGTTCTCGCGGAATTCCGAAAGGCTCATGCCGCAGGCTTCGCATGTCTGGTCTCGCTGGATCTCGCCGGGCTCGACGTCGGTGGCCTGGAGGACGAAATCTTCCAGAAGCTGGCTGATGGGGACATTGGCCTTGACGGTAATGCCCTCGGCCGCGGCGCAGTCTTCGCAGAGGTGCTTTTCCACCTTTTCCCCGGCGGTGATTTCTGTCAGGTGGATCGTGGCGGGCTTATCGCATTTGTCGCATTTCTGTTTCATCTCACTTTCATCTTAGGTTTCTGCTTCGGGCCCGTCAAGGCGAACCTGCAGGGGGGGATTTGCCCTTTTTGCTTTTCCCCCTCGCGTGGATTTGTACAATGGTACGTTCTGATCGAACTCCCGGCCCGGCCGGGACGTAGCACTGGTAATAGACAGTTCGGTTCGGCCGGTCGATTGTACGTCCGGCCTGTCCGCAACCAAACGGAGCAACCCATGGCCCACGATATCCTTCCCATTCACGCCCACGATGAGGACATCTCCGTCGGAGCCCAAACCGGCCGGGCGTCGCTGCTGATGGTTGGCATTCTGCTGGGCGGTGTGTTCGTCCTGCTGAGCTGGATCAGCGACTGGGTTTTCGCCGGCCAGGACGACATGACCGGGCGGAACTTCTACTCCGACGCACTGGCTCTGATGGGGGCGATCCTGCTGGGCGTGCCGATTGTGTGGCATTCCTTCAAGGAACTCCTGCACGGCCATGCCAACATGGACGAACTGGTGGGCCTGGCGGTCATCGCCGCGATTGCGTCCCTGGATTACAAAGCCGCCGGGGCGGTGGCCTTCTTCCTGCTGCTATCGAACCTGATCGAAACCCGCACGGCCCTGGGCGCCCGGGCCAGTATCGAGTCGCTCATGCGGATCGCGCCGAAAAAGGCGGTCTTGCTCAAGGCCGACGGAACCGAGCAGGAAGTTGACCCGCAGAGCCTCTCGCCCGGCGATGTCGTCCGCATCCGCCCGGGGGAGAACATCCCCGCCGACGGCGAGATCATTACCGGCTCGAGCAGCATCAACCAGGCCAACGTCACCGGCGAGTCGCTGCCGGTGGACAAGGTGCCCGGCGATGAAGTTTACAGCGGCACGAACAATGAATCCGGTGCGATTGACGTGCGTGTCAGCCGGGCCGGTGAGGATACGACCCTCGGGCGGGTCAAGAAGCTCATTCTGCAGGCCGAGGCCACCCGCCACCCGATCATGCGCCTGGTCGACCGCTACGCTGGCTACTACACGCCCACGGTGCTGATGATTGCCGCTGCGGTGCTCTACTTCAACCGGGTCAATCCCGACGCTTACAGCCGGGCCGTGACGATCCTGGTGGTGGCCTGTCCGTGTGCGCTCGTGCTGGCCGTGCCGACGGCGATGGTGGCCGCCCTGAGTTGTGCGGCGAGGCTGGGCATCCTCATCAAGGACGTCTCGACGCTGGAAATCGCCCGCGACCTCAACGCCTTCGTCTTCGATAAGACCGGCACGCTGACGACCGGCGAGCTGTCGGTGACCAAGATCAAGCCCGCCCCGGACGTCGACGGCGCCGACCTGCTTGCTGCGGCCGGTGCGGCCGAGCAGATGTCCCGCCACCCGGTGGCCCGGGCGGTGGCAGCCGTGGCCCGCAAGGCCCGCGTCGACATGCCCCAGCCCGATTCATTCACCGAGCATTCCGGCCTGGGCGTGGAGGCGAGCGTGAGGGGCAAGAAAATTTTCGTCGGCCGGCGGAACTGGCTCGAAGAGCAGGGCACGGATTTTACCGCCATGGCGG
>CAZCDM010000210.1:0-3965 GCA_964497475.1 uncultured Planctomycetaceae bacterium
GGCCTCCATGCCAAAGGGTTCTATCAACCCACTATCGGCACAAAGACCAACCAGATGTTATGCATTTAACAGAGTACTAGTTAGCGATCTGACATCCCAACCACTCGCTTCAAGGACTCCCCATGCCTGACCAGATCAAAATCACCTTCGAGCCGACCGGCCGAACCGTACACGTCCTGCCCGAAACCCTGTTGACTGAAGCCGCCACCCGGGCCGGGCTGCCCATCGACACGCCCTGCGGCGGGGCGGGCACGTGCGGCAAGTGCAAGGTGCGGTTCGTCAGCGGACCGCCGGCTGCGTCGGCTCACGCGGGCGAGCATCTCGACGAGGCGGAACTCTCGGCCGGGTGGCGACTGGCCTGCCAGGCGCGACTGAGCACCGATGCGGTCGTCTCGATTCCGCAGACGGCGCTGTTCGACGACCGGTTGCAGATCCTCACGCGCTCGACGGCTATCGAGGAAGACTCCCGGGGCATTCCGCCGCACGAGCGCGTGCCCACGCCGCTGCGGGAGGGGCAAAGCAACTTCGGCCTGGCGGTGGACATCGGCACGACGACGGTGGTCGCTGAGCTGATCGAGCTGCCCTCGGGGCGGCAGTGCGCCATCGAGGCCGACATCAATCCGCAGGTGAGCTTCGGCGACGATGTCGTCAGCCGAATCGGCCGGGCGTGTGAATCGCCCGCCGACGCAGCCGAGATGACCGGCGCGATCCGCGCGACGGTGGGCGAGCTGGCTGGGCGGGCCGCCGCCGAGGCGGGCATCGACCGCAGCGACATCTGCTCGATCGCGATGGCGGGCAATACCACCATGCAGCACCTGCTTTGCGGGCTGGACGTCACGAGTCTCTCGGCCCTGCCGTTTGCCCCGGCCCGGCGCGAGCCGACCGAGACGACCGCAGCCGAGCTGGAGATCGCCCTGTGCGACGACGCGCGGGCGTATGTGTTCCCGGTCATCGGCGGGTTTGTCGGCGGCGACACGGTGGCGGGCATATTGTCGGCTGGCATGGACCAGACCGACGAGCCGACGCTGATGATCGACATCGGCACGAACGGCGAGATCGTTCTGGCTGCGGGGGGCAAGCTGCTGGCGGCCAGTGCGGCGGCCGGGCCTGCCTTCGAGGGCGCTCGGATTGCCAATGGCATGCGGGCGGCCAACGGCGCGATCGAGAAGGTCATCTTCGACGCCGACCACAACGGCGGCGACGTCTATTGCAGCGTCATCGGCGGGGTCGAGCCGATCGGTATTTGCGGCAGCGCGCTGGTGGATGTCGCGGCCGAGCTGCTGCGCTGCGGCGTGATGACGCGCGAAGGGCGTCTCCTGCCGGCCGAGGAGTGCGGTGCGGTGACGTGTCGCGGGCTGGTCGAACGCATCGGCAAGAATGGCGACGGGCAGGTCGCGTTCGCGCTGGCCCCGCCGGCCGACGGGCGCGATGGCGTGGCCATCACGCAGAAGGACATTCGCGAGCTGCAACTGGCGACCGGCGCGTTGCGGGCCGGCGTGGAGATCCTCCTCAAGCAGGCCGGCCTCGAACCGGCCGACCTGGGCCGCGTTCTGATCGCCGGCGGGTTTGGCAGCTTCATCCGGCGGGACAACGCCCAGCGGATCGGCCTGATTCCACATGAGGTCGACGCCCGGCGGATCAGCTACGTGGGCAATGTTTCGCTGCACGGTGCCAAGTGGGCCCTGCTGAGCAAGGTCGCGCGGGAGCGCATCGAGGAGATCCGCTCCCGGGCCGAGCATGTGGAGCTGTCGGCCGACATGGATTTCCAGATGGCTTTCGCCGAGGCGATGATTTTCCCGGCGGGGTAATTCCGGTTGTGCTGCCGGCCTTGTCCTGCCTATACTGATTCGTGTTCAAAGGGAACCGAGGCGGTATGCACACATCTCTGTGAAAGGCAGGAAACCATATGTCTCCGATCAAACTCTTCCGCAAGGCGGGCAAGCTGATTCGTGGCGGGGCGGGCAAGCCGCAGATCATGCTCGGCTGTGTGCTGGGCTTTGCATTGGGCTTTACGGTGGGCTTCAATGCCATCACGCTGCTGCTGATCTTCGCGCTGCTTTTCTTCAATGCCAACCGGCTGCTGGCGGCGGTTGCAATTTTTCTGGGCAAGGTGCTGAACCTCGCCGCTGCGGCGGTGACGTTCCGCCTGGGCTATGCCATCATCCACCAGATTGGCCTGGAAGGTCTGTTCCGCTGGATGTCCGAGACGCCCGTGCTGGCCCTGGGCAATACGGAAAACTACTGCCAGACGGGCGGTATCGTCATCGGCCTGGTGCTGGGCATCGTCAGCGGACTGCTGATTACCGCCATGGTCACCAAGCTTCGCAAGGCGCTGCTGGCCGGGCAGGACAGCGAGCGGTTCCAGAAGATTACGGGCAATAAGGTTTCCAAGTTCATCCTGTGGCTTCTGTTCGGCAAGAGCAAGGAAAGCCTCGCCGAAGTGCTCGACAAACGCTACCCGATCATCAGCAAGAAGGGCGTGGTCATCGCGATTGTGCTCGTGGCGGCGGTGGTGGGGCTGGAGTTCGCCCTGTCGGATTCGCTGGTGGCCTCGACGATGGAAGAGAACCTCTCCAAGGGCGTCGGTGCCGAGGTGAATCTTGAATCGGCCCACCTGAGTCTGACCGGCGGGACGCTGCAACTGCAGGGCCTGCAGATTACCGACCCGGAACAGCCGGCCAATAACATGGTCCAGGCCAAGACCGTCAGCGGTACGGTTTCGATCCGTGACCTACTGGCCAAGCGGCTGGTGGTCGATGAGATCGTCATTGCCGAGCTGAAAACCGACCAGCCGCGCACGAGTCCGGGCAAGGTCTACCCCAAGCCGGAACAGCCCGAAACCATGCCCGAGGACCTGCTGTTCGATTACCTCCAGGACCCGGAAAAAATGCGCGAGTACACGCGCTACTTGCAGAAGGCTCAAAAGTGGCTCGAGCGGAACCGCGAGGAGGCCACCGCCCGCCACGAGGACAAGACGCCTCCGCCGCCTAGCATCGATGACCTGCTGGCCGAGGCAAGGCGGTTCGGGTATCAGTCGCTTTCGGCGAAGAATGTTCTCTCGCCCAAGCCGACCATCCTGATTCGCAAGCTGGTGGTCGAGGGCATCCGCCGGCCGGAGGACCCGGCGACGTATAACGTCTACGGCGATGACCTCACGAGTCACCCCGGACGGATCGACTCGCAGAGCATCCTCCGGGCCGAGAGCGACAAGGGCATGAAGGGCTCGCTGACGCTGGATTTCACCGCGCCCGATTCGCTGCATCGCATCAAGGTGTTCGCGCCGGGCGTTGTGCTGGATGAGAATACCTTGGGCGGCAAGAGCAGCGTGGAGATTGAGAGCGGCACGGCCGACGTCGAAGCCGACGGCGGCTTCCGGGCCGAGCGGATCGACCTGCCCGTGACGCTCGTGCTGCGTGACCTCAAGGCCAAGAGCCGCGAGGGCAAGAGCGTGCTGGGCATGGACCCCGAGCAGGCCAACCGCGTGTTGAGTTCCGTGCCGGAATGGCGTTTCCAGATGCGACTGACCGGTACGATCGCCGCACCGCAGGTGACCATCGACGCCGAGCAGACGCTCAAGAGTCTTGTCGAGGCGGCCGGGGCGACCTTTATGAAGGGGCAGCTCGACTCGGTGCTGAAGAAGCAGAAGCCCGGCGATTCGGCCGAAGGCTCGTCAACGGGCGGCCTGGGTGATCTGCTCAAGGGCAGCACGGACAAAGAGCAGCCCGCGGAAAAGCCGGCCGATACGACCACCGAAGGAACTACCGAGCCGAAAAAGGAAAAGAAAGGCCTCCTCGACGGGATATTAAACTGAGCCGGCGGATATTCGTCTGCCGGATGGACAACATGCGACGCAAGGCGGATATGCAAAACAGTTCGCCATGTGAATAAAAAAACCGATGGGCTGGGCCGTTGCCCTGACTTCAACATTGGGACACCCAATCAATGGAGCAGGTCGTAGAGGGCCT
>CAZCDM010000211.1:0-3940 GCA_964497475.1 uncultured Planctomycetaceae bacterium
CGAGCGCCGAAAACACAAGATATAGAGGCACCTGAGTCAAGTAAATACCCCTGTGCGATCAATCATTCGCGCCGCAGCATTTTTTGTACTTCTTGCCGCTGCCGCAGGGGCAAGGGTCATTGCGGCCGACCTTGGGCTCCTCGCGGACGATCGTCTCGACGGTCTGCTGGGCGTCCATGGCCTGCTGGGCATCGCCGGGCCCGGCCTGGCCGGCGAGCTGCTCGTAGCCGCCGAAGTCCTCGTGAGACTGATCGGAGACCTCGTAGACGCTCTCCATCTGGGCCTCGGGCGAAAGGCGGACCTTGAAGATCATATCGGTCACCTTCTCGCGGATCGAGCCGAACAGCTCGTCGAAGAGTCGCCCGCCGTCGCGTTTGTAGGCCACCTTCGGGTCCTGCTCGGCGTAGCCGCGGAGGTTGATCGACCCCTTGAGGTGATCCATGTTCAGCAGGTGATCTTTCCATGAGCCATCGAAAATCTGCAGCAGCACAAACCGCTCCAGCTCGGTCATCTCGCGGCGGAGGAACTGTCGGCCGATGCTGACAACGGTATCACGGATGCCGCGAACCGTAATATCTTCGGGCGTGGCGAGGGTTTCGAAGCGGTCCTTCACGAAGGCGGCGGCGGCCTCGGCGGTCGGGTCGCTGCCGAGGGCGTCATCGACGGCCGATTCCAGCTTGCCGCCCTGCCACCATTGCTCGGCCAGGGCCACCAGGTCGCGATAGACCTCGGCGACCTTTCGGCCCTGGACGTTGTCAGCGCCGGTCCAGCCGGCGTCGTATTTGCGGTTGGCCCACTGGGCGAGGGCGTCGCAGGCGTAGACGTTATCCGTGCCGGCCTGGCCGATGGTTCGCTCGATGAGGTGCTCGGGCGGGTAGGTGATTTGCCGGCGGCGGTAGGCTTCGGCGACCTTTTCTGCCAGCACTTGCCGGGCCGTATCGGGGTCGTCGGTCAGCTCCTCCAGCGTCACGGAGATGTCGAATTTCTGCCGGGCCCACTCGGCGAAGCAGGACAGCGCGTAGTTCGGCTCGAGCAGCGTGACCAGCCCGCTGAGGTCGGCCTCGTCGATGCGGGCGCTGGCGGCCTGGCAGAGTTCTTCCTCGACCTGCGGGGGGTCCATCTTGCGGAGCTGGTTCTGGCTGATCGTCACGTCGAAGCGGCTCTTGGCCCAGCCGCTGAGGCCCTTGATGTCCCACTGGCGGGCGTCGATGTCGGGGTCCATGTACTCGCCGAGGGTCATGGCGATGGTCGCCCGGGCCTCGTCGCGGGCCGAGTCGCGAAGCTGTTTTTCGATAGCGGGCTGGTCGTCCGGATCGGTCGAGCGGAAGTCCTCTGCCTCGGCGGCGACCTGCAATTGCGACCGCGCCCACTCGGCGATGCACCGGGCTGCGTAATTGCCCCGCAGATAATCCTCGACCGCCCCGTCGATGCTCTCGTCGATCATCTCGCGAACCATGCCCGCGAGGTTGCGTCCCTCGAGAATGTCCTGCCGCATCGCGTAGAACGTCTTACGCTGATGGTCCATGATCTCGTCGTATTCCAGCAGGTTCTTGCGAATCTCGAAGTTGCGTTCCTCGACCTTCCGCTGAGCCCGCTCGACGCCCTTGCTGATGCGCTTGTCCTGGATGGCGGCATCGCCGGACAGCCCCAGCCACCCGAGAACCTTGATCGTCCACTCGCCGGCGAAGACGGCCATCAGCTCATCCCGCAGCGACAGGAAGAATCGGCTGGACCCCGGATCGCCCTGCCGCCCGGCCCGGCCGCGAAGCTGGTTGTCGATGCGGCGGGACTCGTGGCGTTCCGTGCCGACGATGTGCAGCCCGCAGGGCACCTCGGCGGTGCATTCGGATCGGCCTCGCGCGGGGAAGCTCGCGTCGAGCTTCGGCTTGAAGCAGTGGGCGCAGTTCGTGGCTGCGTCGTACTGCTGGCAGTGGATGCAGCACTTGTTCACGCCGGAGGGAAACAGCGGGTCGGGCGCGACGCCCAGCTCGGCGAGCTTCTCGGCCGGGGGCACCTGGCAGCTCGGGCAGACCACGCCCGGGCCGAGTTTGATGTCGGTACCGCGCCCAGCCATGTTCGTGGCGATGGTGACATTGCCGACCACCTCCTTGCTGCCCTGCTTGAGCGGATGCTGATGGCCGGCCTTGAGGACGATGTCGCTCTCGCGGGCGGCGTTTTCGCGTCGGCCGTTGAGTACCTCGTGATCCAGCCCATAGGTTCGCTGCAGCATGGTGGAGATCAGCTCGGATTTTTCGATGCTCGTCGTGCCGACCAGCACGGGCCGGCCCTTGCGGGCGACGGCGTTGACTTCCTCGACGATGGCCCGGTACTTGGGCTCGACCTCGGAGAAGATCACGTCCTCGTGGTCGACCCGATTGATCGGGCGGTGCGTGGAAATCGCCGCGACGTCCAGGCCGTAGATTTTCATCAGCTCGGTCGCTTCGGTCATGGCCGTGCCAGTCATGCCCGCGAGCTTCTCGTACAGGTTAAAGAAGTTCTGGAACGTAATCGTCGCGATGGTCTGGGTCTCTTCCTTGACCTGGACCTGCTCCTTGGCCTCGACGGCCTGGTGGAGCCCGTCGGACCACTGCCGGCCCTCCATCAGTCGCCCGGTGAACTCGTCGACGATCACAACCTTGCCGTCCTGGACGATATAGTCCTTATCCCGCTCGAAGGTCAGATGCGCTCGCAGCGACTGTTCCATGCGGTGCGGCCAGTCCATATTCGCCCCGACGTAAAAACTGCCCACCCCGGCGATGTCCTGGGCGGCCGTGACGCCCTCGTGCGTCATGTGGACGCGCTTGTGCTCGATCTCGACCTCGAAATACTGCACCGCCTCGTCGCGCTGCGACTGTGCTTCGGCCAGGTCGCCCGAGGCCGTCTCCAGCTGCGCCTCCAGCTCGGTCGATTCCTTGCCCGACGCCTTGTCCCGCTCGCCCTGGAGGGCCTTGATCGTCCGCTCGATCGACTCGACGCGCCGGCTGGCCTGGTCCCAATCGCGATTGCGGCGGATCAGCTCGCGGGCCACGCCGTCGGCCTTGCGATAGACGCTGATGTCCCCGTAGGCCGGGCCGGAAATGATCAGCGGCGTGCGGGCCTCGTCGATGAGAATGTTGTCGACCTCGTCGATGATCGCCATGCCGAGCTGGCCCTGGACCTGGTCGGCCGTCGAGAGCTTCATGTTATCCCGCAGGTAATCGAAGCCCAGTTCGCTGTTGGTCGCGTAGGTCACGTCGCACCCGTAGGCCTCTTTGCGGACGGCCACCTCCGGGCCGTAGGACGGCATGGACTCCAGTACATAGCCCACCGTCACGCCCAGCAGCTCGAAGATCGGCTGGGCGAACTCGGCGTCGCGCTTCACGAGGTAATCGTTGGTCGTCACGACGTGGACCTTCAGCCCGTCCAGCCAGGCCATGTAGATCGCCGGATAACACGCCACGGTCTTGCCCTCGCCGGTGGCCTCCTCGGCAATCCACCCCTCGTCGAGCACCATGCCCGCCACGAGCTGGACATCGAACTGCCGGTGGGCCCGGCCTCGCTTGGAGGCCTCTCGAATCAGAGCGAACGCCTCGGGCAGAATCTTCTGCCGCGACTCGCCGCCCTGCCTCCGTTGACGGAGCTCTGTGCTGCGCTGGCGGAGCTCGTCGTCACTGAGCCCGGCCAGGCCCGCCTCGAGCGGATTGATCTGCTCGCGGACGATTTTCATGCGGGCGCGGATCAGCCGATCGTTACGCGAACCGCCGATGAGTTTCAATAACAGCCGTTTGATGAACGAAATCATGCAATGGACCCAAAGAAGATGCGGATTACGGGCAGAGCTGTACCGCCCGGGAGAATCAGGGAGTATGCCAGAAACCACCCCTCCGAGTCAAGAAAACCCCCGCCCGGGATCGTGTCAACTATTGTGTGTAAGTTTGATTTTGTGCCATCGGAGGAGTTG
>CAZCDM010000212.1:0-3939 GCA_964497475.1 uncultured Planctomycetaceae bacterium
TACTGGAACAACCAACGGGCAGCGGCATGACGTGCCAGAAAAAAAGTCACTCACGGGCTGGACCTGGCCCCGCCGGGCGGACAGAATAGCGCCATGACCACCGAACCCTTCGACCCCCGAGCCATTCGCACCTGGCCCCTGGCCGAGCGGAAAAGCATGCTCGCCATCGAGCAGATCGCCGCCGACCCCGACGCCGCAGCCTTCCAGCCGGCCCTGGCCGGGCCCGTCGAACAGCTCGCCGCCGCGATCCGCACCGCCCGCAAGCAACACGCCTCCGTCATGCTCTGCTACGGCGCCCACCTGGTCAAAAACGGCGCCGGGCCTCTGGTCAACCGCCTCGTCGAGTCCGGCTGGGTCACCCACGCAGCCACCCACGGCGCCGGCATCATCCACGACTGGGAATTCGCCCACGCCGGACGCAGCAGCGAGTCGGTCCGCGAGAACGCCCCCATGGGCCGATTCGGCTCCTGGGACGAAACCGGACGCTTCCTGAACCTCGCGGCCCTGCTGGGCGCAGCCGACGACATCGGATGGGGGCAGGCCATCGGACGCATGATCGAAACCGACTGCCTGGCCCTGCCCGACCCGGCCGAGCTGGCCCGGCTGATCGCCGCCGAGCCGGCCCATCCCCTCGCCGCCGCCCGGGCCGACCTGCTGGCCGTCATGACCGCCCATAACATCCCGCCCGGGCCGATGACCGTCGACCACCCCCACAAGCAATTTTCCATCCCCGCCGCCTGCGTCCGGGCCCAGGTGCCTTTTACCGTCCATCCGGGCATCGGGTATGACATCATCACCAATCACCCGCTGTTCCACGGCGGAGCCATCGGCCGGGCCAGCGGAACCGACGCCCGCCTCTTTACCCGCAGCTGCATGGACCTCACCGGCGGGGCCTACCTCTCGATCGGCTCGGCCATCATGAGCCCCCAGGTCTTCGAGAAATCCTTCAGCCTGGCCAACAACCTCCGCGCCTCGGCCGGGCAAGACATCATCGCCGGCCACCACATCGCCGTGGTCGACATCCAGGACGGCGGCGGGTGGGACTGGTCCGCCGGCGAGCCGCCCGCCGATCACCCGGCCTACTATCTGCGGTTCTGCAAATCGTTCCATCGCATGGGCGGACGGGTGCAGTACATCCAGGCCGACAACCGTGCCCTGCTGGAATCGCTCGTAGCAACGTTGCAAACCGAATCGGCCGATACCAATGGTTCAGGAGAGTGATATGCGACCGTACTGCGTGACATTTTCGTGTCTGCTCGTCTCGGCCTTGCTGGCCTGCACCGCCGCCTGCCAGAAGCCCCCCGCCGAAGAGGCCGCCCCCAAACCCGCCCCCAACGCAACGCCGCCGGCATTGCGTATCGTCATCAGCCATACCGGCCAGGACGCCGGAGCGACCGCCGTCGGCCAGGTCGGCCAGGCCATGCAGGTCCAGGCCATCGTCATCCCCGAGCAGGGCGCACCGACGGGCGGCAACCGCGTGATCGCCCGGCTGCTCTGGGCCAACCCGCCCGGCCAGGACATCCCTGCCGAGAAACGCGAGCTGCAGTTTCAGGGCTTGTGGAACGATTTCGGCCTGGCCGCCCTGGCCATTCGCCCCTTCCCCGTGCCGACCGACAAGCCCGGACGATACGTCTACGAGGTGCTCGTCGTCGGACAAGACAGCCCGGACCTCCGCAAGCAACTCGCCATCGAAGTTCGCGACTAACCCCGGCCAGGCCTTGCATCGGGCCGCAACCACCGTATAATTAGGATGTCTCGATTTTCATCGGGCGGCCAGATGGGCCGGGTCCTCTGCAATGGGGGAACCGTGAACCTGGTCAGGTCCGGAAGGAAGCAGCCATAAGCGCTGTTCCTCCATGTGCCGGAGATCGCCTGGCCCATCCAGCCGCCCGTTTTTTATGCGCCGAACCGGGGCAAGCACCGGCCTGTGATGTATCGTGTGGCACAGCCGCCCCCGGCTGTGCGTGGCGTATGGCCACCCGTGCGAGCATGGCCATGGCATCGCCAATCCGAGAGCAGACCACCAGCGCCGAGCCGAGAAGTTCCGCCCCTGCGGCGGATGCAGCTTGCAATCCGCCCGCCGGCGCGTAGGATGGATCCTTCCCCGGGACCAACGCGGGAATCGAACCATGGAATCTTACCTCGTACTGGCACGGAAATATCGCAGCCGAAGCTTCGACGAAGTTATCGGCCAGGAGCCCATCGCCCGCACGCTCCGCAATGCCATCGCCGCCGGGCGCATCGCCCATGCCTACCTCTTCACCGGCACGCGAGGCGTGGGCAAAACCACCATGGCCCGGCTGCTGGCCAAGAGCCTCAACTGCCTTTCTTTCGACGAGCCCACCGCCGAGCCGTGCAACGAATGCGCCGCCTGCACCGCCATCGCCCGCGGCGAGGACATGGACGTCATCGAGATCGACGGGGCGAGCAATAACTCCGTCGACGAGGTCCGCCAGCTCCGCGAGAACGCGATTTTCACCCCCGCCCGCTGCCGCTACAAGGTCTACTACATCGACGAAGTCCACATGCTCTCGCAGGCCGCCTTCAACGCCCTGCTGAAAACCCTCGAAGAGCCCCCCGACCACGTCAAGTTCATCTTCTCGACGACCGAGACAGAGAAAATCCCCGCCACCATCCACAGCCGCTGCCAGCGGTTCGACTTCCGCGACATCCCCACCGCCCGCATCGCCGAGCACCTCGCGACGATCTGCAAAGCCGAGAACGTCCCCGCCGAAGACGACGCGCTGTTCCGCGTGGCCCGCTCGGCCGCCGGGTCGATGCGCGACGCCCTGAGCCTGCTCGACCAGCTCCTGGCCGGGGCCGAAACTGTCAGCGACGCGGAAGTCATCCGTGTGCTCGGCACGCCGGGCGATGAGCGGATGATCGCCATCGTTACCGCCCTGGCCGACAGCAACGCCGCGGCCGCCCTGGGCGAACTCGACGAAGTGCTGCAGAGCGGCGTGACACTGGCCAGCGTGACGCTCGCTCTCAATGACGTCTTCCGCAACATGATGCTCGCCTCGGCCTGCGGGGGCGATTCCCAGCTCATCGAGCTGCCCGAGATGCAGCGCAAGGCCGTCGCCGAACTGGCCACCCGGTTCGACACCCCCGCCCTGGTCCACGCCGTCGGGCTCATCCAGAACCTCACCCGCACCGTGCGGAACTCCAGCGTCGCCCGGGCGCTGGTCGAGGCGGCCCTGATCCGCCTGGCCGAGAGCGAAAAATTCCTCGACCCCGAAGCACTGACCGAACGGATCGAGCGACTCGCCGCCGGCGGCGCACTGCCGACCACACCTAAAAAAAAAAGCTGACACCCGCTGAACCGCCCGCCCGGCCGGCCCGCGGAACCCAGCCGCCAGCCAGCCCAGCTCCCCAGCCCGACGAACCGGCCGAGGACGAACCACCCGCCGTGGCTGAGTACGTCAAGCCGCTGACCACCGAGGAAAAACACGACATCCAGAACGACCCGGCCGTCCAGCAGGTCATGAGCCTCTTCGGCGGAACCCTGACCGACATCCGCCGCGACAGCCCGCCACCTGCCCCGGCCGCCAGCCCCACCGGCCCCGGCCCGCTCGACCCCGATACCATCGACTCCGACCCCGACGACCTCGACGACGATCTTGACGACGAAGAGGACTGACCTACCCACACAGCACATGCCTGAAAGGACTCTGCCATGATCCAGCTCAACTGTCCCTCGTGCAACGGGCTCATTGAAGCGGCCGACACCCAGGCCGGCCTGACCGTCGCCTGTCCTCACTGCCAGACATCCGCCGTCGTCCCGCCCATGACCCAGCCGGGCCAGGCCCCGCCAGCTCCATCGGCCCCGGCCGCGCCACCGCAAACCGCTCCTGCCCGCAAGCAGATGACTGAAAGTGAAGGGTAGAACCTGTTGCACAATTCCATTTTGACAAGTGAATATTGCTGCAAGGTTGGTAG
>CAZCDM010000213.1:0-3885 GCA_964497475.1 uncultured Planctomycetaceae bacterium
TGTAAAACAAAGACTTACAGCGCAATCCAAAGGGGATGTCGAAGTCAGGAAAAATCAACGGACCGGTGAGAAATGCGGGCTAACCCCTTGGGTGGAATTTTTTCCATATAGGACAAGCGGCGTCATGAAGAATCGCGAGCGCTAACCCCTTGGGTGGAATTTTTTGCAGATAGGACAAGCGGACAGCCGAGGGAAAGACCAACACTAACCCCTTGGGTGGAATTTTTCGTGAATGGCCTTGATGCGTTCGGCGTCGACGTGGGTGTAGATCTGTGTCGTGGAGATATCGGCATGGCCGAGCATTTCCTGCACCGCCCGGAGGTCCGCCCCGCCGCGAAGCAGCTGCGTGGCGAAGGAGTGTCGCAACGTATGTGGCGAGGCCACCTTGCCCGGCGCGACCCGCTGGACGTACTTGCAGACCATGCGGTAGATGTCCTCGCGAATCAACGGCCGACCCGTCCGCGAGAGAAACAGCACCTGCCCGGACTTCTGCCGTTCCAGCAGCGGGCGGTATTCGTTGATGTATTGGGCGACGATCTCACAGGCACGATGGGCGACGGGCACGAGACGTTCCTTGTCGCCCTTGCCCAGCACGCGGACCACATGCAGCTTAAGATTGATATCGCCCAGCTTGATGTTCACCAGCTCGCTGGCCCGCATGCCGGTCGCGTAGAGCAGGTTCAGGATGGCCCGGTCGCGCAGGACGTGGACATCGCTGGCCGGGTCGGGGCTTTGCAGCAAGGCGTTGACGGTTTTGTCGTCGAGGACGCTGGGCAGGCGGGACCATTTCTTCGGCGTGTCGATGCAGGCCGACGGGTCGCGGGCCAGCGTGCCTTCCATGACGAGGAAGCGGCAGAACATGCGTACCGCTGCCAGGGCGCGAGCGACCGAGCTGGGCGCCAGATCGCGCCGCTTGCAGGCCCGGAGGAACCCCTCGATGTGGGCGGGGCGGAGGTCGGCCAGGTCGTCACAGCCGGCGTCGTCGAGTTCACTGAGAAAGTGGACGAGGTCGGCCTGGTAGGCCTTGGCGGTATTGCTCGCCAGGCCGCACTCTACCCGGATGGTATCCAGGAAGCCGCGCAAGGCGCGGAGCGAATCAAGAGGCGGCGAGGAAGCTGTAGGTGGCTCGGTGGCGTGCGTAGTCATGGGTGCAGGGGTGGGCCCGAAGTTCCCGGAAGACCGGGCACGCCTGATACCGCCCGGCACAGTGCGCGTAGGCCTGACCGATATTGCGGAGATTCAGGTGGCTCGAACAACGAGGATTAGACTTCTCGATAAAAGGGCACACGAATCCATTCTCCTGCCATTCCCAGTGCGGCGTCCCTGCCGCGGCGTGTTTCTCCTTTTCTATCGGACACTTGGGTGGCGGGGCTTTAGGCGGAATGATGTCGGGCTGGTCACGCCCCGGCCGGGCCGGGCGGAGGGGGCGTGATCGTGCCGGCCTGGCAGGGGCTATCGCAGCCAGTCGCGCCGGGGCAGTAGATGGGCGTTTCGTCCAGCCTTGCCCCGGCCAGCAGCGCATAGCACAGCGCCTGTTTCGACCGCAGGGGGATGTTGTACTTCCCGGCCGGGTAGGTGCTCGATGGACTCAGCAGCGTGCGGATGCGCCCGGCGAGGTGAATGTTCAGCGCCCCGCCGCCGGTGAGGATGACCTCGTGCGGGCGCTCGGTTGCCTCGCCGATGACGTCAGCGACGCGGCGGGCGATGAACTCGGTCGCGGTCGTCATCAGGTCGCGAAGCTGGGTGTCGTGTCGCAAGGCCATCTCCTCGACGCGCCACAGCCAGGCCGGCCCGAAATCGCTCGGGCGGAGCCTCGCCGGCGGATGGTGCTGGAAACTCGGATGGCCCAGCAGCTCGTTGAGCAGCGCGGCATTCACCGCCCCGGCGGCGGCGGTCGCCCCGTCGGTATCAAACCCCTTGCCGAAGTGTTTCTGCATGATCGCATCGAGCAGGCAGGTCGCGGGGCAGGCTTCGATGGCGGCGATGTCGATGGCGGGCCCATCGGCGGGAATGAGCGTGACCGTCGCGTAGCCGCCGAGGTGGACGGCGGCCCGGCTGAGCCGTTCGTGGCGCAGCATCAGCCAGTCGGCCCAGGCGGTCATCGGCCCGCCGAGGCCCCCTGCAGCCAGGTCGCCGCGACCGAAGCGGCTGACAACGGCCCGGCCCAGTCGGGCGGCCAGAACGGCCGGGTCGCCCAGAACGATTTCGCTGCCGGGCCTGGCCGGTCGCTCGCCGTGCTGGAACCACACGCACAGGCCCGGCCAGGCCACCGCGTCGATCGAGCCCGGCGGGATGGACTCCTGCTCGATGAGCATGCTGGCCAGCGCGGCGGCGGCAACGGCCAGGTCGCGGTCGAGTTCAGCGGCGATGCGGAGCACCGCCGTCGGCGGCTGGTCGCGCCCGGACGCCCCAGCCAGGGCCGAGATTCGGTGGCGGTACTCCTCGGGCAGGCAGCGGGCGGTCTCGCCCAGGATGTCCCACTGCATGGCCGGGCCTTGCCCGGTGACGGTGGCGGCGACGGCTTCGATGCCGTCGACGGCCGGGCCACAGGACAAGCCCAGAATGACGCGTTGCGTGGAGGAAGAGGCCATGACGTTCAGCAGGGATTGTCCCGCGCCGCGGGGCGAGGGGCAAGGGGCGGTTAATCAGAGCGTTTGACGGCGTAGGTGTAGCGGTCGCCGGCGTTGCGGAAGGCGCCCGTGGCCGGGTTGCCGTCGTCGATGAGGGCGTCGACCTCGGCCATCTCCGCAGCCGTGCGATCGAACTCGACCACACTGACGCCAGCGACGACGCCGTAGACGTTCGCGTCCCAGTCCCATCGGCCGCCCAGGGGTGTCCCGCCGGTCCAGTCCGCGGGGTCGATGTACTGGCTCATGCCGTTAGGCAGCACACCCCGATCGACGTCGGGTGGAAACTGCCCGTTGCGGATCTGGTAGAGCTGAAAGGCCGTTGCAAACAACTTGACGTTACTGACGAAGGCTGCGTTCTCGGCCTGCTTTTTCGTGCCCTTGAACTGCGGCATGACGATCGATGCGAGAATGGCCAGCAGGACCACCACGATGAGGATTTCCACCAGCGTGAAACCCGCAGAATGTCTGTCCACTGCATACATGCGACACCCCATGTCGACGGAATGTACTCACACCTTATAACGACAATATCTTCGAGCGTTGAGTATATCACGAATTCGACACGATTCAGCCTTCAAACCGTGCGGGCATTAAAAATCGATAACGTAGATATATCCACCCGAGCGGGCGCGAAACAGGCCCGTCGCCAGATTGCCGTCATCCAGCAACGCGTCGACTTCCTGCATCTCGGCGATGGTACGGTCGGGCATGTGGACGCTGACCCCGGCCGAGCAACCGAAATGGAGCTGCTGGTAATCCCAGTCCCATCGGCCTCCGAGGGGCCTGCCGTCGCCCCAGTCGGCCGGGTCGAGATAGTTCGCCATGCCCGTGGGGATCACCCCCGGAGTCGCATCGGGAGGATACGCCTTGTGCCTGGCTCGATACACGCGGAACTGCTTGCTGAGCGTGGAGATACTGTTGACGAAGGCGGCGTTCTCGGCGTCCTTTTTCACGTCTTGAAAGGACTGCACGACGATTGCAGAGACGATCCCGAGGATGATCACAACGATCAGGATCTCTACAAGAGTAAACCCATACACCCCATGACTGGGCTGCTGCATGTACTGCCTCCATAACTCGCACTGCCGCAGAATAGCCAAATGAATATAGGGATTAAACGCGGCCGGTGCAAGGAACAACATTCCCCCACCCGGAGAAGCCTTGCCGCTTGCAACCGGATGGGCATAATAAAATGATAAGTGAACCTGTTGCACAATTCCATTTTAACAAATGAATATTGCTGCAAGGTTGGTAG
>CAZCDM010000214.1:0-3859 GCA_964497475.1 uncultured Planctomycetaceae bacterium
CTTCGCCACCGCGGCGTAATACCGGCCCGGAAGAGATATTCAGCAAGCCCGAATTGCATCCACCGCACATTACCTATTGCCCGGATGCGGCCTGAATTGACGGAGAATGGATTCCTCTTCTGCTTCAATGTTGCGTCCTTGTTCAAGACTGGCAGGACGATTACAATCACGGGCCACGTTTTTACAGCAAGGACTCCCCATGACCACCACCGGCCACGATATCCGCAGCCAGTTCATCGCCTTCTTCGAGCAGCTCGATCATACGCACGTGCCCAGCAGTTCGCTCCTGCCGGGCGACGACCCGACGCTGCTGTTCGCCAATGCGGGCATGAACCAGTTCAAGCCCCTCTTCCTCGGTACGGAGACGCGGGACTACACCCGCGCCGCCAACAGCCAGAAGTGCATCCGTGCCGGCGGCAAGCATAACGACCTCGACGATGTCGGGCGCGACTGCTACCACCACACCTTCTTCGAGATGCTGGGCAATTGGAGTTTCGGCGACTACTTCAAGGCCGAGGCCATCGACTGGGCCTGGACGCTCCTGACCGAGACGTGGGGCCTGGACCCCGACCGCCTCCATGCGACCTACTTCGAAGGCGACGACTCCGAAGGCCTCGCCCCCGATACCGAAGCCCGCGAGCTGTGGACGAAGTATCTCCCGGCCGACCGCATCCACCCCGGCAACAAGAAGGACAACTTCTGGGAAATGGGCGAGACCGGCCCGTGCGGCCCGTGCAGCGAAATCCACTACGACGCCACCGATGACAAAACCGGCGGCCCGCTGGTCAACCAGGACAACCCCCGCGTGATCGAAATCTGGAACCTCGTGTTCATTCAGTTCAACCGTGGGGCCGATGGCAGCCTCGATACCCTGCCGGCCAAGCACGTGGATACCGGCATGGGGCTGGAACGCATCGCCGCGGTGATGCAGGGCAAAAAGAGCAACTACGCCACCGACCTGTTCGTGCCGATCCTCCAGACCATCGAAGAAATCTCCGGCAAGCAGTACGGCCAGGGCACCGACGGCGACCGCTACGACGCGACCGACGAGGAGAACCTCATCGACGTGGCGATGCGCGTCATTGCCGATCACGTCCGCTCGCTGACGTTCGCCCTGGCCGACGGCATCCGGCCGGGCAATGAAGGGCGGGGCTACGTCCTGCGATCGATTCTGCGAAGGGCGGCGGGCTTCGGCCGACAGCACCTGCAGATCGACGGGGCGTTTCTCGACCGGCTCGTGCCCGTCGTGGTCGAAGCCTTCGGCGAGGACTACCCCGAGCTGCGCGACCGCCAGGACGCCGTCATTCAGATCATCCGCGAGGAGGAAGAATCCTTCGGCGAAACGCTCGACCGCGGGCTGGAGCTTTTTCAAGGGTATGTAAATCGAGCTTTGATGGGCGATGGGCTCGCTAGCGAGGGTCAAGGCAAGAATACACCATCGCAGCAAGAAATTATCGCGGCCTTGGAGAGTAAAGATAATAAGACGTTCGTCCGGAAGTATTATGACACGCCACCCGTGATTGACGGTCGAGATGCCTTCGAGTTGCACGCGACGTATGGGTTTCCGATTGCGTTGACGAAGCTGATGGCGGAGAAGGCGGGCCTGGGTGTGGACGAGGCCGGCTTTGAGGCGGAGATGGAGCAGCACCGCCAGACCAGCCGGGCCGGCGCGGACGACAAGTTCAATATCGAGCAGGTGGTGGGCCTTCCGGCCACCGACGACGCGCCCAAGTATGCCGACAAGATCGGCGATGTGACCGTGCTCGGCTGGGTCAAGGAGGGGCGGTTCATCGACGACGGCGTGCTGGGCGAGCACGAATCGGCCGCCCTCGTGCTGGACAAGACCTGCTTCTACGCCGAGGCCGGCGGCCAGGTTGGCGATGCCGGCACGCTGCTGTCCATTGACGAGTCGGGCATTGCCTTTGAGGTATCCGACACCCAGCGGGCCGGGGCATGCGTGCTGCATATGGGTGAACTGCTGGCCGGCGAGTTGCGTCCGGGCCAGCACCTCCGGGCCGAGGTCGACCCCTCGCGGCGCGACACGAAGCGGAACCACACGGCCACGCACCTGCTGAACTGGGCGTTGCGGGAGGTTCTCGGCGATTCGATCGACCAGGCCGGCAGCGTCGTCGACCCCGAGCGGCTGCGGTTCGACTTCACGCACAGCCAGGCCGTCACCGCCGAGCAGCTCCGCCAGGTCGAGCAGTTGGTCAACCAGCGTGTGCTCGCCGACGAGCCGGTCACGGACGAGGAGATGGCCCTGGCCGAGGCGAAAAAACTGCCCGGCGTGCGTGCGGTCTTCGGCGAGAAATATCCCGACCCGGTGCGTGTGATTACCATCGGCCGGGCCGACGCCAAGCCGAGCATCGAGTTCTGCGGCGGTACGCATCTCGAGCGGACCGGGCAGATCGGGCTGTTCAAGATCGTCTCGGAGGAGTCGGTCGCCAAGGGCATCCGGCGGATCACGGCGGTGACCGGCAGCGGTGCGCTGGGCTGGGCCTTCCAGGCCGACGACGCCCTGCGCGACGCGACCGGACTGCTGAAGTGCAGCCCCGAGGACATCGCCGACCGCATCGCCTCGCTGCAGAAGGAAATCAAGAAGCTCCGCAAGAAGCCCGCCGCCGGCGCGGGCTCGGCCGAGCTTGCCGACGCGACCGAGCTGAACACCCCGGCGGGCAAGGTCTTTGTCGCCCGCAGCTCATCGCCCGACGCCGCCGTCATGCGGAACCTCTGCGACCAGCAGCGGCAGAAGGGCTCGGCTGCGATCTTGCTGGCCGCGGCCGATGCCGACGAGGGCAAGGTATTGCTCACGGCGATGGTGGCCGAGGAACTCGTCAAGAGTGCGGGCTTCAAGGCTGGCGACTGGATCAAGCCCGTAGCCGCCGCCGTGGGCGGTGGCGGGGGCGGCAAGCCGACGCTCGCCCAGGCCGGCGGCAAGCAGCCCGAAAACCTCCCGGCCGCCCTGACGGCAGCGGTCGACTTCGCCCGGGAAAAGCTCACCTGACCGCCGCTCGATCTGGACGCAGCAAGGCCCACCCATGGACGACCAACCCGCCGAACATGCACCCGACTCGCCAGACGGCCACCCCGACCTGGTGGTTGTCACGGGTGCGTCCAGCGTTGCCCAGGCGGATATGATTGCCGCGGTCTTCCAGGCTGAGGGCATTGATGCGGTCGTCTACGACGCCAACATCAGCACCTGGATGCCGCACTGGCAATCGGCCATTCACAGCCAGGGCATCCCCATCGCCGTGCCCTCCGACCAGCTCAGCCAGGCCCGGGAGATCCTCGCCCGTCGGGCCGACGCCGAGGATGACGACGAGTCCGCACCGCCCGTCAGCCGGGCCGATTTGTTGGCCAGGCGAGCCTTCTTCCTGAGTCTGTTCTGCGTCATTCCCCTGTTCATTCCCGTCGCGGTCGTGTCTTTGCTGCAAGCCTGCTTCGTGGGGGCGGGCACGCCAGCCGATGAGCGAAAAGAGTTCACGCCCTATTTTGTATTCGCGCTGGTGTTCCTTTTTGCCGGGCTGTTTCTTCTTCGCGTGCTGTGGTTCCCGCTGCGGCTTGGCGAGTCGGCCTTGTGATGAGGGCATGGTTCGTCCCGCCCCGTTGCGGTCCCCTTGCAGGGCAGGGCCAAGGGCAGAGGGGTATTCCATGCAGCGTGGGGTTCAGGCGGTGCTCTGTTCCCACTGCGCTTCGGCGGGCAGGTCCGGGCTGGTCTATCTCTGATCGTCTGCCAGGGCGACGGTGCGGACGAAATCGGAAATGCCCCTGAATCCTCCGGCCCGGGAGCGGTTTTCCAGCCGAGCCTTTTCCTGACTTCGACATCCCCTTTGGATTGCGCTGTAAGTCTTTGTTTTAC
>CAZCDM010000215.1:0-3724 GCA_964497475.1 uncultured Planctomycetaceae bacterium
ATCGAGCAGGGAATGGTGGGCGGCAAGGCAAGAGATTCGATGACGATTGCAATGGATGACAGCTCGAGCTCCGACCTGGGCCGACTGGCTTGGTGGTACTGCCGAGTCGAGCCCGCGGGGGAGAATGGGCGTCATCGAACAGGTTGAATAGGCCCGCAGCCCAGCCCGGCCTGACGGCCCGCTGCGTGAGCCTGGATGAGAGGCTGAATCAATTGTCAGCGAAGATCGATGACGGAACAACGTGTTCGAGAGAAAGACTTTTTGTGCAAGCCAGGCGGGCGCAAGCATCATCCGCCAAGAGGTTTCTCATGCACTGAGCGAAGAGGCAGAGAAAAAATCCAATTCCCCCTTGACCAGCCCGCTTCATGAGAGGTCGGAGCCCTTTTGAGATCGTTTCCTACGGTCCACAGCATTTTTTGTACTTCCGACCGCTGCCGCAGGGACAGGGATCGTTTCGGCCGACTTTGTCTTCAGCCCGAATCGAGGGCGACGCGAGCGGCTCGGGCTCTTCGAGAACGTACAGCCCAGCCGTCGGCTGAGACTTTGCGGACGGCGAGATCCGCTCGGGGCTTTCCAGGCCGAGTTCCCGCAGCATCGCCTCCCGCGGAACCACGAGGGGCGCATTGCCCGTGGGAGCAGGCATGGTGCGGATGAGGGTGATGACCTGTTGCCGGCCGGCTTCGGTCCGGCAGGCCTGCCGGGGCGACTTGCCGTCCAGAATCGGCAGTGACATATCGATCCAGTTCATATACTGCCGATCAAGCATCGCCTGCAATTCGGCCGTCATCTCCGGCGTAACCTCCAAGGGTTCTTCGGGCATCATCTCATCGGGCCGTAGGTCGTTACGGGCTTCCTCGGCGGTACGGGTCGTGAGATTCTCGAACCGCACACCGGGCAGGTTCTCCAGCCAGCCGCGGGCCTCGACATATCGCTGCGCGGAATTGGTCGTCAGGATCAGTTCGCTGTCGATCAGTTCGATTCGCCCGAGCGTGACGGGTCCACCGAGCTTCTCGGCGGCCGGGCCGGTGGCGCGGGTCCACACGAACTCGTCGTTGTCCTCGTCGAAGTCGACGTCTTTCCGAAGATGCAATGCCTTGCGAACCGCCGCCGGATCATTCACCACGAACGAGGCGGTGTGGAAGATCAGGTCATGGCCGTCCATGTTGCACATCCGGGGCGGCAACTGGCTGGACTGCCATTCCTCAAGCCGGTCCCACAGCCGACCGAACAGCCCGGCCTGCTGCCTCAGGCCCTCCGGCGTGAAGTCCACGTCGCAATCTCGGAGGAACTCCACGGCGTCGACTCCCATCCCCGCCGCCAGCACAGGACCGGCGAGATCGAAAAACCGGAACCCTCCGGCTGCATAGATGCGGGCCGCCAGAAACAGGTTCACGTCGATATTTTCTGAAAGGAGCTGATCGTGTACCGTCACGCTTCCTCCCAAAAGGACGTCGTCCAGATCGATCGTGCCGGCGTCGGGGTTGCAGCTGGCTACGCGGTAGATGCTGGGGTGGCTGGCCATGCGGGATTTCAGCAGTCGGGCCTCCGCCTCGGGCAGCCCTTCGGCGAGCATCTTCTCCGCCTGCGTCTTGCTATTGCGAGTCGGGCGATACGAAAGCACGCCCCAGTTGGCGTAGGCGATGACCACCCCTTGAGGGCCGAACTCCTCGAAATAATACTCGAGATCCTCGTCTCCGAAGTATCGCTTGCCGGCCCGGGTGGACCAGAGCCTGTCGTCGTCCAGAAACGCATGGAAACGATCCGAAAGGCGAGCGTCGACCGTTTTCCACCCGGCCAGGTCGTCGTCGGTGGGCACGGTCTCATCGGCCGGCGCCTCCTCCGGCGAAGCCTCGAAGAGCGGCGTGTCCTCAAAGTATTCCAGAAAGTCCTCCATCAGATCATCCAGTTCCGGTACATCCGGCTGGTAGAGGCACGTCACGTCCCGCGCCTCCAGAACCGGCGAGAGGGCCTCGAAGAGTCTGCGGTTCGTGAAAACCATCCGGCTCGGCAGGCCCTTCGGCGCATTGGGCATGCGGCCGTGAAACGCATCGGCAAGGTTCCTGACGGCCTCCCCGATGTCCCCGGCAAAGAACGGCTTGGCCTGCAAACCCATCCCCCTGCTCTCGTCCAGCACCAGAAGCATCTGCATGCTGCGGTCGTCGTCCTCGATGGAAAACGGGATGGGAGGCGTCGCGACCAGCCACGTGGTTTCCAGAAGCTCCAGGCCCGAGAGGTCCACGCCCGAGGCCGCGAAGCGATGCGACTGCGAACCGACAGAAGGCTCAGGTGGACTTTCACGGCAGACCGATACCTCCGGCTCAGCCGGGTTGCCATCGACGGTCAAAATGCAAATGCCCTCGGGGTCATCAAGCTCCGCCGGTTCCAGCAGCTTTCGACAGTCAGCCAGAATCGCCGCTCGGCACACCGCCCGCAGCAGCGACCATTCCTCGCCCTTCGGCAGCCGGGCACGATGGTTCGCAGGTTTGGCCAGAAAGTCGGGAACCTCGTCATGGAATTTCGGATGAAGCCCCGCCTGTCGGTAGACCGCCTGCGCCGAATCGTCCAGATCGCCGAAACGACCCATGGTGAACCCCACCATGTCGATCGCTTCGAAGGCACCGTCGCCCGAGCCCTCCGGGGCGGTCAGGGCGGCGAAACTTGCGATGGCCTGCGGGCCGCGCACGACCATCAGACCGAACTCCTCGCCCCCCTCGCCCATCACGCTGCACAGCAGCAACTCCTCCTGCCCGGGCAGGAGGACGCCGAAACAGTCGCAGTTGCTGAAACGCTTCCACAGCCGGCGGGAATTGAACTCCCCCGCCGCCTCGATACATTCGCGGATAAGTTGCTTTGTGTCCATGCGGTCCTCACGATCTCTAGGCTGTCGGCTGGCATTCGGCTCTGCCTGTCATTGCTCCGGCCTATCAGCATACGTCACGAAACCCTTGAGGTCATCCCCATTTCTGCGTGCAGGTCGTTGCAGAAGTTGCAGGAATCGCGTGGCTTTTGCAAGTTATTTGCATGTATGCAGTAGTGTCTTCGGTCTGGCTGCGTGGATTTGCAGTAGTTGCAGAATACCGTTCCCGGCAGGCCGGCCTTGCCGCCGGACGCCGGGGGCCGACCCGCAGGCGGCCTGAGGCTTCTGCAAGCATCACGGATGGGGCTACGGTTACAGCCTGGAAGTCGTCGTTACCGCGGCCCCGGAGGGACTGGTTTTCCGCTGATCCCTTGCCCCTCCAGGTTTCATCCGATGCCGGGAGCACTCTTGCGTCGCCAGCTGCCTGGCCGTATTCTCCCGCCCATGACGTACCGACCATGGACGTTCTTCATGGTGGCGCTGGCGGGGTGAGTTTCCGGTACGGGCGGGTATCGAGCAGGGAATGGTGGGCGGCAAGACAAGAGATTCGATGACGATTGCAATGGATGACAGCTCGAGCTCCGACCTGGGCCGACTGGCTTGGTGGTACTGCCGAGTCGAGCCCGCGGGGGAGAATGGGCGTCATCGAACAGGTTGAATAGGCCCGCAGCCCAGCCCGGCCTGACGGCCCGCTGCGTGAGCCTGGATGAGAGGCTGAATCAATTGTCAGCGAAGATCGATGACGGAACAACGTGTTCGAGAGAAAGACTTTTTGTGCAAGCCAGGCGGGCGCAAGCATCATCCGCCAAGAGGTTTCTCCTGACTTCGACATCCCCTTTGGATTGCGCTGTAAGTCTTTGTTTTACA
>CAZCDM010000216.1:0-3659 GCA_964497475.1 uncultured Planctomycetaceae bacterium
TCACCCTCACCGCCGACGCCGAAGGCCGACTCGGCCCCGAGGTCCTCGCCGACGCCCAGAAGCAGCTCGAACAACTCGCCCTGCCTCCGGGCTACCGCATCGAATACGCCGGTGAGCAGGAAGAGCAGGAACGTTCCCAGGCCTTCCTGCTCCAATCCTTCGCCATCGCCCTGCTGTTGATCGTTGCGATCCTTGTCGCCCAGTTCAACACGCTCTCGGCCCCGGTGATCATCATGACCACCGTGATCCTCTCGATGATCGGCGTGCTGATCGGGCTGCTGATGTTCTCCATGCCGTTCGGCATTATCATGACGGGCGTGGGCGTAATCAGCCTGGCCGGCGTGGTCGTCAACAACGCCATCGTCCTGCTGGACTACACCCGCCAGCTCCAGCAACGCGGACGCAGCCTGCTCGATGCCGCCATCGAAGCCGGCGTGACCCGCCTCCGCCCGGTCATGCTGACGGCCACCACCACCATCCTCGGGCTGATCCCCATGGCCACCGGCATCAGCTTCGACTTCCACATCTTCGCCTGGGACATGCGATCCAGTTCCAGCCAGTGGTGGTCGAGCATGGCCATCGCGGTGATCTTCGGCCTGGGCTTTGCGACGCTGCTGACCCTGCTGGTCGTGCCCAGCCTGTACGTCATGCTCTACCGCCTGGCCAGCCGGTTCGGCCTGGGCGGGCTCGACAAACCCACCGACCCCGAGCACGACAACCCCGCCCCCGTCCTGGAAGATTATTGATCCGCCGTTGACTAGGCGACGATAGCGGGAATCGGTTGGACGAAATCCAGCAAGCCGGTATGATGGAGACATGAGCCCGACGGTCTTTCGCTGGAAAGAGTATCGCTTCTTTTTCTTCTCCCGAGAAGAATCCCGCTGCCATGTGCACGTGATGGGCCAGCAGGGACAGGCCAAGTTCTGGCTTGAGCCGGAAGTGGCTCTTGCGAAGAACCACGGCCTGAGCCAGACGCAACTCGCCGAGCTGCAGAAAATCGTCACAGAACATCAAAAGGACATCGTCCATGCCTGGAGTGAACATTTCAAAACCTGAAGTGACCAATGTCGATACCAACGGCATCTGGCTGCTGTGGAATGATGCGGAATACTTCCTGCCTTACGATGAGTACCCCTGGTTCGCCCAGGCGATCCTCGCCGACGTCCTCGATGTGGTTCAGGCCGGCGAAGACCATCTCCACTGGCCCAGGTTGGATGTGGACCTGACCATCGACATGCTCAAGAACCCTCAGGGCTATCCGCTGACGTATCGGTAACCCGTTCTGCAAAGTCAGGCCATGGACCCCATCTACTTCATTCTGGGCTGCACGGCCTGCGGCAAGGGCAGCGTCGGGCGCGAGCTGGCCCGCCGGCTGCGCGGGCAGATTCTCTCGGTCGACTCGATGAAGATCTACCGGCGCATGGACATCGGCACGGCCAAGCCCTCCGCCGAGGCTCGCCGCGAAATCGTCCATCACGGCCTGGACCTCGTCGAACCGTCGCAGGGCTTTTCCGTGGCCCAGTATGCAGACGCAGCCGAGTCGGCCCTGACGACCATCCGCGCCGCCGGGGCGATCCCCCTGGCCGTGGGCGGCACGAGCCTGTATATCCAGGCCCTGTGCGAAGGGCTCTTCGAGGGCCCCGGTGCCGACGAAGCCATCCGCGCCGAACTCCGCAGCCGCATCGAGCGCGAAGGCTCGGCCGCTCTGCATGGCGAGCTGGCCGCCGTCGACCCCGCGTCGGCCGACCGCATCCACCCCAACAACGCCCGCCGCATCATCCGCGCCCTGGAAGTCTATCGCCAGGGCGGAGTGCCGATCAGCGAGCTGCAGCGCCAATGGCAGGCTGAGGGCGGCCGCCTGCGGGAGAACGTTGTCCGCATCGGCCTGCGCCGCGATCGCGCCGACCAGAGCGGCCGCATCAACGCCCGCGTCGGGCGCATGGTCGAGGCCGGGCTCGTCGAGGAGGTCCGATCGCTGCTGGACGAACCGGCCGGGCTGAGCGACCAGGCCGCCGCCGCCGTCGGTTATGCCGAGCTGATCGAGCACTTCCGCGGCGAGGTCCCGCTCGACAAGGCCATCGAGCAGATCAAGATCAACACCCGCCGCCTGGCCAAGAAGCAGCGAACCTGGATGCGACGCTGGGCCGACGTGACCTGGTTCGACATCGCCGCCGACGAGTCCGTCGAGTCCGTCGCCGACCGCATCCAGGCCACCATCGATTTCGCGTGAGCTTCTGTCGCCACTTTTTGTCTGGCCAGCCCCGACCCGCCAACTTGCCTGCCCCGGTGTTGAGGTGGCAGGACAGGTGCCCTGCCACCCGTCATGCGATTACATCGCCTGGCGGGGCTCCCGTCCCGCCAGGTCCCAGGCCAAGACGATACCAACTCCGCGCTTCGCTGAAACCCGCCGGCCGGGTAGACTGATACGCAATCCCAATGACCCCCGTGCATATCCCAGCTGGAGTCCGCTGAGCCCAACCTCGCGCGTCCCGGCCGGTATGAATGGAACACTATGAACCGACCGGACATTCAACGCCGCTCCAGCCGGGCCGTGGCTGTGGGCCATCTCACCATCGGCGGCGACTCGCCCGTCACCGTACAGAGCATGACCAACACCGCCACCGCCGACGCCGAGGCGACCCTCGCCCAGGTGCAACGCCTCGCCGAGGCCGGGGCCGAGCTTGTCCGCGTGGCCACGCCCACCGATGACGACACCGCCGCGCTGCGGCGCATCGTGGACGAATCGCCCGTGCCCATCGTCGCCGACGTGCACTTCCACTTCGCCCGCGCCATCGAAGCCATCGACGCCGGGGTTGCGAAAATCCGCCTGAACCCGGGCAACCTCGCCGACCGCGACCAGGTCCGCCGCGTGATCGATGCCGCCGGGGCCGCCGGCTGTGCGATCCGCGTGGGCGTCAACGAAGGCTCGATCATCGACCGGCGCGACGCCGACCGCCGGGCTGAGGAACTCCGCCGCCCGCTGGTCGAGCTGATGGTCGAGAAGCTCGGCGAGTACCTCCAGCCGTTCGACGAGGCGGGCTTCGATCGGCTGGCCCTCTCGGCCAAGAGTGCCGACGCGGTGACCACCATCGCCGTCAACCGCGCCCTGGCCGAGCGGTGGGACTGGCCCCTGCACCTGGGGGTGACGCACGCGGGCACGGCCCGCAGCGGGGCAATCCGCTCAGCGGCCGCCCTGGGAGCCCTGCTGGCCGAGGGCATTGGCGATACGATCCGCATCAGCTTCGCCGGCGATCCGGTCGAGGAGGTCCTGGCCGGGCGGGAGCTGCTGGCATCGCTTCGGCTGCGCGATCGTCGGGGCGTGGAACTCATCGCCTGCCCGACCTGTGGCCGGTTGCAGATGGACCTGGCCGGGCTGATCGACCAGGCCGAGGCTGCCCTGGCTGAGGTGCAGACCACCCAGCCGCTGACGGTGGCGATCATGGGCTGCGTGGTCAACGGCCCGGGCGAGGCGGACTGTGCCGACATCGCTTTTTGTGCGGGCAAGGGCAAGCTCATCGTCTACCGTCGCGGTGAGCGGATCGAGACGATCACCCCCGAGCAGCTCATCGAAACCATGCTCCGCGAAGTCCGCAGCCTGAACAAGTAGCCCGCATTTCTCACCGGCAGAATAAGGAATCGGCCGCCAGACCGTGGTATTC
>CAZCDM010000217.1:0-3632 GCA_964497475.1 uncultured Planctomycetaceae bacterium
CATATTCCGCCGTTTTTTGCGATGCCGCCAGGGAGCGAAAAGACCAGCGAGGCCAGGAACGCCCCGATGGCCACCGAGAAGCCCAGCAGCCCGGCCAGGGCCGCGACGAGGAACCCCACGCCGGCCACGACGAGCATCGGCTCGGGCGGCTCGTCGACGCGGCAGAGGAAGTCGGTCATGCGGGCTTCGAGGAATATCGAGAAGAGATAGCACAGCCCGGTCAGCAGGGCGAGCTTGCCCAAGACCGTCTTGACGAGAATCGCCGCGATGAGGAGCCCGCCGAAAACGAAAATCAATAAGGTCATTTCACTCGATGCGAGAATCATCTCCTCGATTGCCCCCCCGCTAGGTCTGGCCGGTCCAGCTGCCGTCATCGTGTTTGGTCCAGAGGTCGCGGACAGCCTGGAGAACCGAGCGGGGCAAGGCGCCCTGCTGGGCGATTTCGATATTTTCACGGATGTGATCGAGATTCGTACTGCCGACGATGGCGGTGGTCACGTGCGGCTCGAAGAGGGTGAACCGCAGAGCCAGTTCGATCCAGCTGCCGTCGAATCCGACAGCCTGGGGCGTCAGCTGCATGGCCTCGATCCGCTTGGCGTAGGGGGCGGCGTAGTCGCCGTAGAACTCGCCGAGGTCGTCGAGCTTCCGCCAGGCGCCGTTGGCGATGGGGCGTTTGGCGATCACGCCGAGGCCATGCGAGTGGGCCTGGGGCAGATAGCGTGTAATGGCCTGCTGGTCGGCGATGCTCACGGAGGTCTCCAAGGCCTGGAAAACCTCCATGCCGACCGCGGCGCGGGCTTCAGAACCGTCGCCGCTGTAGCCAATGGCGCGGGTCTTACCGTCATGACGGGCGCGGAGCAGGGCTTCGAGCATGGCCTGGTTTTCCAGAGCCTGCAGATCGCAGCTATGCAGCAGAACCATGTCGAGATGGTCCGTCTTGAGCCGACGCAACGAGCGTTCGATCGAGGCGGTGACCAACGCCGGCGACCAGGCCGACTTGTCGAGGTTGTCGACTGCGTGGCCACACTTGGTGATCAGGACGTATTCGTCACGACGATCGGCGATGGCCCGGCCGATTTTGACTTCCGAGTCGTCATAGCAGGCGGCGGTGTCGATGACGTTGATGCCCGCATCGAGTACCCCTGCGAGAAGGCGATCGGCGTCGGCCTGGGCGATTTCGGTAAAGCCGATCTCGGCTGTGCCCAGGCCCAGCGGAGTGACTTCAAGGGAGGTGTTTCCAAGGGGGCGCTTATCCATGATGCTCCTTTCGAGACATTATAGAGTGTCTCTCAACGGCGCGGTCTGCTCCGGCCGGGCCGGGAGGGTTCTACAATGGAACAGTGCACTGCCCTGAGAATCGAGGTCTACGATGTCTGATTCATTTCTGTTCCTGCCATCACAGCCAAGTCGCCCAGAACCGCGCAGGCGAAAGGTGCTTGTCACCGGAGCGGCTGGGTCGATCGGGTCGTACTTCGCCGCTCATGCGGGCAACGCATATGATCTGGTGCTGACCGATCAGGATGCATCGGCCCTGGAGGAGCTTTCCGCACTGGGCCGATGCGCAGCGGCCGAGCTGGCGGACCTGGAGGCGATGAAGTCTCTCTGCGAAGGGGTCGATACGGTGGTGCACTTGGCGGCTTGCGCGAACCCGGCCACGCCGTGGGAGCCTCTGCTGGAGACGAACATCGCGGGGGCCTACAACCTGTTCGCAGCGGCGGAGGCCTGCCACTGTCGTCGGGTGGTCTTCGCCTCGAGCATCCACGCCGTGTCGGGCTATCCGGTCCGGAGGCAGGTCCAGCCGGACGATCCGATAAGCCCGGGCGACCTGTACGGGGTGAGCAAATGCTTCGGCGAGGCGATGGGGCGATACCTGGCCACACAGCGGGGCCTGTCCGTGCTGTGCGTGCGGATTGGCAGTTTCCAGCCGATCGATAAGGCCCGCCAGGACGAGGCGCTGGAGTTGATCAACACGTTTGTCTCGCGGCGGGATCTGGATCAGATGCTGCGGCGATGCATCGACGACGAACGGCTGGCCTTTGGGATATTCCATGGCCTGAGCGACAACCCGTTGAACCGCATGAATACCACCTCGGCTCGGGAACTGCTCGGCTATGAGCCGCAGGACAGCTTCTCGGCTGAGAACCCCCGCCTGGCCGGACTGGAGCTTAACCAGACCGTCCAGCCGCATGACGAAGCCCACGGCCAATTCAGCGGCATGCGGGACGAACTCTGATCGACAAGCGATCAGATATCGTACGCGCCGGCGCCTAAGTCCTCAGCCCCGCAATAGAGGCAGCGGTTGTGCTTGGGGGACATCGTGCGGTCGCACTTGGGACATTTTTTCACGCCGCGTTCCAACTTACCGTCGGCCTGGCCGTCGCGGAGGTCGATTTCCTGGACCTTATTCATGAGGTCCAGCTCGGTCAGCTCGGTGCGTTCTTTGAGCATTTCCCACAGGGCCATGTTGACGAGGATGAGCTTTTCCAGGCGTTCTTCGAGATGTTGCACATCGCGCTGGGCGCCGGCGATTCTGGACGAGCCCCCACCGGTGGCTGTCTGGCCGATGGCGTTGCTGATAGCATCTGCTGTATACATCATTCCGTAGAGGCTGCCGTACATGGGGGTTCTCCTCAGTTGGAGGTTTGAGAGACGGCCGGGCCATGCCACAGGCCGGTAAACACGCTCTGGGCCGGGCCGGTCATGATGACGTGATCGTCCGATTCCTGCCAGGCGATGTCGAGATCGCCGCCAGGCAGGTGGATACGGGTGGTTCGCTGGGCTCGGCCGGTGAGTACGCCGGCCACGCAGACGGCCGATGCGCCGGTCCCGCAGGCCAGTGTGATTCCGCTTCCGCGTTCCCAGGTTCGCATGGTCAGCTCAGCCGGTCCATCGACCTGGGCGACGTGAACATTGATGCGGTCGGGAAAGATGGGGGCGGTTTCCAACTGCGGGCCGACGGCAGGCAGGTCCACGGCGGCGACATCGTCGACGAAGACGATCACGTGCGGATTGCCCATCGACACGCAGGTGATCTCCAGGACCAGGCCTTCGAAATCGTGGCTGACGCCGACGACCTTCTGGCCGGGCAGGTTCACGGGAATATCGGCGGGAGTAAGAATCGGCAAGCCCATGTCGACCGACGAGGCGAGGACCACATCGCCGTCGATGGTTTTGTTGATGGTCTTGATGCCGCTGGCGGTTTCCACGCGGAGGGGGTTGGCCCGGGCGAGGCCCTGCTCGTGGGCGAGCTTGGCCACGCAGCGTATCGCATTGCCGCACATCTTGCCCTCCGAGCCGTCGGCGTTGAACATGCGCATCCGCACGTCGGCCGATTCGCTGGGCAGGATCAGCACCAGGCCGTCACCGCCGATGCCGAAATGGCGGTCGCTGATGGCGCGGGCGAGGTCGGCCGGGCCGTCGATAGTGGTCTCAAAGCCATTGATGTAGACGTAATCGTTACCCAGGCCGTGCATTTTGGTAAACGGAATGTCCATGGAAGCTCCTTGCGGGCGATTATAGCAGCCCGGCCGGGGCCCGGCAGGCAAAAAAAGTTCATCCGCGATTCGCGGGGAAGGCTCGCCTTTCCTGACTTCAACATTGGGACACCCAATCAATGGAGCAGGTCGTAGAGG
>CAZCDM010000218.1:0-3583 GCA_964497475.1 uncultured Planctomycetaceae bacterium
TGAACTGGCCATGGGCGTAGGCCCGGCGGAGGGATCCCAGGGCAGCGGCCTTCTTCTCCGGCGAACTCCGCCAGCCGTATCGCTTCCCGACCTTCTCGCTGCGACGGCCTACCGCCCGGTCGAAATAGATATTCGGATAGTTGTATATGTGGGTCACCTGCCGGCCGAAGTCGAAGCCGGGGTCGCCGTTGTTCTCCCAGATCAGGAGCGGACGGTTGCGGCCGCCAGCCCACAGACAAGCAGCCACGGCGATCCGGGCCAGCTCGTAGGGCGGGGTCGTGGCGTCGACGAATGAGGCGACCTTCTCCCGCGTCTCGGCACAGGTGACGTTCACCACCGAGTTCGAGGCCCCCATTCCCTTCGAGATGTCCGCACTCACGACGTAGGACTTGGTCTGGTCCGGCCGGCCCTTCGTGAGCGTCCCCCAGACTGACCAGGGCCCGTTCGGTGTGACGGCGAGCTTCTTCCGATCCCGGCGAGCGAGCAGGTTCTGCACGTCCCCGTCCGGGACCTTCTTGTGGAAGTTGATGGTCAGCGTCCTCACCGGCGGCTGGGCGAAGAGCTTGCGGTGTTCCTCCAGGACCGGGCCCTCGAAGAACGTGTCGCCGGAGCCGACGTGGTCCATGTCGACTTCGATGGCGAGTTCCTTGGGGGAACGTCGCTTTTCCTCGTGGTCGTACCACGGCGAGTGGATCTTCCAGCGGCCCAGGTCATCCTGCTTGACGTAGCGGCCCTTGCCCTTCTCGGGGTGGTCCCACCACGGGAGGATGAACACCGGGATCATGCCGGACAACCGCCACTTGGAGTACGCTGTGCCGGCCCCGTTCGGAGTCGAGCACACGAGCCGGCAGGCGGTGACGTCGCGGGTCGACCGCTTGATGCTCTCGCCCTCCTTCATCTTCGCCATCTCGTCCAGGAAGATGCTGGTACGCCGGTCAGAACTGCCGGCCGTCGCGTTGGCGGACTCGCCGTCGACACGGGAGCCGTTGTCCAGGTTGACGAGGTGCATCTTCTTGCGGCTCATCCGCGGCAGCATCCACTTCGGCAGCCGGGAGAGGATGTAGTCGATCTTGCCGAACAGGGTGCCGGGATCAGCCAGCGGCCCGTGCGGGTATTTCTTCGGGAGCCCGTCGAGGATGTCAACCGCGTCTTCCTTACGGGAGATCATCAGGTGGGACTCGGAGTCGCGGAACAGCAGCCTGTGGGCGTAGACGACGATGTGGTCCCACGTCGCCCCCATGTCACGTGACTTGTCCGTGAGCAGGTCCTCACCTTCCTCGATTCCCTGCTCGATTCGCAGGATGTGGCGGTCCTGGATTTCCCAGGTCACCATCGGCAGGTGGGCATTTTCGGCTTGGCGGACCTGGCCGGTATCGGACGGTTGGAACACCCGCAGCGTGAACGCGAACGCATTGACGAAGAACAGGACCGACTGAGCACAGGCCGTGTAGAGGTCGACCTGCAGCTCATCATCCTCTTCCGCCGCCGCGAGCAGATCGGCCCGCCACTTGAGGTTCGCTTCTTGCGTCTTGGGGACCAGCAGCCCGGTGATCGGGTCTTTCCAGTCGTACTGTCGCCGGGGGAAGGGCGTGGGGAGCTTGGGCTCGGTGGCGAACTCATTCGGCATCAGTGTCCCCCTTCGGCCGGCGAGTCGGGGGGCCCTTGGTTCGGAGGGAACCCTCGACTTCCACCACTGCACGCTTCGCCAGGCCGTTCAGGCGGCTCGCGGACAGCTCGCGGACCCGCTCGGCGGCGGAGACCCTGGTTTCGTCCTCGTCGATCGCCTGGGGCGTCCTACCCTCCATGCGATCGTAGACCATCTGCACAGCCCACTGCTGCGGACCAATCTCGATCTTCTTCTCACGACCCTCATCATCACGGATCGTGTCAACAAAGCCCAGGGCCCGCTTCCACAGCAGATCGGCGAGGGCCTCACCCTTCGTGATGAGGGCACCATCGTCGTCGATCGTGTGGACCTCAGCCGCCATCTGGCGGAGGTGCTTGGTCAACTGCCGCGGATTGTAGGGTTTGGGCTTGGCCACGAGATTATGCCTTCCAGCTCGGCTCACCACCGGGGTTTTCCGGCTTGTTCTGGATGATCCGACCGACCCCGACGAGGGTGAAATCACCCTGCCCGGACGCCTTGGCCTTCAGCCCGACGCCGTCAGCGTTGGCCAGGCCCATCGAAGAGTGCTCGTAGCTGACGATGTGGGTCCCCTGACCCCCATGGGCAACTCGCTCGCCGGCATCGACATCCCCGCCGACGTCCTTGTCCGCGAACACCTCGACGGTGATGTCGTCGATCACCATGAGATTGAGGGCCAACACCCGCAACTGCTCGTAGCTCTGCAGCGTGACCTCGACTTGCTGATCGTCGTACAGCTTCACGGGGGTTGCGGTAGTGGCGTCCGACGAGCTCAGCTCCAGTTTGACGTATTTTCCTTGCAGCATCATGGGCTCCTTCAGTGAGCGTTGTGTGTAAAATAGCGATCGGGGAGCCCACGTCCAAGACCCGGAGAGAACGGGGCTCAACCCGATCGGCAAGGGCTACGCTGAGTTGTCTTTGAACAGGATCAGGCGGATTGTGGCATCGCCCTCCCCGTCTGCCACGTTGCGTTTCACCTTGATCTCGTCCACCGCGGTCATCACGGTCGCTTCTACGTCCGACAGGGTCCCCACTGCGGCCACTTGGTTCACGGCCAGATGGACGGGGATGTTGGCAGCGATCTTGATTCGCTCCGCGGAGGCGTCTGCAGTGCTCCCGAGGGACAGCAGAACGTCCTTGTCGGACTCGATCCAGAGGGTGTCGTAGGTCGTGAAGCCCCCGTCCCCATCTTCCCACAGGGTCGCAACCCCGTAGTTATCAGGGACGGTGCGAACTGACTCGAACATCTCGGCATCAGTGAGCGTTTCGGACTGGTTGGGGGTCAAGCCGCGGGCCCCAGGGTCCTCGCTGCCCCGATTCAGGTCGAGAAACGCGGAGTTGGACCACTGGCCGGTCAGGGCGTGGTAGTGTTTGAGTGTCAGGTCTGGCATATCGGGTCCTCTGTTGGGGCTCGTGCGATCGCCTACTATTATAACCGATGGAGAGGCGGGGTGGAAGGGTGATTCCCAGATTTTTTCATATATTTTTTGGAGGGGGCCTGGGGACCCGTTGGACCCGGGGGTGTAAAGAGACTTTTACGTGTAAAGAGACCTTTACAGGCTGATTTTGTGTGGTGAAGGCGGGTGCTAGATAAACACCCACCGGGACCCCCACGAAAAACCCAAAGGTCGTACCCCGGGGGCCACCTAACAGACCCCTAACGCCGGCCGTTCGATGTTCGGCGTCTGTTCGGTGCGTCTGTTCGGCGTCTGTAAGGGTATCTTTACACCCTAACAGACTGTAAAGACGTCTTAACGATATGTTAATGTTTTGTTAGGTATGTAAAGCTTTACATACACCCAATATTGCGTGAATCTACAAAGCGACTATGCACATTTACGTTGCTCGGACAGAATCGATGGGACAATTAACGTAAAGGTACCTTTACAATTCGACCTTTACAGTCGTTGTAAGTGTAGGCGTGGACAGTAGTTACCC
>CAZCDM010000219.1:0-3518 GCA_964497475.1 uncultured Planctomycetaceae bacterium
CCCGGACAAAGTTGAAGAGACTCTACCCAACATTATTGAATTAACAGACTACTAGATGTTGTTGAGTTGGTTCTCGCCGGGCTCTGGCGCGATTGAGGGGTGAAAAAGTGGCCGCATGACAGGGGCGGAAAAGCTTGGAAATAAAGGGTGGAGAGCGTAGATGAGTTTATGAAAACCGGCCGATGTGATTTCAGCTCGACAGCAGATTGGCCAGGCGGAGATACTCATCGGGGCTCAGTTCGTCGGCCCGTGCGGTGGGGGCGATTTCGCAGTCGGCCAGGGCTGGGCTGAGGACGTCCCGCCCGAAAGCGGCTGAGCGGGACTTGGCTGCGGCGATGACGTGCTTGCGACGCTGCGTGAAGCATTGGTGCAGCAGGGCTTGGAGGGCGGCGATATCGTTGAGACGCTCGACGCGGGCGGGGTCGAAGTCGATGCGGACGATTCGGCTGTCGATTTTCGGGCGAGGCCAGAACGCACCGGCCGGCACGGCCCGGCCTGCCTGGGCCCGGCCGAGAATGCCGATCAACACCGAGATCATGCCATACCCTCCGCCGTCGGAATCGCCACCGGCTGGGCGTGCGAGCATGCGGTCGGCCACCTCCTGCTGGACGGTGAAGCACAGCGAGTCGAACCGAACGGCCGAGGTCTCACGCAGCGACCGCCACGATTCGATCAGCAGGTTCGCCACCAGCGGCGTGGCGATGCTGTAGGGCAAATTGGCTGTCAGCTGCGCTTGCGGGCGGCAGGCGTCGAGGACGGCCGGTGCGATTTCGCTCTTGCTGGCCAGCACATCGCAGGGCAGTACCTCCACGCGATCGTCGGCTGCGTAGGTCTTCTGCAGGTGACCGGCCAGGGCGCGGTCGATCTCGACGGCCACCACCCTGCCGGCCCGGCTGGCGAGTTCTTCGGTCAGGCTGCCGGTTCCGGGGCCTACTTCCAGTACGGTCTGCCCGGATGCCGGCTCGGCGGTATCCAGCAGGGCCTGCATGAATCGCAGGTCGACCAGGAAGCACTGGCCGTGGCGTTTGTCGGGCCGACGGCCCAGGCGGCGGAGAATCGCCTCGATATCGCGTCGCGTCTGCATGAACAAAACACTACCACGAGGCGGGCAATGTGTATATGCTACGCCCATCATGTCACGCGACGAAATCACCCTCATCGGACCGACGGCCGAGTATTACGACGCCTTCTGCGCCATGGCCGAGGAGTTCCACGCGGCCGGCGATGTCAACTGGCCCCACGGCGGACGCAAACAGGACGACCTGGCCCTGCAAAACTTCGACGCCTACCTCGCCCGCTGCGTGGACTGGGCCGAGGGCAGGAACCTGCCCGACGACTACGTGCCCTGCAGCGACTACTGGCTGATCGGCCCGGACGGCCTGCTGGGCACGGGCAACCTCCGCCACTGCCTCACGCCGAGGCTGTTCTACGAAGGGGGCAATATCGGCTACTGCATCCGCCCCAGCCAGCGACACAAGGGCTACGCCCACCGCCTCTGCGCGATGATGCTCGAGAAGTCCCGCGCCATCGGCCTGACGCGCGTGCTGCTGACCTGCCAGAAGGCCAACACCGCCAGCCAGCTCACCATCGAGAAAAACGGCGGCGTCTTCGACGACGAGCGCCCGAGCATCGAACACGACGGGCTCATCCGCCGCTACTGGATCGACCTGGCCCCGTAGGGCTCATCGCCACACTGCCATGTTCAAAGCCATGCTGCCGAATGTCATCACGCTGAGCCGGCTGGTCATGGCCGCAGCGTTTGCGATCATCCTGGCCATCTGGGCCCACGGCGACCACGGGCCGATCTCCACCCGCATGATGATCGTGCTGATGTGCCTGGCCTTCGTGGAGGAAGTCTCCGACCACCTCGACGGACGCATCGCCCGGGCCACGGGCATGACCACGCCGCTGGGCGAACTGCTGGACCCCATGGCCGACTCGCTGGCGCGCCTGACGATTTACTTCGCGATCTCGCTGGAGTGGTGGGTTACCCCGGCCGTGCCGCTGACGATGGTCGCCCGCGACGTCATCGTCGGCTACTGTCGGCTGGCCAACGTCAAGACCGGCCGCGGGCGGGTGACCGTACGCCTCTCGGGCAGCCTGAAGACCATCGTCCAGAGTGCGGGCATCTTCGCGCTGGTGTTCCTGGCCTGGGCACCGGAGAAGGGCGCCCCCATGGAGAACATCGAACTGCTGCGGGACATCGTCGCCGGGGTGTCGATTGTCGTGACCCTCTGGAGCCTGACGGATTATTTCATCCGCTCGCTGCCGGCGTTTGGCATGCTGCTTCGGCCGTACGGCAGGTTATAGACGGATCGCTCAGGGGCGATTGTCCATCACGTGGAAGCTGAGCTGCTCGAGGTGGGCGGTGATGTCGACGGCTGAGACGGTGACGTGCTCGGGCACGGTCAGGCCCGTCGTGGCGAAGTTCAGGATTCCCTCGATGCCGGCCTGTACGAGAGCATCGGCGGCCGCCTGGGCCGCTGCCGGCGGTACCGTCAGCACGCCCAGCCTCGCGCCGAGGCGATCGACCACCTCGGCCAGGCGATCCATCGCGTGGATGTCCACCTCGCCGATGGTCTTGCCCACGCGGGCCGGGTCAACATCGAAGGCCGCCACCAGGTCAAAGCCCCGCAAGCCAAAGCCGTCATACCGCAGCAGCGCCTCGCAAAGGCGCCCGGCCCCGACGACCACGACCGGCCACTGGCTCTGCGTGCCGAGAATCACACGCAACGCGCCGATGAGATCGGTCACGCCATAGCCCACGCCGCGCTGCCCGAACTGCCCGAACAACGCCAGGTCGCGCCGGACCATCGCCGCGCCGACGTTCATGTACTCGGCCAGCTCCCGGCTGGAGACACGCTCCACGCCGCGACCGGCCAGGACCTCCAGCTGTCGCAGGTACGCACTGAGCCGGCGAACCGACGGGTCGGGAATGTTCTCGGTCATGCCGTTCATCGCCCGCCATCCTACGCGCCCACCCGGGCCGGGACAAGCTCGCCTCTGGACGCAGCCGGCGGAATATCGCATCCTGTGGCCATGCGCAGCCGAACCCCCGCCATCTGCCTGCGGACCACCGATTACAGCGAGACCTCGCAGATCGTGGTCTTCCTGACGCGCGGGGACGGCAAGGTTTCACTGATCGCCAAGGGCACGCGTCGGCCCAAGAGTAAATCCGGCGGGGCCATCGACCTGCTCTCGACGGGCGACCTGCTCTATACCCGCAAGAACCCCCAGGCCCTGGGGACGCTGATGGAGTTCGCCGAGACCTCCACGCACCTGCCGCTGCGGCGGGATGCGAACAAACTCTACGCCGCGCTGCTGCTGGTCGAGCTGGCCGATGTCTGCCTCGCCGAGTCCGACCCGCACCCGAGGGTCTACGACCTGCTGGCCCATTCGCTGGCCAGGCTGGCCGAGCCCGACGTGCCGGTCCAGGCGGTGGTGGCGTGGTATCAGTGGCGGCTGCTGCGACACATCGGGCTGCTCGGCGGGCTGGCCGCGTGCGTGGGCTGCGGCTG
>CAZCDM010000220.1:0-3379 GCA_964497475.1 uncultured Planctomycetaceae bacterium
GCTGAGCGTGTCGGTCAGCTCGCGGCGGGTCGGTTCGTCCATCGGGGTCGCGGAGGTCACCTCGAGCACGACGCGTCCGAGGGTTCTGTCCAGCTCGGCCTCGATGGCGCGGGGCAGGTGCGCCAGCAGCCAGAGGCGATCGTTGGCGGCCAGCACACCCAGCAGGCGGAACAGCTCGTCGCTGACCCGGCCGACAAAGAGGCGCTCGATCAGCTCGACGCGCTTGGTGCGACTCTGCCCGCGGGCAGCCAACAGCTCGGCGGCTCCGTCGGTGCGGCCGAGCAGGTCGGTCAGTTGCGCCAGCTCGTCGTGCAGCTCGTTGGCCTGTGCGGTCGAGAGGTGCTCCAGGAGCGACTCGGCATAGAGGCTCGCCAGCCGCTGGGCGCCGGGGTTCATCACGCCGAGATGACCGGCCGATGCGCTCACGAGCCGACCTCCTGCCTGCGGTGCTCGGCGATCTGCCGGGCCGCCTTGCGGAGCAGGTCCTGCTGGCGGGCTTCGTCGAGGTCCTCAGCCAGCACCTGTCGGGCGATGCGGGCCGCCATCTCGGCAGTCTGCTGGCGGAGTTCATCCTGGGCGCGAGCCTGGGCCGAGGCGATCTCTTCCTGCGCGCGGCGGGAGATGTCGCGGGCCTCGGCGCGAGCCTTGGTGAGCAATTCCTCACTGGCTGCGGCGGCGTCTTTGCGCGCCTGGGCGAGCAGTTCCTCGTGGCGGGCCTGGTAGTCGTTGAGTTTCTGCTCGTACTCGGCGGCGAGTTCGTCGGCCCGGGCCTGGCGCTGCTCGGCTTGGGCGACATGATCGGCGATGTCCTTTTCGCGCTGCTCGATCTGGCTGAGGATGGGCTTCCACGCCCACTTGCCCAGCACGACCAGCAGCAGCAGGAAGATCACCAGCGTCGCGACGGCCTGGCCGAGGTCGCCCGGATAGGGCGTGCCGTCTCCGCCGGCTGCGGCCGCCACCGCCGGCGCAGCACCCACCAGAGCCGTCCCGACGGCCCAGCGGAACACACCCTGCCGGCAGAAGCTCATGCGAGACCCGGCTAGAGCGTCTTGAGGACGGCCAGCAGGGCCACCGCAATCGCGAAGAGCATGGCGCCTTCGATCATGGCCGCGGTAACGATCATCGGCGCGAACATGCTGCCGGCCGCCTCGGGCTGACGGGCCATCGACTCGATGCAGTGGCCGCCGACCCGCGCGATGGCGTAGCCGCCACCGATGGCGGCCAGCCCCGCACCCACGCACGCCCCGCCGACGGCAAAGCCCGTGCCCGTAGACACCAGGCCGTGCGGCACGACGGCGGCGTCCTGCTGCGGAGCAGGCTGGGTTTCCTCCGCCAGGCTCATCGCGGGAAATGCGCCCAGAACCAGCAGGGCCAGAATGATTGATGCTGCTTTGGTCATGTGATCTCCTGTGCTGTGCGGGTCAGGCCCGCAGGTTACGAATCGGTAATTGTACCATCCCATCGCCGAAGCGACAGGCTAATGTAGTTTCGACTTTCCGCTTCGGAGATTCTCCGCCGAAACGGATGAACCCGAAATCCAAAGTCAAAAATCCGAAATACGTTGTTCAGTGGCTCGGCTCGACGTACAGGCCCAGGAACATCGCCGTCAGGAACGTGTAGATGTACGCCTGCAACCCCGCGACGAGCATTTCCATTAGGTCGACGAGCACGCTGCCGACGACGCAGATCGGCCCGACATAGAAGAAATGAATTTCGTTGGCGAGGTTGGGGTCCATGGCCGTCTGCACCGTGGCCACGAACGTGTCGATGATGAACATCATCAGCACGGCCAGCATGATGTGCCCGGCGACCATGTTGGCGAACAGGCGGACCATCAGGGCGAAGCACTTGGCGATGACGCCGATGAGTTCCAGGCTGGCCAGCGGCACGGCCAGGACCTTGCCCAGCACGCCCGGGATGTGCGGCGCGAGCCGAAGGAACCACAGCACGGGGCTGAGCGGCACGGCCAGGATCAGCGGCAGGGAGCTGGCGCGGGCGGCCTTGACCAGGCCCGAGCCGGCGATGGCCACCATCGCGATGCACGCCAGGGCTGCACAGACCGTCAGCACGCTGGTGGGCGTATGGCCGACGGGAAAGTGATGGTGGGTCAGCCAGCCGGTGACGGCCGCCAGCGGCGTGAGCCCCGAGAGGTTCATCGCCAGGACGAACACGAAGAGCGTCAGCAGCAGCGGCAGGAAGGTTCGGGCGCGCTGGCCGAGGCTGGGCACGGCGATCTGATCGCGGATGAACAGCACGAGCACCTCGAGCATGCCGCCGGCCACGGAGCGCCGC
Organism: uncultured Planctomycetaceae bacterium; assembly: GCA_964497475.1. Taxonomy (GTDB): domain Bacteria; phylum Planctomycetota; class Phycisphaerae; order SM23-33; family SM23-33; genus CAZCDM01. The sequence continues at coordinate 2,293 of CAZCDM010000220.1, forward strand.
CCCAGGCCGTCCGGCCCCGTCTGGGCGAGGTAGCGGCGGGTCATCCACGGCAAGACGACCACCAAAGCGGCGGCGATGAGGATCATCGTCGCGATGCTGCTGGACATGAGCGTGACGGTGATCTCGCCGACGCGCATCTGCCAGCCGGGCCAGGGATGATCGACGACGTGGTCGAGAAGATCAGTCTCTGCCAGAATCATCGTCCTGCTCCGATTGAGGCGTGTGGGCGGGTGCGGGTGGATCGGCCTTGTCGCGGGCGGCCCGGGCCGGGCCATGCCGCAGGGCCAGCACCAGCCAGACGACTTCCAGGGCGAGGCAGAAAATGTAGGCGATGACCAGCCAGACAGCCATGGGGTTAAACGGCAGGTCGCTGATCCACCAGGCGGTGCCCACCAGGACCGGACAGAGGATCATCCGCAGCAGGCTGCAGCCGAGGAAGGTCGTCGACGCCGGCCCGGCCCCCTGCTTTGCGGCGTAGACGGTGAACGAGCCGGTCGCGACCATCACGCCCAGGACGAGGCCCACCGCGAGGAGCCCGCCGGCCACGCCCGCCCAGCCGGCCATCAGCCAGGTCGGCAGGATGCCGAAGGCTGCGGCGGCCACCGTCGGCAGGGCCACCCACCGCAGCAGCCGGGGCACAGAAAGTTCGAGAGGTTGATCTTTGGCGGTCATGGTGTATCGTCCGGCCGATCGCTGGCGGGGGCGTCGTTGGTCTGCCCTGGGCGGACCTTCCGCACCAGCCGCCACAGCGCGCCTGCAAAGCCAACGCCCAGGCCCACCAGCAGCCCGATCGGCAGCGTACCGAGGTGCACATCGGCCAGGTACCCCAGGCCCGTGAATACCAGCAGGATCACGCCGAACTCCACGCCCGCCGAGGCGAAGTGGTATCCGGGATCGGGTTTGGGAGCGATGTTCATGGCGTGCCTCGCCGGCCGGGCCTGGCGATCGGACAAGCTCTTCAGCGTAGGTTTCGCGGGCCGATCTGTCAAGGCGAGGCTGATTTACATCGGCCATTGCCCAGTGCCATGCTGTGAACTCACGATAGCCATAACGGGAGATGAGTTCGCGAGTCAAGCCATTGCCCCCG
>CAZCDM010000221.1:0-3341 GCA_964497475.1 uncultured Planctomycetaceae bacterium
CAACTCCTCCGATGGCACAAAATCAAACTTACACACAATAGTTGACACGATCCGAGTTCAGTGAGACTTGACTCGCCCGCGTCAATCGCATAGAGTGATGCGTTCCATTGATCGCACTTGCCGGCCTCGCCGGCCGGTCCGTCGCCGGGGGCATGCTTCGTTGGCATGCCTGGTCGCTTCGGATCGCACAGGAGACGTACCCATGGCCGATGCCACCCCCCAACCCACCAACGATGAAGCTGCCTCCACGCCCGATCTGCCCGCCAACACCGTCGAGGTCGAAGAGGCCGGCACGCTGAAGAAAAAAGTCACCGTCACCGTCCCCAAAGAAACCATCGACGCGAAGTTCAATGACCTCTACGGCGAACTGTCGTCGACTGCCCAGGTGCCGGGCTTCCGTATCGGCCGGGCGCCGCGCCGCCTGCTGGAAAAGCGTTTTGGCAAGGACGTCGGCGACGATGTCCGCAACAACATTCTCGGCGAGGCGATCGGCCAGGCCATCGACGAAGCCGACCTCAAAACCCTCGGCGAGCCGGACCTGAACCTCGACGAGGTCGAACTCGAAGCCGGCAAGGACATGACCTTCAGCTTCGGGGTCGAAGTGGCCCCCGAGTTCGACCTGCCCGAAACCAAGGGCATTGCCGTCGAGCGCCCCCCCTTCGAAGTCGACGATGAAAAGATCGACCAGTACCTCGACAATATCCGCCAGGGCCAGGCCCGCTACGAAACCACCGAAGAACCCGCCGCCGAAGGCGATGCGGTCACCGCCTCGGCCAAGATTACCGCCGAGGGCATCGAGCACGAAAACCCGCACGTCCAGCTCCGCCTGGCCCCGGGCGTGGTCGAGGGCCTGCCGCTGGTCGATCTGGCCAAAGACCTCGACGGCGTCAAGGCCGGCGATACCGTCGAGCTGAAAGTCACCGCCCCTGAGAGCCATCCCACCGAGGAATGGCAGGGCAAGGAGCTGACCATCGAGCTGACCGCTCGCGAAATCCGCCGGCGGATTCTGCCGGAGATCAACGACGAGATGGCCACCTCGGCCGGGTTCGATTCCCTCGACGAGATGCGTCAGTATCTCGGCGATTCGCTCCGCCAGCGGGCCGACCAGGAGACCCAGCAGTCGCTGCAGCAGCAGATTTGCGACTACCTTCTGGAGAACACCGAGTTCGACCTGCCCGAGGGCGTGGTGGCGCGTCACACCCAGCAGGTGCTCCAGCGGCAGATGATCAGCCAGCTCCGCCAGGGCATGCCGCAGGAGAAAATCAAAGAGAACCTCGCCGAGCTCCAGGCCCGTGCCGAAGAGCAGGCCGTCAACGATCTGAAGCTCTCGTTTATTCTCGGCAAGATTGCCGAAGAGCGCGAGATCGAGTGCAACGAGGCCGAGATCAACGCCCGCGTGGCCCAGATGGCGGCGATGTACAACCGCCGGCCGGAACGGCTGCGGCAGGAACTCGCCGCCGATGGCACGCTGGAGCAGGTCGCCGTCAATGTCGTCGAGGAAAAGGCGCTCGATGCACTGCTCGCCGAAGCCGATATTACCGACAAAGCGCCCGAAGACGACAAGGCCGAGAAGAAGTCGACCAAAAAGGCAGCCAAGAAGTCGGCCAAGAAATCCGAAAAGGATGACGCCCAGGCCGACGAGAAGAAAACCGCGAAGAAATCAGCCAAAAAGACCGCCAAGAAGAAATCCAGCGATAAGTAAGAGCGACGACTGAACCGTCGCGTCAGGAGCATTCGGATGGATCACATGCCCGACCCACACCTCGCCGCCCAGGCCGGGCGGGACTACGCCTACCGCCGCGAGATGACCCTGGAAGAACGCCTCGCCGAAGAGCGGATCGTCTTCCTGTGGGGACCGATCGACCCCGGTTCCGCCGGCGGGCTGATCATGCGCCTGCTGGAGCTGCAGTCCAAAAGCCCCGGCCGGGAGATTCACCTCTACATCAACGCCCCCGGTGGCAGCGTGGACGACACCCTGGCGATCTACGACACGATGCAGTTCCTCAGTTGCGACGTGTGCACCTACTGCGTCGGCCAGGCCGCCAGCGGTGCGGCGATCATCCTCGCCGCCGGCACGAAGGGCAAACGCTACGCCCTGCCGCACAGCAAGATCATGCTCCACCAGCCCTGGGGCGGCGTGACCGGCCAGGCCAGCGACATCAAAATCCAGGCCGAGGAAATCCTCAAAGCCAAGGCAACCCTCAACCAGATTCTCTCGGAACTCACCGGCCGCACGCCGGAGCAGATCGCCGAGGAAACCGAACGCGACCGCTACATGTCACCCGACCAGGCGTTGGAATACGGCGTGGTCGACGAGATCGTCCAGAACCAGCCCCGCAACAAGAAGAAATAGCGAGGAAGCAACATGGGCTCCCACCTAGTTCCCTTCGTAATCGAACAAACCGGCCGCGGCGAGAGGTCGTACGACATCTACAGCCGCCTGCTGCGTGACCGCATCGTCTTCGTCACCGGCGGCGTGGATGACGACATGGCCAACCTCGTCGTCGCCCAGCTGCTGTTCCTCAGCAACGAAGACCCCAAAGCCCCCATCAGCATCTACATCAACTCGCCCGGCGGGAGTGTCTCGGCGGGCCTGGCGATCTACGACACGATGCAGTTCGTCCGCTGCCCGGTCTCGACGTACTGCGTCGGCATGGCCGCGTCGATGGGCGCCGTGCTGTTGGTCGGCGGCGACGACGGCAAACGATACACCCTGCCCAACAGCCGCGTGCTGATCCACCAGCCGCTGATCTCCGGCACGCTGACTGGCCCAGCGACCGAGCTGGACATCGAAGCACAGGAAATACTCCGCCTGCGGGAGAGGCTCTACCAGATCCTCGCCGATCGCACCGGGACGGACGTCGATCAGATCGAGCGAGACTGCGAACGCAATAAATGGCTCGACGCCGAGCAGGCTGTCGAGTACGGTTGCGTTGACCAGATCCTCCAGCACATGCCCGAATCGGAAGGCTCCAAGAGCGAATGACCCCCCTGCCGCATCAGCTCGCCCGCCTTGTTCACCCCCGTGCCCGCCTGGCCGGTCTGGTCATGCTGGCCGCTGGGCTGGCTTGCGGGTGCGATTCCTATCAGTCGACCCGGCAGAACAAGATCGAAACCCTCGAGGCCGAGGTGCTGGCCAGGCAGGACAAGATCGACCGGCTCGAATCGCAGCTGCAGTGGTACACCGCCCGCAACGACGCCCTCAAGTCGCGCGTGGCCAACCTCATGAAGCTCGGCGACAAGCGGCTGGAGTTCATCCCCGCCGTGGAACAGATCGAGCTGCTCAGCCAGACCGGCGGCATGGATACCGACGGCAAGCCGGGCCACGACATCATCAAGAT
>CAZCDM010000222.1:0-3333 GCA_964497475.1 uncultured Planctomycetaceae bacterium
CTTGTAAAACAAAGACTTACAGCGCAATCCAAAGGGGATGTCGAAGTCAGGAGCCGCCCCCGGCTGGGAAATTGTGGGATGGCAATGGGCAAATGGCAGTCGGCATGCACTGCGGGTTTGACCTGCTCCGGCCCGGCTGGTAGCATGTCTCTTGGAAGGAGTATTGACGTGAACATTACCGATGAAGCAATCGAGCAACTGAAATTCACCGACGCGGGGCTGATCCCGGCCGTCTGCGTCGACCACGAGACCGGCGAGGTCCTTATGGTCGCCTACATGAATGCCGACTCGCTGCGCGATACCGTCCGCACGGGCAAGACGCACTTCTGGTCCCGCAGTCGACAGAAGTACTGGATGAAGGGCGAATCGTCCGGCCATACGCAGGAGGTCGTCGATATCCGCACCGACTGCGACCGCGACACGCTCGTGATCCGCGTCAAGCAGAACGGCGCCGCCTGCCACCTGGGCTACTACAGCTGCTTTTTCCGCCAGCTTGCCGACGACGGCACGTGGGAAGACCGCGGCGAGCCGCTCTTCGACCCCGACGAGGTCTACAAGAAGTAACCGGAACCGGCCATGGCCCGCGGCATGCGATCCCGATCGGCCAATGTCCGCAGCAGGTCTCTGCAGCGGGTGCTGGACGTGTTGCTGGCCATGGCGGCCGGGCTGGCCGTGGCCTCGATCGTCATGATGCGCGGCGGGTTCGCGCCGGGCTCGCTGCCGCTGAGCTTCGATCAGCTGGCCCTGCTCGAGCAGCTCATCGTAGCCTACTTCATCTGCGACCGCGTGCTGCGCATCGTGCTGGCGCGCGACCGCATCGAGCACCTCCGCCAGAACTGGGCCGACCTGGTGCTGATCGTACTGCTGGCTGTGGCGCTGCTGATTACCAGCCGCACCGGGCGCAATGTCGTCGAAGCCGGCGCCATCACCCTCGTGATTATCCAGGGGTATCTGCTGGCCGTCGTCATCGTCCGCGTCGTCGACGCCAATATCGAACTGGCCGAGTCGGGCCTGCCGCCGAGCTGGCTGCTGATCGCCAGCTTCGCCGGGGTCTGCCTGATCGGCTCGGGTTTGCTGATGCTCCCGGCGGCCATCGAGGAGCCGTACTACGCGGCGTGGCATTACCCTGATGCGCTCTTCACCGCCATCAGTGCCACGTGCGTGACCGGCCTGGTCGTGGTCGATACGGGCACGCACTTCACCTGGTTCGGGCAGTTCCTCATCCTGCTGATGATCCAGCTGGGAGGCCTGGGGATTATGACCTTCGGGACGATGATGGCTCTGCTGGCCGGGCGGGGCTTGTCGGTCCGCAGCAGTGAAACCCTGGGCGAGATGATGGCCGCCGAGAAGGTCGGCCACATCGGGCGGGTCATCCGCTTCGTGGCGTTTTTCACGCTGCTGTGCGAGGCCATCGGCGCGGCGCTGCTGCTGCCGATGTTCCGCGACCCCAGCGTCTACGACGGTCTGGGCCGGGCCCTGACCCTGCCCGGGGCGATCTGGCACGCGGTGTTCCACAGCGTCTCAGCCTTCTGCAATGCGGGCTTTAGCCTTTACGCTGGCAGCCTGCGTCAAGGCGTCTACGCCGGGTGGTCCGAGCCCCTGCGAGGCCACTGGCAGGTCCTCGGCGTGATCGCGCCGCTGATTGTGCTCGGCGGGCTGGGCTTTCCCGTGCTGCAGGATACCTGGCAGTACACCGCAGCCCAGCTCCGTCGGCTCGGCCGACGCATGCGCCCGCGCCCGGGCCGGGTGCCCCTGGCCAGGCCCCGGCTGAGCCTGCATTCCAAAATCATCCTGACCACCTCGGCCCTGCTGATCGTCCTGGGTGCGGTCGGCCTGGTGGTGCTGGAAACCTCCTGGACCACCGGGCCCAGCGTCGGCGGCCAGCGCGATCAGCTGCGCGTCGTCAACCCCGAGTGGCAGGAGCTCTCCTGCGGCCAGCGTGCTGGCGAGGCGGTCTTCCAGTCGGTCACGGCCCGCACGGCCGGGTTCAACACGCTGGATATGAGCCAGCTCTCCGAGGGCGGCAAGCTCTGGATGTGCGGGCTGATGTTTATCGGCGGCTCGCCGGCCAGCACCGCCGGTGGGCTCAAAACGGCCACCTTCGCCGTGCTGCTGCTGGCGGCGTTTTCCGTGCTGATGCAACGCAGCGAAACCGAAGCCTTCCACCGCAGCCTCTCGTCGCTGCTGCTCCGCCGGGCCGTCACCTTCGCCGTGCTCTATGGCCTGCTGGTCTTCGCCGTGGCCCTGGGGTTGACGATTGTCCTGCGGGGCGAGCGGCTGATTGATATTCTCTTCGAGGCCTGCAGCGCCTGCGGCACGGTGGGGCTCTCGGCCGGGCTGACCGGCCGCCTGGGCCTGGCGGGGAAATTCATCGTCATGGTCGGCATGTTCATCGGTCGCATCGGCCCGCTGACGCTGCTGATGGCCCTGACCGCACAGGTCCGCAAGGTACAGTACACCTACCCCTCAGAGCCGATCCAACTCAGCTAGGCAAGGAACCATCATGGACACATACGCCGTCATCGGACTGGGACGCTTCGGAACCCGCCTGGCGCAGCTGCTGGCCTCCAACGGCGCCGAGGTCATCGCCGTCGACACCAACCGCGCCCTCGTCGAGGAACTCCGCGACGAGGTCGACCTGGCCGTCTGCCTCGACGCGACCGACGAGGAAGCCATCCGCAGCCAGGGCGTCGACAAGGTCGACGTAGCCGTGGTCGGCATCGGGTCGCAATTCGAAAGTGCGCTGCTGACGACGGTGCTGCTCAAGCAGCTCGGCGTGCCGCGCGTCATCAGCCGGGCCACCTCGCACATCCGGGCGCAAATCTTCGCCAAGGTCGGAGCTGACGACATTGTCAACCCCGAGCGCGAGGCCGCCCAGCGATGGTGCAACCGCCTCGTCGCGCCGTACGTAGCCGACCGCGTCGAGCTGGCCGAGCATTTCAGCCTCGTCCAGGTGCCCGCCCCGCAAGCCTTCCAGGGCAAGACGCTCGGGGATCTCGACGTGAGGCGGAACTACCACGTGCAGATCGTCGCCATCCGCCGGACGACCACCGACGTCGACGCCGATGGCAAGACGCGCTCCCGCGAGGTCGTCATCTCGGTACCCATGGCCGAGACCGAAATTAAGCCCGGCGATGTCCTGCTCTGCATCGGCTCGGACGACGCCATGGATCAGCTGGCCGACCTTTGACATATAAGGCATTGATATCATTGAAGATGAGGCCAGTGATAAGTGCCAATGGAGTAAATGTGGGGTTTGGTGGGTAGCAGAAAATAGACAGGTGACTGACATTTTTTTCTGGCGCGATGTTAGCCCTTGATTTATAATGGCTT
>CAZCDM010000223.1:0-3322 GCA_964497475.1 uncultured Planctomycetaceae bacterium
TCGTCACCAACAAAAATCAACGGACCGGTGAGAAATGCGGGCTAGTCCGTCTGGCAGCAGGATGCAACAGGATTTCGTCGAGGCCGCTCAGCCCAGCCCCAGCCAGCGGAGCAGAACCATCGCCGCCGGTGCAGCCAGCAGGGGCGAGTCGAGCATGTCCAGCACGCCGCCGAATTGCGGCACGACCGCGCCGGAGTCTTTCGCATCGGCGGCGCGTTTGATCAGCGACTCGCACAGGTCGCCGAGCTGGCTGGCCAGGCCCGTCAGCACCCCCCAGAGAATCCACAGCCCGCAGGACTCGGCCGGGAAGCTCTCGCCCAGAATCGCCGCCAGCAGCGCCAGCCCGCCGACGGTCGCCCCGGCCGCGAAGACCATCCCGCCGACGAGCCCCTCCCAGCTCTTGGCCGGGCTCAGCCAGGGGATCATCTTGTGTCGCCCGATGGCCGTGCCGGTAAAATAGGCGCCGATGTCCATGAACTTCACCGCCAGAAGGAACAGCACCAGCAGCGGCAGAGAGATCATCCGCAGTTGGAGGATCAGCCCGCCCCCCAGGCCCAGGTAAAACATGCCCAGAACCGTCGCGGCGATGCGAGGCAGGGCGTTGTCGAGCGATTTCGTGCGGATCTGCGCCACGAAGGCAGCCAGCACCAGCAGGGCCGGCAGGGCAGGCCAGTCCAGCACCGCCCCGCTCAGTCGCGCCAGCCAGGTCGGGCCAAGCAGAATCACCTCTCGCAGCAGGGGACCGGCCGTTAGTACCACCACGCCCAGCAGGGCGGTCTTGCGGTGGATCGCAATGCCCACCCGCTGGAAGAGCCCGGCGAATTCCAGCAGGCCGATGGCCGCCAGGGCGACAAGCACTGCCGCCACGGGCAGGCCTCGCAGGCCGATGCTCGTCCGCGAGGCGTTGGCGTCATGGCCGAGCCAGTAGTCCAGCAGAAGCAGCCCGGTGATCGCGACGATCATGGCCGAGCCGAAAACGATTCGCTTGAGAACTCGTGAGGCGTCCATGGCGGGCCATTACACGACAGGGCGGGCGGAATTTCCAGCAGAATGTCGCCCGGCCCGAGCGGCCGATCAGGTGTTGGAGTTGTCCACCCCGCCGAAGCGGCGGTGGCGGGCGGCGTAGGCGAGGATAGCCTCGTGCAGGTCGGCCTGGCTGAAGTCCGGCCAGTACGTCTCGGTGACGTGGAACTCGGTGTAGGACATCTGCCACAGCAGGTAGTTGCTGATGCGCATCTCCCCGGCGGTGCGGATCAGCAGGTCCGGGTCAGGCATGCCGTTGGTATCGAGGCTGGCCGAGATGCGGTTGTTGTCGATCTGCTCGGGGGTGATCTGGCCGGCGAGGCACTGGCGGGCGAGGCGTTGGACGGCGTCGCGGATTTCCTCGCGGCCGCCGTAGTTCAGGGCCAGGCCCAGGAACATGCCCGTATTCGTGCTGGAGACGCGGACCGATTCGTCCAGCTCGCGCAGGACGGGCTCGGGCAGTTCGTCGCGCCGGCCGAGGTGGCGCAGGCGGACGTTATTGTCCATGACGGTCTGGCGTTCTTCGACGAGGTACTCGGCGTAGAGGTGCATCAGGGCGTCGACTTCCTCCGGCGGGCGGGACCAGTTCTGCTGGCTGAAGGAGTAGAGGCTCAGCGAGTCCAGCCCCAGCGCGGCGGCGGCTTTGACGATGGCGCGGACGACCTTGGCGCCTTCGCGATGGCCCAGCGGGCGAGGCAGGTTCCGCTTGCGGGCCCACCGCCCATTGCCGTCCATGATGATCGCGATACTGCGGGGGATCTGCTCGTCGGCCACGCCCAGGGCCTTGCGGTTGGCGGCAATCTGCTCGGCGGTCGCCCCGGCCATCAGCAGTTCTCCCAAACCTGCGTGTCATGGCCGATGGTCTGCTCGCGCCCGGGTCCGACGCTGATAATGCCCACCGGTCGGCCGATGAGCTCGCTGACGCGGTCGACGTAATTCCGGGCCGCTTCGGGCAGCTCGTCGTAGGTGGTGCAGGCGGTGATGTCTTCCTTCCAGCCGGGCATGGTTTCGTAGACGCACTGGACCTGGCCGAGCAGGCCCGGCTCGTAGTCTTCGATTTCCGTGCCGTCGATGGTGTAGCCGGTGCAGATTTTCAGCTCGTCCATGCCGGAGAGCACGTCCAGCAGCATCAGGGCCAGTTCGTCCACGCCGGACAGCGAGGCGGTGTACTTCACCAGGGCTGCGTCCAGCCAGCCGCAGCGGCGGGGGCGCCCCGTCGTCGTGCCATACTCATTGCCCGCATCGCGAATCGCATCGCCGATTTCATTATCCTGCTCGGTGGGGAAGGGCCCAGCCCCTACGCGGGTGGTGTAGGCCTTCATGATGCCCACAACCCGGCCGACCGCACGCGGCGGCACGCCGGCACCGCTGGGCACGCCGCAGGCCGTCACCGACGAACTCGTCACGAACGGGTAGGTCCCGTGGTCGACGTCCAGCATCGAACCCTGCCCGCCCTCGAAGAGAATCCGCTCGCTCTGCGGGTCAGACTTCCGCAGCAGCGCCCCGGTATTACCGATCATCTCCTTGAGCGTCTCAGCCAGGGCGACGTACTTTTCGGTAATGGCCTGGATGTCCATGGCCTCGGCGTTGTACATCGACTGGAACAGATTGTTCTTGATCGCCCCGACGAGGCGGATCTTCTGGGCCAGGCCCGTGGGGTTGAGCATCTCACCCACGCGGATAGCCGTCGAGCGGTTGGCCTTGTCGGCGTAGCACGGGCCGATTCCCCTGGCCGTCGTGCCGATCTTCCGCGAGCCGAGCTGCTTTTCGCTCAGCAGGTCCTGCATCTTGTGCCACGGCATGACCATCTGCGCGTTGGCGGAAATCCGCAGGTTCTCCGGCCCGACCTTCACGCCGCGCTTGACGAGCCCCTGGATTTCCAGCGACGCGACGTCCGGGTCGAACGCCACGCCATTGCCGACGATGTTCATGACATTTTCGTGCAGAATGCCGCAGGGAATCAGGTGCAGGGCGAAGCGCTCCTCGCCGACCGTGACGGTATGACCTGCGTTGGCCCCGCCGCAGAATCGTACGACGTACTGGCTGGTATCGGCCAGGGCGTCAACCACCTTGCCCTTGCCCTCGTCACCCCATTGCAATCCGATTACCGTCACGTTGTTCTTGTGCATCGCTACGCCTTTCCCCGTCGGGGAGCTGGTGTCAATCCCATCCTCGCAAGCCGAGTTCTACACCTTACCCAACCTTGGGCGTGTGTCAATACGCTGGGGGGAGTTTCTCAGGGCTTACGCATCTAAATTCGGGTTGTGGGGTTTGGGAATATCGCATGTTCGGCGCACGT
>CAZCDM010000224.1:0-1149 GCA_964497475.1 uncultured Planctomycetaceae bacterium
CCTTTCCAAAGCTCAAAATCCAGCCAACAGACGGATTCTACCAACCTTGCAGCAATATTCATTTGTTAAAATGGAATTGTGCAACAGGTTCAAAAGCCAAAAATATTTTTTGTCTCCATCCGGCCATATTTTCATCGGCCCGGCGGGCAAAAGCAACCCCCTGCACTTATGAAGCTACTTCAGGCGGGCTTTTTTGCGGTAGGTCCAGATGGCAAGCCGGATATACAGGGCCGCCTGCCAGAGGCAGAGCCCGCCCAGCAGCGCCGATGCAGCCACGGGGTTTCGCACGGCGTGGGTCAACAGTTCGCTGGCGGTTCGTTGCATGCCGTCGGGCTGGAGGGCTTCGGCGAGTTCGCTCCGCACGACAAACGCCAGAGCGGCTGCCCCAAGAGGCACGAGCCCGGCCAGCAGTCGCAGCTGCGGGGCCAGTGCGTTTCGCCCGAGGTCGGCGGTGAGTTGGCCGGCCAGCAGGCTGGCCAGGACGAACCCCACCAGGGCCCCGGCTGAGACGACCAGCCCCGGCAGCGAGCCCGTCGGCCAGAATGCCAGCATCGCCACGGGCAGCACCGCGATCCGCACGAGCCACCGGAACGTCGCGCCGGAGCCGGGGCGTTTGACCGCCAGCAGCCACCAGCCGGCCGTCAGTGCCAATCCCACCGCGACAATGCCTCCCCGAACAAGGGCCTGGGGGCCTTGCGCGCTGTCGGCCGAGCCCAGCGATCGCAGCAGCTCGGCGATTTGGACGGCCAGGCCGACCAGCCAGCCGGCCGCCACCAGTACAGCTCCCGCCAGCAGCAAGGTGGGCCCAGCCGATCCGCCGGAAGAGGCGGAAGGCTTGCTTCGCCGCGACGGGCGCGTCGGCTTGGCCGGCGGCTCGGCCGGTTCGGAGTCGTCATCGGGCGTGACGGTCTGGGCGAGGTCTTCCAGGACGTATTCCATGTCTGCGTCGGAGGGGTCCTGGCCCTGGAAGTCTTCGATCTCCCCGAAGCCGGGCACGTCGAATTCGATGTCCTGCTCGGGAGGTTGCTCAGCCATCTCGGCCAGGCGGATGTCGGGCATAGTGGAATACTCTGAGGGCGCCTCGGCCCGGTCGGGCAATTTTATTTCGACTGCGTCGGGCTCCTCGGGCGGGCGAGCGGTTTCGGGCAG
>CAZCDM010000224.1:1249-3272 GCA_964497475.1 uncultured Planctomycetaceae bacterium
GCAGTTGCTCCTGCTTCTGGAACCACAGGCGTGCTTGTTCTTCGGGCGTCAGTGCCATGCTGAAAGTATTATCGTCCGGATGGGCGGTGCAGGCAAGAGTCGTCCTGCCTGAGGGATGCAATCAGGGCGATTCAGTCGTCGTCATCGTCGCGGTCGCGTCGGTCTCGCCAATAGCGGGCGTCATCATCGTCGTCGCGGTTGCGGCGGTCGTAGTGGCGGTCGTCATTGTCGTAGCGGTCGCGCCGGTCGCGGTCGTCATAGCGGGCGCTGCGGCGGTCTTTGCGCGTCGGGCCTCGCAGGCCGCGGGGCGTAACGTAGACGTAGAGTTTCTGGGGGTCGTCGGAGTAGAGGCGGATGTCCCGCTCCCAGGGGCCGGCTTCGAGTTCGAAGCGGACCGGCAGACGGTCTTTCTCGAAGCGGTAGCGGATTTCGTCCCAAGGCCCGAGGCGGTCTTCGTACTCGAAGTCCCGGCCGTCGTGGTATTCGCCTTCGAGTTCGATTTCCACGCCGCGGCGGGTTTCGTTCCGGACGGTCAGTTCAATGCGGTCGTTGCAGGCTGTGGCGATCAACGCCACGCCGACGAGAAGAACGGTCAGCACAGTGCGCATGGAAAAACTCCTTTCGTCATAGCTTATTGTAGCCCGTCGGCCGACCAGAACCCACTGGCTCCGGGCTGAACCATCGCAAATCGGGCAGAAATTGGCTGTGAAGTGCCATGCTCGCATGGATGTGGGGGCGTGCTCTGGCAAACCACAGCTGGGGCCAACCCACAGCCGGGGGCGGCTGTGGTACACGCCAAATGGACTTTTCAAAAGAATGGCTATCGGAACCGTCGCAGCTCATCGTGGCTGAAGGTCCACTCCGGCGTGCGAATTTGGGGGACGGCTTCGAGGGGATACCAGGGCGAGAACTGGCTGTGGGTTGGGTTGATGATGACGTGCAGTTGCTGGGCCGGGCTGCCCCCCTGGGCCAGCAGGAACACCTTGTTGCCGCTGGCTGGGTGGATGGCGAGGTCGACGACGATGGCGGCATGGCCGGGCTGGCCCGGATGGACGAACAGGTCGCCGATCTGCAGGTCCTGCAGGGGGGGTGGGGTGGTGTCTTTGATGAGGGTCTGGGAGTTGGCGGCAGCGAACAGGGCTTTTTGGTAGGCGTCGAGTGCGCGCAGCGGGCCGGGCCGGGCCGGGGCGGAGGTGGTGGCCCGAGCCGAGGCGGGCTGCATGGCCGCGAGGGTGTTGGCGAACTCGATCGGCCCGGGCCCGAAGCGGATGCGTTCGCCCTGGCCGGTGACGAACAGCCAGGTCGTCCGCAGCAGGTACATGCCATCAGCCGAGCTGAGCGTGTCGTCCGGGCCGATGGGCAGGTCGAGCACGGCGAAGTGGGCGTTCTGATTGGTCCGCTTCGAGCCGTCGTATTTCAGCAGGGGCGGCTCGCCGGGCAGCAGGGGCAGGCAGCGCAGCCACTGGGCGAAGCTCTCGGGCGAGGCCTGGGCGCGGCGGAACCCGCTGGGCGGAGCGATGCGAGCGCCGATGCAGTAGGCCGGCTCGTAGCGGGCCGGGTCGATCCACGGATACGCATCGGCCGGGGGCGGGTTGAGTACCGCCGGGCCGGTCGGTTCGCCGCCGGGGTTGTCACTCTGCATGGAGCGGATCTGCTTGCGCTGGAAGTAGACCCCGCCGGCCAGGATCGCCACCGCCGCAAGGACCAGGACAATGCGAGCCAGCTTCGCCCGGGGCGAGTCGGTGGTACAATCCATCTGGTCTTGGGTCTGCTCGTCGCTCATTTTTTTACATCGGATTCCCTGGCCCGTGCGGGCGGGCCGGTGGTTTGATAGCCCAGGCCCAGCAGCGGAACGGCCGCCGCGGCGAACCGCTCGGCCTGAACGTACATGCCCGCTCCGTCGGGGTGAAGCTCGTCGGGCATGGTGTCGGCCTGGTCGGGGCCGATGACGTCCAGCCCGTCGAGATAGTGCAGATTCGTATCGCCATGGGCGCGAAGTTTTTCGACCGCCTCGGCGAGCATC
>CAZCDM010000225.1:0-3241 GCA_964497475.1 uncultured Planctomycetaceae bacterium
TAAGCCATTATAAATCAAGGGCTAACATCGCGCCAGAAAAAAATGTCAGTCACCCATGCCTATGCTCGCACAGGCATGCTTCGAGCCCCCTGAATTGCCGCCCCAAAATTATGTCGCACACGGCTTGTTTTGGTTCGCCCGCACGCTCGGTTCAGCCCAGCCAGTCGGGCAGGACTACCTCGGCCCGGCGCGCTTCGGGAGTGACCTGCAGCGAATGGAGCGTACCGCCGCTCAGCTCGCCCTCGACGATAGTCTGCTGCGGCGCATGGAGACGGAACCGCACATCCCAGTGCTTCGGCCAGGACGGCAGGAGCAGAATGCGTCCCTCGTCGGCCTGGAGGAGCATCCGCTGCAGGGCGATGCAGCCAACGCTGCCATGGTCCTGGTCTGGTACCCAGTCGAAGTTCGGGCCCCAGAAGGCGGGGAATCGGCTGTTCTCGTGAGGGGTCGAGAAGAGCGTGCAGACTCCGTCGCGGGCGTCGTCGGTCAGGCCCAGCATCGCTGCCTGGATGGGATCCTGCCGCCAACCCTCAGCCCCGGGAAAGAACCGATCCTCCCACGTGGCCAGGGCGACGTCCAGGTCCGCCTTGCCCAGCCCGAAGAGACGATACGGGAAAATGCAGTACAGTTCCGGATTCTCGCTATTGAAGAGGTGGTCGTACTCGGCCGCCGGCAGGATGACCTTTTTCCGCCAGTTGTCATAGGTTCGTGTGGGAAGCTCGGGCAGAAGATCTCGCCAGGTGCGACACTGCTGGCGGAGGTCCTGGTCGAGCAGGTCCTCTGGCAGGGCTATCAGGCCGTCCAGCACCCACGCCAGTCCACCGATCACCGGCGAGGGGTTCACCGCATCATGCCATGTCTCCAGCGACTGGGCCGGGGCGAAACGTACCTTGCCCTTGTCGTCCCGCTCGGAGTAATAGCCGAAGTAGTGTCGCAAGATCGGCCCGGCCAACGGCAGGAGGGTTTCGGTAATCAGGCGATCCTCGCCGGAGGTGGCCCAGGTATCGAGTACGATACTCAGCAGCTCCAGCGCGCCCTGCCAGTACCGGCGGATGTAGCGATTCTGCGAGATGCCCGGCGGCAGGTCGTCGCGGTCGTAGCCGTAATTGTTGTTGAGGAAGGTTCCCCATACGGGGAGGCCGAAGGGTCTTGTGGCGAAAAGGTTCTTCGGCTTCGCGGTTTGCTTCGCAACCCGCTACGCTCAGAATGACACCACTGCCGCACGACGTTTGTTAAGCAAAATTCGCTAGTTCAGCAGGGCGTGCATGGTTTCGGGCGTCAGTTCGGCCAGGGCGTCGACGACGAGGTCGGCGCCGGCGGCATCGAGGGCGGGCCGATCGACCGTGCCGGTCAGCGCGACGACGGCACTGCCGGCGGCCTTGCCGGCCCGGACGCCGGCGGGGGCGTCTTCGACCACGACGCATCGGCCCGGCGGCAGGTCGAGCCTGGCCGCGGCCTTGCAGAAGACTTCCGGGTCCGGCTTGCCGTGGGTAACATCCCGGCCGTTGACGGTGGCACCGAAGAGCGAGGCGGTGTCCATGGCGTCGAGCAGGGCCTGGACGTTTTCCGGCGGGCCCGACGAGCCGATGGCCAGGCGGGCCCCGGCGCGATCCAGGGCGGTCAGCAGCTCGCCGGCACCGTCCATCTCGGGGAACTGCTGGCGGAGGATGCGGCGGAAGGCGGCCTCTTTTTCCTCGCCGAGCGGCTCGGTGGTTTCGCGCGGCAGGGAGGGGAAGCACTTGGCAAAGATGCCCGCGTTGGTCATGCCGAAGGTGGCCTGGAACATATCGAGCGTGAACTCCTGGCCGGCGGCGGCGAGCGTCTCCTGCCAGGCGGTGAAGTGGGCGTCGTAGCTGTCGATCAGGACGCCATCCATGTCGAAGATGGCGCCCCACGCGGCTGGGTCAGTCATGGCTACTTTTTCTTGTGGGAGGCGTTGTAGGATTTCCGGTCGTCGGCGTCGTAGGGGCTGGATGGCGCCTTGCCGGTGCGGACGATCTGCTCGACGGAGACGGCCCGGCCGGTGCGGGTATCGACCTCGGCCAGCAGCCCGTAGACGCGCGGGTCTTCGGTGGCCATCTCGAACTTCTGCTGCATGGCGGTGGTCATGAACTTCAGCACGCGGTCTTTGCGTCGCCCGAGGATGCTGTCGTAGGGCCCGGTCATGCCGACATCGCAGATGAAGCCCGTGCCCTCGGGCAGGACGCGGGCGTCGGCGGTGGGCACGTGGGTGTGCGTGCCGAAGACGACGCTGGCCCGGCCGTCGAGGAACCAGCCGGCACCGATTTTCTCGCTGGTGGCCTCGGCGTGGAAGTCGACGATGCGGATTTTCACGTCGTCGTCCATGGCCGAGAGGGTGCGATCCAGCCAGGCCCAGGGCGAGTCGCCATGGACGCCCATGTTCAGCTGCCCCATGACGCTGAGTACGCCGATGCGGTGCTGACCGGACTTGCTGGCCACGACCGTCACGCCGCGGCCGGGCGAGCTGCTGGGCAGGTTGCCCGGTCGGATCACGCGGTTGGACTCGCCCAGGGCGGGGTAGATTTCGTCGCGGCGGTAGCAGTGGTCGCCCAGGGTGACGACGTCCACGCCGTACTTCTGGAGCTTCTCGACGATGTTCGGCGTAATGCCGCTGCCGCCGGCGGCGTTCTCGCCGTTGCAGACGACCAGGTCGATCTCCCGCTCCTGGACCAGGCCCGGGAGGGTTTCAGCCAGGACGCTTCGCCCGGCCTTGCCGACGAGATCGCCAATGCAGAGTATGCGGATAGTCATGACAGCTCGCTTCCGTAGAAGGGGTGTGAGTTCATTATAGGCATTGCCCCCGGCTCGGCCAGTGTTTGCATTGCCCGGTCCCCTTGCGGTAGGATGGCTTTGTCGGATGTCACGCAGGTCGAATTCAGGAGATGTCATGATCCAGTGCGAACAGTGCGAGTTTTTCAGCCGGGGCGAAGACGGGCAGGTTACCTTTGCGTGCGACCCGTTCAGCAACATCAAAGAGCCCGAGTGCCTCACCAAGTGGCAGTTGATCAAGATCAACCAGATGGTCGCCGGGTACGAGGCCACGCTGCGGTACTACGAGCGGTTCGCGCCGATGCAGGAGAAGATGTTCAAGCTGATGGAGTCGGAGATGGACGAGCTTGCCGAGGCAGAGCAGTGGAAGTACTTCGACGACGAGGACGATGACGAGGACGACGGCCCGGCCGGGTATGATCCGTCGCGCAGTTGGGAGTGACCGTTCGCC
>CAZCDM010000226.1:0-3168 GCA_964497475.1 uncultured Planctomycetaceae bacterium
CGAAAACATACCCCACGTAGACGATTCCACCTTATTCTGCCCCGGAATCTGTCCAACGCATGGGGACCACCTCACCCGGCTGTGCGATCCGCATGCCCACCCATACGGGCAGGTTGCGAGCATAGGCACCGCCAATCCATAAACAGGCCACCAGTCAGGTAGTTCGAGACCCATGGATTCCTGTGAGTCGTCCTGTTTTCAGGGCCGAAGGCCCGACAGGTTGTAGCCGGGGGCGCGAGCCCCCGGAAACCGTGTCCCACAAGCATTGAGCCCCGAAGGGGCGAAAGTGATCTTGCTCTCCGTTCCTGTCGCCCTTTCAGGGCTGCATCGTTTGTGAGCCTCGCACCGGGGGCTTGCGCCCCCGGCTAAACACTTTCGCCGCTTCGCGGCTTTCTGCAGACATCACGACTCGTGCGGCCGGGCTCCTGTCCGGCCGCCCTGCCAATGGCCCGGCGTGACGTATCGACGCAGTTTTGCTTGGCGTCCAGCCCGGCCGATGCTACCATATCCCTGCCCCGGAGGTGAACGGTAGCCTGGTGGCGCCCCTGGTCTTCAAAACCAGTGTGGGGCTCGAACAAGTCCCAGGTGGGTTCGATTCCCATGCACCTCCGTAGACGAGACACCCATGGCCCGACGCAAACTACACACCAACCAGCCGAAGATCGACCCGGCCAGCCGCCCCACCGAAGCTCGCGCGCCGTGGCTGGGGCTGCTGCTGGCCGCCGGGGCCGTCGGCGTGCTCTTTGCCGGGGCGATGCTCGTCCGCCGCGTGCAGGTCGGCCAGACCGAGCAAGCCTTCAACGAAGTTCAAATCAACGAAGCCATCACCCGCGGCGGGCTGGATCGCGTCTACGCAAGCACCCCCGAATCCGACGCAGCCACACGCGACCGCGACCAGGCCACCGACCCCACGACCGCACCGGCCCCGCCGGAAACCGCCCCCCTGCAAAAGGACAAGAAGACCGACGACGACTTCTGCCCCACCTGAGTGTAGTCCTCGCCGATCATGCGTGCCATGGTCAATCGCCAATCCAATTCGTCCTTCGTCAAGTCCTCCCGCCGGTCCCGTGCGAGGAAAATTCTTCGCGCCCGGCCTTGGGTGCAGCTGGCGTTCCTGCCGGTCTGGCTGATGCCCATCGCCGCCCTGCGCGGCGTGCCGTCCTGCGTGTTTCACTGCTATGCGTGTCCGCTGGCCTCGGCGGCGTGCCCGATCGGCCTGGCCGCCTCAGGCGCTGCCCTGCACCTGCTGCCGCTGCTGACCATCGGCGCAGTCCTGCTGGTCGGGGCGCTGGTCGGCTCGCTGATCTGCGGATGGGTCTGCCCGTTCGGCTTCGTGCAGGACCTCTTTGCGCGCATCCCCACGCCGAAGTTCCGCCTGCCGAACTGGACGCATCACGGCCGATACCTCGTGCTGGTCGGGCTGGTGATCGTCGGGCCGATCCTGCTGGGCAAGAGCTCCGAAAACTGGGCCTTCATCTGCAACGTCTGTCCCGTCGGTGCCGCCGAGGCGGGTCTGCCCCGCATGCTCATGGGCCAGGTCCCCTGGAGCAACGCGATCAACTGGAAGTACCTCATCCTGGCCGTGCTCGTGGTACTGATGCTCTTTACGCATCGGCCCTGGTGCAAAATGCTCTGCCCCCTCGGCGGGGTGCTGGCCCTGTTCAACCGCTTCAGCGTATTCCACCTGCGGTTCGATGGCGATGCCTGCGGCCAGTGCAATACCTGTCGCAGCCGATGCGCCATGGGCGTGGCCGTCGAAGAAGCCGTCAACACCAACGGCTGCGTGCGCTGCATGGCCTGCACCGAGTGCGGCGCAATCGAACCAGCCATCGGCCGAAAAAACGACCCGCCCGCGCAGGACTGATCAGCCCAGGGGCTTGAGCAGCGATTCGACGAAATCGCCGGCGGCCTGGACGCCGGCCTGGCGGTCGCCACCACCGTCGCGGGCGTCGTTGATCTTGTGAAGGATCGCCGAGCCGACGATCGCACCATCGCCGGCCTGGCAGGCCGCGGTCACCATCTCCGGCGTGGAAATCCCAAAGCCAATGCACACCGGCGTGTCGGTATGCTCGCGCAGCTCGGCTACACCATCGAAGGTCGCCTGGGGGAGCTCAGCCCGCTCGCCGGTAATGCCCGCCACGCTCATGAAGTAAACGAACCCGCGCGACGCCCGGGCGATTTCCACCCGCCGCGGCTGCGGCGTCGTCGGCGAGATCAGCAGCACGCTGCACAGGCCGGCCTGGCTTGCAAGGCGGTCCAGCTCGGCGGCCTCTTCCAGCGGAAGGTCGGGCACGATGAGCCCGTCGAAGCCGGCCTCGGCGGCCTCGGTTACGAATGCTTCCACGCCATGGCGATAGACGATCGAATAGCTCAGCATCGCCAGAAGCGCCATCTGCCCCCCGCCGGCGCGATAGCCGCGGACCATCTCAAAAACCTTCGCCAGCGTCACGCCGCCGTCCAGTGCAGCGGTCATGCTCGCCTGGATGATCGGCCCGTCGGCGATGGGGTCGCTGAAGGCGATGCCCAGCTCGCAGATTTTCGCGCCGCGGGCTTCGAACTCTGCCAGGCAGCCCGCCGTGGTTTCCATGTCCGGATAGCCGGCCGTGAGAAACGGCAGGAGCTGCTTTGAGCCTTGTGTGAAAGCCTTCACGATTCGATTAGTTGGATTCATTATCATTTTGACCTTGCAGTTGATTCACTAGTCTTCGTAGCCCCGAAATAAAAACTCGATAGCTGGAAGACCTGTTTCCTTCGATTACAAGTACTTGGCCGAGCATACGGGCGCCGCTGACTTTCCCGTATGCTGGGATAAGCGTCGCAAGCTCGCCTGCAGGATTGGCCATCCGATCAGGGTCTTGATACTTGGACTTATTCGCATGCCGCATTACGTTAACGTTGAATGCTTGTCCCAAGGCCTCGAAATCGCCCAGAAACCACGATTCCAATTCATGGCAAACAATACGTACCAAAGTGTCGGGGCGCCGACCCTTTTCACAAAGGTCCACCAAGCGTGCTTTCACAGCATGGGAATCGCTTGCATCTTTATCCCGAAGTACAACAAAAGACACGTTAGGTTCATTCCATCCACGAAGCTTTCGTGGAATTGACTGCTTTCAACCGGGATTTCCCAGATAGCCTTGCCCAACTCCGCCGTTGAGCGATCTGACT
>CAZCDM010000227.1:0-3167 GCA_964497475.1 uncultured Planctomycetaceae bacterium
GTATCGAAATCGCCCTGCTGAGCATTCTTCTCGGCGGCGGAATGGTCTTCCTCTTCCGCCCGAAGCGCAACGTCGTCGCCGACTGACCGCCCCGCCGGACGCCCAGTACCGCCTTCGCGCCGGCTGCTCAGCTCAGCCGTTGATCTTCTTCAGCAGCCAGGCCATGTTCTCGCCAAGGACGGTCATCGTCTTCATGCCTTCCTCGTCGCCCTCGACCTCGCCGACCTCCCGGCCGATGCCCATGTTCCAGTAGCACGAGCCGGGCACGATCATCTGATTGATGCCGAAGAAGTGATTGATCGAATCGTAGGCGTGGATCGACCCGCCGCGTCGCACCGCCACCACGGCCGCCCCGACCTTCCGGGCCAGCAAGTCGCCGTTGGCCTTGGCGACCAGTCCCGCCCGGTCAATCACCGCCTTGAGCTCAGCGGAGATGTCCGCAAAATACGTCGGGCTGGCCAGGATGATTCCGTCGGCTTCGAGCATCTTGCCGATGCACTCGTTGACCACGTCATTGTCGAACGTGCAGCGGTGCGTCTCGGCGGAAAAACAGTTGTAGCATGCCCGGCAGCCATGAATCGTCTTGCCCGCCAGCGAGAGAATCTCCGTCTCGATGCCCTCCGCCTTGAGCGGCTCGAAAACCTTCTCGATGAGAATCTTCGTATTGCCCTTGCTCCTGGCGCTGCCGTTAATCGCGAAAACCTTCATGGTGGGTCCGTTCGAGTTGGAGATATACCGCGGAACTACAGCAGCAGACGCGACCGGGGCGGGCTTGTCAAGCGTCGGCCTGTGGAGTCAGCAGCAGCAACTGGCTGCCTCGTCGCACCGCCCGAAAGCCACACGGCAGATTCACCGCCCCAGCCGATTCCACAAGCAGCGCATCGATGGCCCGCAAATGCTCAGCCGAGAGGTCCCGCAGGCCGATCCCCAGCTCCTCCAACGCCAGGTAGACCGCCGCCGTGCGGACCGCCTCGTCGGCTGCGGCAAGCACCCCCGCATCCAGCAGAATCCGATCGTCAGCCCGCAGCGAAACGCTCCGCTCCAGCCAGGCCCGCGCCTCGGCCGAGACGAACCGCTCGACCGCATCGGCTCGGGCCGCCAGGCGGAGCACCGCCTCGTCGGCCGCGGGGTTGAGCTGCTCGCGCACCAGCGGCAGAAGCTCGTGGCGGATGACATTCCGGCTGTGATCGCTGCTGGCGTTGCTCGGGTCCTCCCGCCAGGTCAGCCCCCGGCTGCGGGCGTATGCATCCAGCTCGGCCCGCGGAAAATCCAGCAGCGGGCGAATCAGCCTCACCCCGCCCGCCTCGCCCATCGGCCGGGACCGGGCCATGCCCGCCAGGCCCCGCAGCGCCGTGCCGCGGAACAGCCGAAACAAAATCGTCTCGACCTGATCGTCGGCGTGATGGCCCACGGCCACGGCCGATGCGTTCCGCGCCGCAGCCACACGAGCAAGAAACTCATACCGCGCAGAGCGGGCGGCATGTTCCGTGCCCTCGCCCAGCCGCTCGGCCAGGGCTGCTACGTCGACGGCCTCGACATCGCACGCCAGACCGTACCGCCCAGCCTGCTCGGTAACAAAGGCGGCATCGTCACTCGACCCCTCGCGCAGCCAATGGTCCAGGTGCGCGACCGTCAGCCGATAGCCCCGCCCCGCCTGACCGGCCAGGCTCGCCAGCACGTCCAGCAGCACGACGCTGTCCAGCCCGCCCGAGACGGCCACCACCACCGCCTCGCCCGCGCCGAGCAGCTCCGCCTGATCGATGCAGACCGCCACGCGCCCGGCCAGCGAAAGATTGTCCTGCGTATCATTCATCCGCCCGTCATTGTCGGCTCGACGCGGAGAAGAAACAAGCCAAGGGTCCTCCAAGCTCCGCAGCCATATCAGCAGTTCTCGCCGGAAGAATCCTCCGGCAGCAAAGGCTCCAGCTGTTGCAGAAGCGCGGGCAGATCATGCTCGACCACCCCCCAGATTCGCCCTGCATCAATGCCCTCGTAATGGTGAATCAGCTTGTCCCGCATGCGAGCGATATCCCGCCAGGGCACATCATCCACACCGCTGACGAACTCCGGAGACAGCCGCTTGACCGCTTCGCCCAGAACCAGCAATTGATGCAGCACGGCCGATTGGCTTTTTCGGTCGGCCAGAAACTCGTCCATGGTCCCGCTCCCGCGGAACTCCCGGGCGGCACGGGCGGCGAGAATCACATCGCAGAGGCTGTCGCGATCTCGATCATTCACACGAGCCGCTCCGCCGAAGAAAGAATGGTCCGCCGGCGATATGGATTGCGACTCTGTTCGATGCCCGCCCGCTCGATCAGGTCCACCGAGCGACCCACCATTGACTCAAGCTGCCGCTCCATCCGCGCCAAATCCAGAAGGGTCCAGGTGGCTTCGTTCTGGAAACGCACCAGAAAATCCACATCACTGTCGTCGCTGAAATCGTCTCGAAGAACCGAGCCGAACACGGAAAGTTCCTCGACCTTCCACCGACGGCAGAACGATTCCAGATCATGTGGATCGATCTGAATATGCGGCGGGATACTCATACTTGCATTGTAACCGACCGGGGCAAAAACAACATCGTCGACTTGCCATGAGCGGAACACCCATCGACACGCAAAAACCCTCAGCCCATGCGTTTGGCCCAGGCCTTTTTCATCTTCTTCATCTCGGCGGTAATCTTCACCGGCTCACCGGGGCACTGGTTTTTCTGGTCATACAGCCAGTTGCCCTGATTGTCCCGCAGGACGGGCATGCGTTTGGACACCGCCGGCGGCTTGGCGACCTTCGTGGGCTTGGCAGCATACCAGTACGCGGTGGACGACATCTCGTTGGCCAGGTGATTGCCATGCCCATACTCGATCGTAACCTTGATCTCCTTCTCGAACCGCACGGGGTTCTCGATGTGGTGGACATAGCTGGTCTGGTAGCCGTTGGTGTTGGACTCGTGAATGCTCGAACCGTTGCGCTGGAAGGCGTTGGGCTGCATGCCCCAGGCCTGGTTGAGGTAATCCTCGCTGCCCGTGCCGTGCAGGTCGGGTGGCCACTTGTAGCCATCCACCCAGATCATGTCATCGCCCTCGCCCCACCACGAGCCCTGGAAGTTCGTAACCAGGGCTTGCTGAATATCTCTTCCGGGCCGGTATTACGCCGCGGTGGCGAAGACA
>CAZCDM010000228.1:0-3165 GCA_964497475.1 uncultured Planctomycetaceae bacterium
GATGCCCGAGTGAAACTGAAGCGACTCTACCCATCCTTTTAGATGGGACAGACTAGTAGAGCGTTTCATGTTTGAGATGCAACATTGCTGATATGGCGGCGAGGGGAATTGCATCGCAAGGAGAACGTGAACTGGCGTTGGCGGCGGTAGAGGCCGATGAGGTTGCGCTCGGGTGGCGTTTCCCCTTCGTGGGTGCGATGGCTCAAGCAGAAGCGGCGAAAACTGGCAGAAATACATACAAAATACGCCCAGACCATGCAAGATTGGCCCAATTCGACAATAGTGCTGCATGTTGTTTATTTTCAGACTGTTATGACAGGACTCAACCTCATTTTTCCCCGCTTCGGTGGGTTTTTTGTTTGCAAGCTCTGCCCCTGCGGATTTACACTTCGTCAAAGCTGCAGCGAACCCTAATCCCGCGGACAACAGGGGTAAATGAACATGGATGTCTCTTATACGGATCGCAGTTTTACCATCGACGGCCGGCCGATCTGGCTGGTCAGCGGTACGATCGATACCTTTCGGGTGCCCGAGGAGTTATGGACCGACCGCCTCCTCAAGGCCAAGCGGGCCGGGCTGAACTGCGTCTCGACGCGCATCGCCTGGAACGTGCACGAAACCGCCGAGGGCCAGTGGCAATTCGAGCACGGGCGCGACCTGGTTGAATTCGTCCACCTCGCCGCCGACATCGGGCTGATGGTGATCATCCGCCCGGGGCCGTTTATCGACGCCGACTGGGACCTCGGCGGGCTGCCGGCCTGGCTGAACGCGAAAAACGGCATCAACTACCGCACCAACAACGCCGCCTACACCCACTATTTCGACAAATACTTCGCCCAGGTTCTCGGACGCCTCAGCGACCTGCAGATCACCCAGGGGGGTAATATCGTTCTGATCCAGAACGAGCAGGACTACCGCTACACCACCCAGCCGGACCGGACGGCCTATCTCGACTTCATCACGCAGCTGTTCCGCCGGGCGGGCTTTACCATTCCGATCATCACCTCCAACCGCCTCACCGAGCCGCGCCCCGACGAGGCCATCGAAACCGTCGAAGGCTTCGACCAGATCGTCCCCGAGCTGCGCCGGCTCCGCCGGGCCCAGCCCGACGCGCCGCTGATGGTCAGCGACCTGCACGTCTCCTCGCCGAGCCTGTGGGGCCAGGACGCCCCCCACCGCGAGCCGAACGAACTGGCCCGCCGCACGCTGGAAGTCCTCGGCTGCGGGGCACAGTACAACCTGGCCGACTTCCACGGCGGGACGAACCTCGCCTTCTGGGCCGGGCACCTGGCGACCAGCCAGCACGCCTTCCAGACCACCACCCACGACGGCGGCTCGCCGCTGGGCGAAGGCGGCTCGCTGCGGGAATCGTACTACGACCTGCGCGTGGTGAATATGCTGGCCTCGTCGATGGGGCCCGTCCTGGCCACCGGCGAGATGGACAGCGTCGGAGCGGCCCTGCTCAACGCCCCCGGCGTGCTGAACATTACCGGCTCGGCCGGGCAGTGGGCCGTGGTGACCAACGGCGGACGGGACGACATCGAAACCATCGACCTGGCCCTGCCGAATGGCAAGACCCTTTCGGTCGACCTGAGCTTCTGCGGCGCCCTGGCCGTGCCGTTCGAGATGAAGCTTCCCGGCGAGGCCGTCCTGGACTACTGCTCGCTTCAGCCGCTGGGGCTCTTCGGGCCCGAGGAACGCTCCGTGCTCATCCTCCACGGGCGAGCGGGCCTGGAAGGGCAACTCAGCATCAACAACGTGCCGCGCACCGTCACCATCCCCGACGGGCCGAGCCCTGAACTCATCGAACACCAGGACCAGCAGATCCTGCTGATCACCACCGACCTGGCCCGTCGCACCTGGCCGGTCGACGACCTGATCGTCCTCGGGCCAGACTTCGTCGGCCGGACCATGGACGATATCCAGCACGCCGACAAGGCCAATCAGTACCACGTCTACTCACTGAGCGAGTGCAAACTCTCCACCCGGAAGATCACCCCCTCCAAGGCCTCCAAGCCCACCGCGCCGCGCCTGGGCAAGTGGGACCGCTTCGCGATCTGCCCCGAGCCCGTCGACGAGAACCTCCCCTGGCGCAAGCTCGACCGCCCGCGCGACGTCGATAAAATCGGCATCCACTACGGCTATGCGTGGTACCGCATCCCCATCGAGCACGATCGGCCGAAAAAGCGCAACCTCTTCCTGCCCGACTGCGCCGACCGCGCCACGCTCTACCTCGATGGCGAACTGCTCGGCACGTGGGGCCCCGGCCCCGACGCCACGCGCGACCCCCTGCCGGTTTCCTTCAAAAAAGGTCCAGCCAACCTCGTCGTCATGGTCGACAACCTCGGACGGTTATGTCGCAGCAGCCGACTCGGCGAACCCAAGGGCCTCTACGGCCACATCTGGGACGCCAAGCCCCTCAAGACCTGCTCGCCGAAAATCGAACCCGTCGAGAGCTTCCCCCACCGGCTCCTGCCGCGGAACCTCGCCCACCTCATGGACGCCCTGGAAACCCAGCCGATCACATCGGCGAGTTTCTCGTTCAACCTCCCCAAGGCCTCCTCTGTCCACCTGCGCTTCAGCGGCATACCGCACCACGTCGCGGTCGTCTGCAACGACCGCCCGGTGGAGTTCTTCGCCCGCCAGGGCGGCACGAACTGGGGCAGCTGGACCTTCGGCCCGGAAACCAAGAAGGGCAAGAACACCGTCGAGCTGCTGATCTGGGGCGATCTCGACGAAGCCTGCCTGAAAAACGTCCAGCTCCACTCCCTGCTCGAGCCCGTCTCGGCCGAGGGCCGATGGTCCGCCCTGCCCTGGACGGCCCTGCCGGAAACCTCCGCCCGCGAGCCGATCAAGGGCAAGGGCTGCTGGTACCGTGTGAACTTCAAAGCCGACCCCGCCGCCACCGAGCCGCTGTTCTTCTGGCCCGGCGGCGTGAAGAAGGGCCAGATCTTCCTCAACGGCTGGAACGTCGGGCGATACTGGAACATCGGCCCGCAGGAGTGGTACTACCTGCCGGAGTGCTACCTCGCCGAAGATAACGAGCTGGTGCTTTTCGAGGAAAACGGCAACCCGCCGCAGCAGTGCAAACTGAAGTACAACCCGCCCGGGCCGTACGGCTAGTAGTCCGTCCCAGGAATAAAGATATTCGACCTTCTTTGCCGA
>CAZCDM010000229.1:0-3153 GCA_964497475.1 uncultured Planctomycetaceae bacterium
ACTGGAACAACCAACGGGCAGCGGCATGACGTGCCAGAAAAAAAGTCACTCACCCATTGCACTCACCAGCTGACAAGCCTCTTGCATCGCCCCCGGCCAGAAGCTACACTGGCACGCTGACCTTTCCCTTTTTCGAAGGAGTTTACCGTGGCAGCAAAACCCGATGGCTATACCGACACCCCGATGATCCCCGGCAGCACGTTCTGCGTGCATGACCCCAATCGCCCCCAGCCCCGCGTCGTCACGCCCCCCTCGGCCAGCACGCAGGACGCCCCTGGCTCGGTCCCCAGCGACGCGACCGTCCTGTTCGACGGCACGGACCTCTCCGGCTGGGTCAGCGTGAAGGAACCCGGCACCCCGGCCGGGTGGAAGGTCGAAAACGGCTACATGGAAGTCCTCCCGGGTACGGGCAATATCAAGACGAAGGACGAGTTCGGCAGTTGTCACCTGCACGTGGAGTTCGCCACGCCCGAGGTCGTCAAGGGCGACGGCCAGGGCCGCGGCAACAGCGGCGTTTTCCTGATGGAAAAGTATGAGTTCCAGGTGCTGGACAACTACGACAACCCCACCTACCCCGACGGCACGGTCGGCTCCATCTACGGCCAGTGCGCCCCGCTGGTCAACCCCAGCCGAAAGCCCGCCCAGTGGCAGGTGTATGACATCTACTGGACGGCCCCGGTCTTCGACGGCGACCTGATCAAGACCCCCGCCCGCGCGACGGTCATCCTCAACGGCCTGCCGCTGCACATCGAAAAGGTTCTCCAGGGCCCGACCAAGCACAAAGTCACCAGCTTCTACGAAGCCCATGCCCCCGCCGGCCCGCTGATGCTCCAGGACCACGGCGACCTCGTGCGGTTCCGCAATATCTGGTACCGCCCCATTGGCGAGTACGACAAGGGCGCATAAACCGCCTGCATGTCATACCCATCGGCCAGGCTCCGTGCCAGGCCGTTTTTTACGCCCGCGGCTATTCAAGTCTCCCGCCTCCCGGTTCGATGAGCATTACAGGGCTCGGTGCGCGAGAGGACTGCATGATGGCTGCAACCAGACAACAATCTACCTTGGGCTGGTATCTGGAACGGATCAAGCATACGCCGCTGCTCTCGGCCCGGGAAGAAAAGCAGCTCGCCCGGCGGATACGGGAACATTCCGACCCCATCGCCCGCCAACAGATGATCCGCGCCAACCTGCTGCTGGTCGTCAAAATCGCCAAGCAGTTCATCTCGACGGGCATGACGCTGGGCGACCTGGTCGCCGAGGGAAATCTCGGGCTCATGCGGGCCGTGGAAGACTTCGACCCCGACCAGGACGTGCGGTTCAGCACCTATGCGTCGTGGTGGATCAAGCAGGCCATCAAGCGGGCGCTGATCAACGCCGACCAGCCGATCCACATTCCCGATTACCTCTCCAAGCTCATTCGCAAGTGGCGACGGGTCAGCCGGAACCTCGCCGCCGAACTCGGCCGCGAGCCGACCGTCGGTGAAATCGCCTCGGCGTTGGGCATCTCGCGCCGCAAGGCCGAGATCGTCCAGCAAGGCATGACCGCCCTGCGGGCCCCCAGCCAGTTCGGCACGGACGAACCCAACGCCCTGGAAGAGATGCTCGCCGATGAAAACATCCTCGCCCCCGACCAGCGACTGCTGGATGAATCGCTCGGCCCGCTGATCCACGACGTACTCGACCGGCTCGACGAACGCAGTTGCGAGATCGTCATTCTTCGCTACGGGCTCGACGGCCACCCGCAAGGCCCGCGGACATACAAGGAAATCGGCCAGATCGTCGGGCTCACGCGGGAGCGCGTCCGACAGATCGAACGCCAGGCCATGGCCACCCTCCGCAGCACCGCCGCCGACCTGGTCTGATCAGGCCTCCAGCGTCTCGACGTGCTGGCTGAAGCGGCGGATCTTCTCGTCGCTCGGCTCGACGCCCAGGCCGTCACTGCTCAGCGGCTTGAGCGTCCCGCCATAGCCGAACCGCAGCGATTTGCGACCGGCCAGGAGGTCCTCCTCCAGCAGGAACCGCCCGTAGCTGCCCTCGACGAACTTCGGCACGGGGCCCAACTGCAGCAGCCTGCGCTGGGCGGCCGAGAGGATACTGCTCTCGCCGACCATGCAGCCCAGCGTGAACGGCACCGAGGCCGACTGCGCCAGCCTCATCAACTGCAGCGTCGCCAGCAGCCCGCCGTTCTTGCTGATCCGCAGATTCCACCAGACCTTCTCCGGCTCGGCCGCCAGCGTCTTGGCGTGCGATTCCTTCAGCAGCGACTCATCCGCCATCAGCGGCAGGGCGCACTTCTTCGCCAGGGCCAGCAACTCCCGGGCCGAGCAATAGACCGGCTGCTCAACGCAGCAAACGCCAAACTGCCGCAGCGCCGCGACGCGGTCGGGCGTCTCGTCTTTACTCCAGCCGCCGTTGACGTCGACCCGCAACGTGTAGTGCCCTTTGGCCAGCCCGCGGCGGAGCTGGTGATAGCACGTGCCGAGATTCTCGCGGTCGATGCGGTCGCCCAGGCCGAGCTTGAGTTTAAAGTCCCGCAGGCCGAACCATCGCATCAGCCGCAGCTTGCGGGACAGGCCAATCGTATCCTCGCTGCCCAGCACGCCCGTAACGGGCGTGTCGATGTACGTCCGCATGCGGGCCCGCCCGGCGATGGCCTGCAGCCGCTCCGGCGGGATCGTGTGAATGTCGTGAAACATGCGCCGCAACGAGGCCAGATCCACCGCAGCCGCCGCGGCATTCATGCACCGCCGCCCCTGCTGGGCAGGAATCACCGCGGGTGTATCGCTCGGCTCGAGCAGCCCCCCTTCGATACACTTCGGCCAGATGCGATCGCGGATGTCGTCGATCACCGTATCGAGCGTTTCTCCCGTGACGTAGTCCCGCGGGAGGGTCTCACCCCAGCCGACCAAACCATCGTCATACTCCAGGCGCACGACAATCGCCTCGGCGCGATGCCGCTTGGCCGCTGCGTGCGAAAAACTCTTCATCGGAAGGGACGTTTGGTAGATGTCCAGTTTGGCAGGAGCGGGCATGGTGTTGGCCTTACCATACCCACCGGCCCGGCCCGACGCAACGCCCTGCCGCACACCGCCCCGCCAATGTGAGTGACCTTTTTTTCTGGCACGTCATGCCGCTGCCCGTTGGTTGTTCCAG
>CAZCDM010000230.1:0-3111 GCA_964497475.1 uncultured Planctomycetaceae bacterium
GCCCTCTACGACCTGCTCCATTGATTGGGTGTCCCAATGTTGAAGTCAGGAATTCTGTAAAAACGGGTCATTATCAGGCCGCGAGTGAGATAACCAGTCCGGGGCGATTTGCGGCAACTCTGGCAGGCAAGATTGCAGCGGTTTGTGCCGAAATGTGAGGACCAGGCGAGGGGTCATTTTCATGTGTCGGCGGCCGGGCGGTTGGTGGACTGCCCGGTGGTGGGTATAATCGCGGGATGGATCGCGGGTATGACATTGTGGTTGTCGGCGGAGGGCACGCCGGCGTGGAGGCTGCCTGGGCGGCGGCGAAGCTCTGCGGCCGTGTCGCGCTGGTGACGCTGGAGAGTCGGACCATCGGCGCAATGAGTTGCAACCCGGCCGTCGGCGGTGTGGGCAAGGGGCAGATCGTACGCGAGATCGACGCATTGGGCGGGCTGATGGGTCTGGCCGCCGACGCGACGGGCATTCAGTTCCGGCTGCTGAACGCATCGAAGGGCCCGGCCGTCCGCGGCCCGCGCTGCCAGTCCGACCGTCACGCCTACGCTGCCTGGGTGCAGCGGGCCCTGGCCGAGGTCGAGGGGCTGGACATCATCGAAGGCGAAGCGACGGGGATTGTTATCGCGGATGGCCAGGTCGCCGGGGTGCGGATTTCGGATTCGTCGCAGGCGGGAGGGGTGCTGGCCTGCCGAGCGGTTGTGCTGACGGCCGGGACTTTCCTCGGCGGGGTGATGCACTGCGGCCAGCGGACCTGGGCCGGTGGGCGGATCGGCGAGCCGGCGGCCAACGCGTTGAGCGACTCGCTGCGGGAGGCGGGCATTGCGCTGGGTCGGCTGAAGACCGGCACGTGCCCGCGCATCGCATTGGGGTCGATTGAACCGTCGCTCTGCTCCCGCCAGCCGGGCGATGAGCAGCCCACGCCGCTGAGCTTTTTAACGCGATCCATCGACACCCCGCAGGTGGACTGCTGGCTGACGAAGACCAACGAGGCCATCCACGAACTGGTCCGGGCGAACTTCCACCGGGCGCCGCTGTACACGGGGCAGATCGAATCGGTCGGCCCGCGGTACTGCCCGAGCTTCGAGACGAAGATCGAGCGGTTCGCCGAGAAGTCCAGCCATCTGATCTTCCTCGAACCGGAAGGGCTCGATACGGATTGGGTCTACGTCAACGGGCTGAGCACGTCGCTGCCGGAGGATGTGCAGGAGCAGATGG
Organism: uncultured Planctomycetaceae bacterium; assembly: GCA_964497475.1. GTDB lineage: Bacteria > Planctomycetota > Phycisphaerae > SM23-33 > SM23-33 > CAZCDM01. The sequence continues at coordinate 1,213 of CAZCDM010000230.1, forward strand.
TCCGGCTGGTTCCGGGCCTGGCCGATGCGGAGATCGTGCAGTACGGCTACGCGATCGAGTACGACTACGCCCCGCCGACGCAGCTGTCGGCCACGCTGGAAGCCAAGGCGGTTGGCGGGCTGTATCTGGCCGGTCAGCTCAACGGCACGACGGGCTACGAGGAGGCCGCCGCGCTGGGGCTGATGGCGGCGGTCAATGCGGCGCGGGCGCTCGCCGGCGCCGAGCCGGTGATCCTGCGTCGCGACCAGGCGTACATCGGCGTGATGATCGACGACCTGGTGACCAAGGGCGTGACCGAGCCGTACCGCATGTTCACCAGCCGGGCCGAGCACCGGTTGACGCTGCGGGCCGACAATGCCGACCGGAGGCTCACGCAGCTGGGCCGATCGGTCGGCACGGTGGACGATGGGCGGTGGGCTGCGTTTTCTTCCCGTCGGGATGTCATGAACCGGGCTGGGGAGCTCATGCGTGTGACGCGTTTTGACGGGCGGAGCATGTGGGATCATCTTCGCGGGCCGCAGGCGAGCCTGCCCGAGCTGCTGGGCCGGGCCGGTGAGTCGGCCGAGCCGCTGCGGGCGCTTTATGTAGATGCGCCGTCGGCCGTCGAGTCCGTCGCCGTCGATGCGCTCTACTCGGGCTACCTCGAACGGCAAAGCCGCTCGGTCAAGCAACTGGAGGAAATGGACGCCAAGAAGATTCCGCCGCAGTTGGATTATCACGCAATCGGCCAGCTCCGCTGGGAGGCACGCGAGAAGCTCTCAGCCATCCGCCCAGCCAGCCTCGGCCAGGCCCTGCGGGTCAGCGGAATCACCCCGGCCGACGTGATGGTGCTCTCCGTTCACTTGCAACGACAGGGAAAATGATAAGCAGGGCAATCTTGTTAAAATGGGAAATTGCGCGGCCAAAGAAAAGCGTCCGATAACCGGGGTATTTTTTTGCCCGCCCTTGATGGCAGCTGTAACATCGCTGCATTCAAGCGGTTGTGGATAATCCCAATAGTCACATTGCGCTAAGAGGCCCAATATCTGGTGTCGATAATAGATAGTGTATGGACGATGTGCTGGCGGTATCAGGGACTGGGAGCCGCTGGTGGCCATGCGGCCGTAACTGGGCGACGACACTGCGAGGCAGGATGCCTCGGCGGAGCCCGACAACCGAATGTCCTGCAGAAGTGTCCTGCGGACTGGGAATTGGTGTTACCATGACTACGATTTATGGCGTCAAGCCGTCCATCGACACGATGGCCCGGACCAAGACGGCTGCTTCTGTGGACCCCCGCCCGATGCGCGATGAGTCAGACAATTCGATTGCTGCGCGACTCGCCGCCCGGGCCAAGGGCCCCGATGCTGTGCGGATGGAACTGGTCGACCGGGTTCGCCGTGAGATCCAGGCCGGCACGTACGAGACCCAGGAGCGGATCGACGCGACTGTCGATCGGCTGCTGGATGAGCTCTTCCCCCTCTAACACTGAACCATCCAGGTTGATGTGCAGGGCAAGGATTCGTTCCTTGCCCTTTTTTTATATGGGACATTGCGCACGCGAAACATGACATGCGGGGCGAGGGGTGCGTTCATTCCCTGTTTTTCATATGGGACATTGCGTGCATCCAAAAAGACATGCGGACTTCGCCGTTCATCCCACGTTTTTCATATGGGACATTGCGTGCATCCAAAAAGACATGCGGGGCGGATTCGTTTCTTACCCTTTTTTATATTGGACATTGCGCACACCAAACATGACATGCGGGGCGGATTCGTTCCTTACCCTTTTTCATATTGGACATTGCGTGCATCCAACATGACATGTGGGGCGGAGCTGTCCTGGGATTTTTTTGCCCCATTTTTCTCCTGACTTCAACATTGGGACACCCAATCAATGGAGCAGGTCGTAGAGGGCCT
>CAZCDM010000231.1:0-3069 GCA_964497475.1 uncultured Planctomycetaceae bacterium
CACCTCATCGGCAAAGAAGGTCGAATATCTTTATTCCTGGGACGGACTACTAGCCATCGAGTATCGCGCGAACCATCTGCCCGAGCTTACCGGGGTCGAAGGGCTTTTCGATGAAGTGAACGCCGTCGTCGAGAATGCCGTGATGGGCGATGACGTTGGCGGTGTAGCCTGACATGAAGAGGCACTTCAGGTCGCCGCGCTGCGCGAGCAGTTGCTGGTAGAGTTCCCGCCCGGACATCACGGGCATGACGACATCGGTGAGAAGCAGGTCGATGGGCTCGTCGAAGTGGGCCGCTGTTTCCAGGGCGGTCACCGGGTCGCAGGCAGACAGAACGTGATAGCCGAATCGGCCCAGGATTCGCTGGACGAGCTTAAGGATGGCTGCATCGTCTTCGACCAGCAGCACGGTTTCGTCGCCGGCAAGCTGGTCGTCCAAGTCGGGCCGTTCGGCATCGTCGGCCGAGTCGCCCTGCTCGCGCGGCAGGTAGATTTTGAACGTCGTCCCCTGGTCGGGCTCGCTGTAGGCGTGGATGAACCCGTTATTCTGCCGGACAATGCCATAGACCATCGCCAACCCCAGCCCCGTGCCCTCGTGGGTGGGCTTGGTCGTGAAAAACGGCTCGAAGATCTGCGGCAGGGTCTCGGCGTCGATTCCCTTGCCGTTATCGCTGACGGCCAGCAGGACATACTCGCCCGGCTGCATCTCCGGGTGGGTCTGGCAGTAGATTCGGTCGAACGTCACGCACGAGGTCTCGATGGTGATTTTGCCAGCCGAGCCGACGGCATCGCGAGCATTGACCAGGAGGTTGGCCAGGATCTGATCGACCTGCACCGGGTCGAGCTTCACCGGCCAAAGCTCCTCGGCCGGTCGCCACAGCAGATCGATATCCTCGCCGAGGAGGCGTTTGAGCATGGCCAGCATCCCGTCGATGCAGTGATTCAGATCGATCACGCGCGGGGCGATGGTCTGCTTGCGGGCGAAGGCCAACAGCTGGCGCGTCAGGGCGGCCGACTGCTCGGCCGCATCGCGAATCGTCTCGACAAACTCGAACGGCTCGTTGTGCGGATCGAGCTTGTCCAGCAGGATGTCCGCATAGCCGAGAATGGCCTGGAGCTTGTTGTTGAAGTCGTGGGCCACCCCGCCGGCCAGTCGGCCAACGGCCTGCATCTTCTGCGCCTGGCGGAGCTGCTCTTCCAGCAGGGCTCGGTCTTCGATCGCCTGCTGCCGCTCGATAAACGTCCCGATCATCTCCGCGGCCGTGTGCAGCAGGTGCACATCCTCGATGGCCCATTCCTTCTCCTCGATCGTCCGGTCAAAGCCGATAAACCCATACCACTGCCCATGAACCCAGACGGGCAGAACCAGCATCGAAGCAATGCCCTGCGGCTCGAGAATCGCCCGTTCGGCCGGCGGAAAATCACAAATGTTCCCGCTGATGGGGCGGTTGGCCTGCAGCTCGGTAGCCCAGCGTTCAAAGCCCTCGCTGTAGGGCAGTTTCTGCAGGTCGGGGTTGTCAATCTCCGGCGGCACGCCCGGCCCGCAAACCTCATAGGCCTGGCTCATGCACAGGCCCAGTTCCCCTTCGGTCGAGTTGTGGAAGATATACACCCGCTGGGCGTCGGTGACTTCCAGGAGCGACTGCATCCCCTCGCGAATCGCCGCCTTGGGATCATCCGTCCCCAGCAGCACGCGGGAGACATTCCGCAGGGCCTGTTCATAGTCCAGGCGGGTGTGGAGCGTCTCTTCGGCCCGGCGCCGGGCGGAAATATCCGTCGCAAAGGCAAATTCGTACCCCCGGCCGTCGAACTCGAGGTAATGGTCGGTCACCTCGACTTCGACAAACGTGCCATCCTTCCGCCGCTGACTGGTCTGGACGGTCTTCGAGCCGGTCTTCTTGAGCATCGCCCGAAACGCCTCCCGCTGCCCGGCCGGGTAGGTCGGATCGATCTGCGAGACGCTCATGCCGATCAGCTCATCCCGGTCATACCCCAGCGACACACAGGCCGCCTCGTTGACGTAATCGATCAGGCCATTCTCGTCGATCCGGAAAATGCCCACCGCGGCATGGTCCACAGAAAACTGCATCAGCCGGCGGTGTTCCTCGGCCCTGACCTCCTGCGTGATATCCGTGCTGATTCCGCACAGCCCCGTCGGCTGGCCCTGCGAGTCGGTCAACACGCGCGTGCGACAATCCAGGATGACTTTCTCGCCAGTGGCGGTCAGGTTGACCACCTCGCCCCGCCAGGAGCCCTTGGCCAGGGTCTGCTCGATAATCTCCTGCTGGCTGGCACCGCGGGAGGGATCCTGCCCGAGGCTGGAAATATGCTGTCCGATGATCTGATCGGCCGGGCGGTTCAGCATCCGCAAGGCCGCGTCGTTCATGTAGGTGATCCGGCCATCCAGATCGGTCACCGTGACGATATCCTGAATCTGCCGCAGAACCGCCGCCTGGAAATCGAGCGTCTGTTCGTTTTCCTGCCGCGCGGAAATATCCCGCGCCACGCCCCAGATGTATATCGCCCGGCCGGATTCATCGAACACCGCATAGGCCTGCAGCTCCACCGGAAACACATGCCCGTCGCTGTGGATATACTCCTTCTCGTAAATGCCCGAATAGCCCTTCTTCAAACAGCGATTCTGCCAGATCTCAGCCTGCTCCCATTCGTGCCACCGCGGCGGCGTGATCTCGCGGAAATGCTCCTTCTCCTGAAGCTCCGCCAGGGAATATCCCAGCATATCGCAGAACGCCTGATTGGCCTCCCTGATCCGCCCGGCCGGGTCGACGATCACAAATCCATCCCGGCTGCGATGGAAAAAGTCGCGATACAGGCCCGTCAGCTCACCCGGCTCGCCAGGCCAAGCCGGAAGATCGTCGGGCTCATCGGGATGTGCGTCGGCTTCCATGGGGAGTATTGAGTCGTCTCAGGCAGGTAGAAAAACGGTGGACGAAGCGATAAGGCAAATCCTAGGTAAATCCATCAGCGTATGCAAGAAAACCCTCCCCCCTAGTAGCCTGTCCCATCTAAAAGAATGGGTAGAGTCGCTTCAGTTTCACTCGGGCATCGTCG
>CAZCDM010000232.1:0-3037 GCA_964497475.1 uncultured Planctomycetaceae bacterium
TCAATATCCTTTCCGGTCACCGTACCCAATGCATCAACCTGGCCATTGTAACGCAGGACTATTTGGAACGTGTGAAGTCGCGTGAGAAAATGTGGCCCCGCCCCCGTCCCGAGCAGCTCAGTTTTTGGGATCGGTCCAGTGGGTTAAATCGCGTCCGAGCAGCTCGCTGAGCTGGCGGACATCGTCGCGGAACGTATCGGCCAGGCGGGCTCGCAATTCCGGCGAGATACCCTTGCTCTCAGAGGGGCTGGACAATGCGATGCGCAGGCGTTTCCAGACATTGCTCGACGTGGTAATTCCCAGCCGATGCTTGATCACCGAGCCCATTCGCCAGATCCGAAACACCACCCCTGCCAGCCAGGGCCAGCGGAATGCCTCCCGGACGTTGACGCGAGGGAAATCATTTCGCCCATCGGGATCAAGCCCGAGAAACTCGATAGTCTGATCGTATTGCGCCTTGGTATCAGCAACGAAGTCGTCAAAGATGATAATCCGAACCTGCCCGGCTGGGAACACATCGAGATATCGCTTGACCTGGGATGAATAGCGGGCGACCTCGCTGTAGAGCAACGTGCTGGGATCAAATACCCGATTCGCACCGACTTTGCCCCTGCCTTCCCGCCGGTCGGCTTCCATATCGAGGGCCGTTAGGAAATCACCTTCCGGCTCGGCAAAGTTGCAGACCATTTCATTGTGGAGCGACTGGATCATCGACACTGGATTTCGCAGCATGATAATGATGTGAGCGTCGGGGGCGAAGGCGTGAATTTCTTTTGCCGCTACCTTGGAGTACAGGTACCAGACGGAGGCTTCGCCGACGGCCTTATGATCGGCTTGGGCCCCGGCATAAAGGGCGAGATAATCCTCGATGGTTTTCGCCAGCCGATGGGTGGGAAAATCACTCGAAAAGAAATTCGGTTCTTTACGAGGGCACATGAAGACCTGGGGATGCTCGGCCAAGTATTCTGCCAGGGATGTCGTCCCACATTTGGGAGCGCCGACAATGAAGAAGTTTGGACGTTTCATAACTGACTGCCTTCAAAGTGAACGCATAATACACTACCTCATGCGAATTGCCCACCCACAAGAATGAAAATGGGGTGAGGTGACTTCCAGGCCGTGGTATGATTGCCCGCCGGAACGCCGCCCCGGATCGCCAATCACTATGAACTCCTCCCTGCCCAAAACCGAAGCTGCTGGAGACGCGGGCCTGGCCCAGCGTCGCCAGACCCTTGGCACGCTGGCCGTGCAGGGATTTCGCGTGGCTGGGCTGTTCGGGCTCAATGTGCTGCTGGCCCGCGTGCTGGGCAAGGAGGGCTTCGGGCGGTGGGGCTTTGCGATGTCGGTGGTGACGATTCTGCTGTTTTTCGCCTGCCTGGGGATGGATGGCGTTCTGCTGCGATTCGTATCGGCCTACCGGAGTCAGGCCGACCCGGCCGCTCTGGGTGGCGTGGTGCGGTTTGGCCTGGGGGCGGTGATGCTGACGGGGGTGACACTGGGCGCGCTGGGCTGCGGCGTGGTGTATGTGCTGGGCGACCGGATCGACCCGGCGTTGCAGTGGACGCTGTATGCGAGCCTGGGGTTGCTCCTGCCGCTGCAGGCGTTGGCCGAGGTGCTGCGTCCGGCGGTGCAGTCGCTCGGCCAGGCGACCCGCTCGCAGATTCCGCGGTTCATCCTCCGTCCGGTGGCCCTGGCAGCCATCGCCGCTGCAGGAACGCTGCTGGGCTGGTCCTGGTCGGCTGGGACCATCATCGTCATCGATGCGGCGGTGATGCTCGCCGGCGCGGGGCTTCTGGCGTGGTGGCTTTTCCGAATGATCGGGCGGGAGATATCCCAGGCCCCGGCCCGCTACGCGATGCAGCAGTGGCTGGCTGCGGGGCTGATGCTGATGGCCACGGCCGCCTTTTCAACACTCAACGCCCAGACCGATCTGCTGATGGTCGGCTCGCTACTCGGGATCGCAGCGGTGGGCCCCTACAAGGCCGCCGTGCAGACCTCCCTGCTGGTACTGCTGGGCAATCTGGCGGGCAATGCAGCCGCCGCCGGAGCGATATCGGCCGGCCATGCCACCGGCGACCGCGAGGCGATGTTTCGCGCCGTTGACCGCGCCGCCCTGGTGGCTGGGGGGTTTGCTCTGCTGAGCGGCGCCGCCCTGCTCCTGACCGGCCGGTGGGTGCTGGGCATCTTTGGCGAGGGCTTTGTCGTGGCCTGGCCGGCGATGCTGATTCTCATCGTCTCGGGCGTGCTCAATGCCCTGGCCGGGCCGAGCTGCCTCGTGTTGACCATGACCGGCCGACAAAAACACGCCGCCGGCGCGATCGCCGCTTCGGTTCTGGTCAACGTCGCACTGAACCTGCTTCTGATCCCCCGGCTGGGTCTGGTGGGCGCAGCGGTGGGCTCACTGGCCGGTGCTCTGCTCGCCCAGGCGTACATGGTCTTCCGCGTCTGGCGGGATACGGGCATGTGCCCGACCACACTCCACGCCCTGCGGCGATGGCGTGGGCGAAGGGATCACAACTCCTGAAAATTTTAACTTTCCATAACTCTCCGCCTAACTACCTATTATTATGTGTAGGTCGGATTGCCTTTGATCTGCCCGTATTGTGTCCGCTCTTTGAAATGCCGTAAAACCGCTGGCACAAATCACTCTGGAGCAGTACGTGACCCCGCACTCTTCGTCGCAGCCGATGTCCTCGCCGGACGACTCCACCAGCCGCCCCCCTGCCGATGCCCCCGCCGTAGCGGCTGACGGTCTTTTCGCCCAGCTGTTCGAGAAACATCTGACGGTGCAACTGCTCATCGACCCGGCCACGGGCGCCATCGTCGATGCCAACCCCGCTGCAGCCAACTTCTACGGCTGGTCGCGGGACGAACTCCGCGAGATGAACATCCGGCAGATCAATACCATGAACGCGGAGGAAGTCACCCAGGCCATGAACGAAGCGAACACCACCAGAAAGAACAGCTTCGAGTTCCGTCACCACCTCCTGACTTCAACATTGGGACACCCAATCAATGGAGCAGGTCGTAGAGGGCC
>CAZCDM010000233.1:0-3037 GCA_964497475.1 uncultured Planctomycetaceae bacterium
TGATCGAAACCAGTCCGGTGACATCCATCGGCGCCGAGGAATTCGACGTTCGCGGCGTGCTGCGCGTCGAGGATGTGATCAACACCCTCCCGCAGGCCTTCGCTGCCCAGGGCTCGAACCTGGCCAACGGCGCCACCGGCACCGCATCGGTCGACCTTCGCGGCCTCGGTTCCTCGCGAACACTGGTCCTGGTGAACGGCCGTCGCCTGCCCTACGGCTCGCTGAACACGGTCGCGCCCGACATCAACTTCATCCCGTCCCAGCTTGTGAAGAACGTCGATGTTCTGACCGGCGGCGCCTCGGCGACCTACGGGTCCGACGCCATCTCGGGCGTTGTCAACTTCGTGCTGGACACCGATTTCGAAGGCTTCCGCATCGACGGAAACTACTCCTTCTTCCAGCACAACAATGACAACGACGTCCAGTCGCTGCTCCAGGAATTCGCGGCGATCAACCCGTCGCAGTACGCGGTTCCCGATGGTAATACGACCGACGGCGAAAGCGTCGATGTGACAGCCATCTTCGGCGCGAATTTCGATAATGGGAAAGGCGGGTTCACCGGCTATTTCGGCTACCAGAACACCAATGAGATTCTGCAGGCGAACCGCGACTATTCGCAGTGCGCCCTGTCGACTCGCAATGACGGTCAGGAGTTCACCTGCGCCGGTTCGTCCACGAACCAGTTCGCCAACATCCTCGAGCTTGACGGCGACTACAACTTCCCCAACGGGAGCATCTGGGCACGCGTGGACCCGAACACCGGCACCTTCATTGACCGGGACTTCGAGACCGACACATTCAACTTCAACCCGTTCAACCACTACCAGCGTCCGAATGAGCGCTATAATTTCGGCATGTTTGCCGACTACCAGGTGGCCGACAACATCGAGGCCTATGCCGAACTGATGTTCATGGACAACAAGACGAACTCCCAGATCGCCCCTTCGGGTGTGTTCGGCCTGGGTGTTTCGGGTGATGCCGGCGGCATCAACTGTAACAACGTCTTTTTCTCCGACCAGCAGTTCGAATTCCTCTGCGGATCGGCGGGTCTGACCGAAGACGACATTGTTCCGAACCTGCTGATCCTGCGTCGTAACGTCGAGGGCGGCCTGCGCAACAATGACATCCGTCACACCGCCTATCGCGGCGTCATCGGTATCCGTGGCGACCTCGAAGGTACGCCGCTGAGCTATGACATCTCGGCGGTTTACGCCAATGTCCACCGCGCAGAGGTTTACAACAACGACCTCTCCAAGCGTAAGATCGCCAATGCGCTGTTCGCCGTCGAGGACCCCGAAACGGGCCTGCCGGTGTGTAACATCAACATCGATGACGATCCGTCCAATGACGATGCGGCCTGTGTGCCGTACGACATCTGGTCGGGCGCTGCGCCGGATCCGGCGGCGGTTAACTACATCGTTTCCCCGCTCAACCGCGACGGTGAAACGACCCAGTCCATCGTGACCGCGAAGGTGTTCGGTGACATGGAGGAGTGGGGTATCAAGTCTCCGATGGCCGAGGACGCCCTGGCTTTCGCCATCGGCGCCGAGTATCGCAGCGAAACGCTCGACTCCAATCCCGACGCCAACTTCCAGTCCGGTGACGGTGCCGGTCAGGGTGGTCCGACCAACCCGATCTCGGGTTCCCAGGACACGATTGACATCTTTGGCGAGCTCCAGGTTCCGCTGATCCAGGGCCGTCCGGGAATCGAACAGCTTGGCGCTGACTTCGCCTATCGTCGTTCCGACTACGACACGGTCAGCACCGACGCCTACAAGGTGGGTGTCGACTATGCGCCGACCAGCGATGTCCGGTTCCGTGCGTCCTACCAGCGTGCCGTGCGTGCACCGAACATCTTCGAACTGTTCTCCACGCAGTCGATTGGTCTGTTTGACCTGTCTGCGGGTGAAAACGGACTGTTCGACCCGTGCTCGGGCACCGATCCGGCAGCTTCCCTGGAAGCCTGTGCCAACACCGGTGTGACGCCTGAGCAGTACGGCAACATCGCCGACAACCCGGCCGGTCAGTTCAACAACTTCACCGGCGGCAACCCGGACCTCGAGCCGGAAACGGCCGACACGTTCACGGTCGGCTTCGTGGCCACGCCGTCCATGGTTCCGGGCCTGACCTTCTCGATCGACTATTTCGACATCGAGGTGGAAGACCTTGTGGGAACGGTGCCGGAGCAGCTGGCGCTTGACCAGTGCCTTGCCACCGGCGATGCGTTCTTCTGTGACCTGATCAATCGCGGTGTTGGCGGAACACTCTGGGCCAACCAGACCGGCTTCGTGACCGCCACGAACATCAATACCGGTTCGCTCTCCACGAGCGGTATCGATGTCCTGGCCTCCTACACCTACGAGACCGCAGAGAACGGCACGTTCGACATCGACTTTGTCGCGACGTACCTCGACTCGCTCGAGACCAAGCCGCTGCCGACCTCCGGAAGCGACGAAATCTATGATTGCGTCGGTTTCTACGGCGGCAACTGTGGCGCGCCGAACCCGGAATACCGCCACAAGGCGACGCTCAGCTGGAACTCCCCCAACGCTGTCTTCGGCCTGAGCGGCACTTGGCGCTACTACGACGAAGTGTCTGTGTCGCAGTCCTCGTCGCAGCCTGCGCTGACCGGTTCGTTCGCGGCGATCAACGAGACGCTCGATGCCCAAAACTACTTCGACGCGTCCGCCCGTTGGCAGGCCCGTGAGAGTGTCAGCCTGCGTCTTGGCGTGAACAACCTGCTGGACGAGGATCCGCCGCTGAGCTCCATCGTGGGCACGGCGCCGGGTAACGGCAACACCTATCCGCAGGTGTACGACGCCTTCGGTCGTTATGTCTTCCTCGGCGCCACGGTCGACTTCTAAGGCGATGACGCGACCCTCGCGGAGGGTGCAGACGCATAATCGTCGATACAATACCTAGCGAAGCGGCCGGCGCCCGTCGGCCGCTTCCGGTTTCCGGTTCGTAAGGCCAACAAAGAAAAGGGCGGCTCGCGGGCCGCCCTTTTTTCGTTTGTCATGGGTTGCCGCGACGCGAT
>CAZCDM010000234.1:0-2973 GCA_964497475.1 uncultured Planctomycetaceae bacterium
GACAGCCGGGATGCATCCAGGCCTGATCGCAGAGCAACGGATCATCGCCGCCGGGTCTTCGTTTCATCAGTCGTCAGGGGTCGCGCGATAAAATCGGCGTATGAAAAAAAGGCTACGGGCGGATGACCACCCGCGTGCCGAGGGGGATTTTGGGAAACAGCTCGATGATGTCATCATCTTCCAGCGCGATGCAGCCCAGCGTGTCGCGCCCGCCGCGGCGGTCGCCGTGGATCATGATCTCGCCGCCCAGGGCCGTGTTCCATGGCGGGCGTCGCCCGGCCCGCAGCTCGGCGAGAATGCGGCTGTGCTCGCGGCGGGTAATCAGCCCGGCCTGCAGGCCCCGGTGGGCGTCTTCCTCGGTCGGGTAGCTCAGCCCCAGCGCCCGGGTGTACTTGCTGGCGTGGTTCTTCACGCAGACGAAAAACTCGCCCTCCGGCGTGCGGCGGTCGCCTTCTTTTTGCTTGTCGCCCGCCTGGCCGCCCACGGCGGCGGGGTAGACCTTCACCAGCTGCCCGTTGTCGTACACCGCCAGCAGACGCGATGACTTGTCGATGAGAATCGCCGGGTTGACCAACTGCCCCAGCGGGCCTCGCGGCAACTCTGCCGGCGGTGGTTCAGTCCGGGCCGGTGGTGTCGGTGGCGTCGCGGATGCCTTTGGTGGCGGGGGAGTTTCGGTCATCGTCACGGCCTCCTGCGGCGTGGGCAGCTCGGTTTTCTCCGCACGCGATTGGGCTGGTGGGGCCGACTGCGATGGCGCCCCCTCGCTGCGGCCTGCCTGCCACCACCACAGCACACCGCCGAGCACGGCCAGCTCCAGCAGCGTGATGAGAGTGAAAACCTTATTCGACATCGGCGGTGCGTCCTTCGCCTCGGCGGCGGGTCGTGGTACAATCCCTGCCCGACATCCTACACGATCAACCCGTTTCGACGCAGGAGAGTTTTTTATGGAACGTACGCTGATTCGCGATGTGCTGCAGACGGTCGAGCTAGGCCAGACGGTGGCCTTTGGCGGCTGGGTCCGCACGGTTCGCCATTCCAATGGCGGCTTTTCGTTCATCTCGCTGAACGACGGCTCGTGCTTCGCGCTGCTGCAGGTCGTTGCCGACGGCGAGCTGGCCAACTACGACGCCGAGATCCAGCCGCTGACGGCCGGCGCCTGCCTGCTGGTCACCGGCACGGTCGTCGAGAGCCAGGGCAAGGGGCAGTCCCGCGAAGTCCACGCCTCCGACATCCGCGTGCTCGGCTCGGCCGACGCCGAGAGCTACCCCATGCAGGCCAAACGCCACAGCTTCGAGTTCCTCCGCACCCAGGCCCATCTGCGCACGCGGAGCAATACCTTCGGCGCCGTGGCCCGCGTGCGAAACCGCATCTGCTACGCGATTCACGAGTTCTTCCAGCAGCGCAGCTTCCTGTACGTCCACACGCCGATCATCACCGCCAGCGACTGCGAGGGCGCCGGCGAGCAGTTCACCGTCACCACGTTCGACCTGGCCGATCCGCCGCGAACCGACGACGGGCAGGTCGACTTCGAGGCCGACTTCTTCGCCCGCCACACCTACCTAACCGTCTCCGGCCAGCTCGAAGTCGAGCCCTACTGCTGCAGCCTCGGCGATGTCTACACCTTCGGGCCCACCTTCCGCGCCGAAAACTCCAACACGCCGCGACACCTTGCGGAGTTCTGGATGGTCGAGCCGGAGATGGCCTTCTGCGACCTGGCCCGCGATGCCGATATCGCCGAAGCCTTCATCCGCCACGTCGCCCAGGCCGTCCTGACCGACTGCGCCGAAGACCTGAACTTCTTCGTCCAGCGCATCGAAAAAACCGTAGCCGACACGCTGCGACACGTCGTCGAGACCGACTTCATCCGCCTGCCCTACACCGAAGCCATCGACCTGCTCGATCAGGCCGGCCGCACCTGGGAATACCCCGTCGCCTGGGGGCAAGACCTCCAGACCGAGCACGAACGCTACCTCGCCGAGGAAAAGTTCCGCCAGCCCGTAATCCTCACCGACTACCCCCGCTCGATCAAACCCTTCTACATGTACTGCAATGACGACGGCAAGACCGTCCGTGCCATGGACGTCCTCGTGCCCAACATTGGCGAGATCATCGGCGGTTCGCAGCGGGAGCACCGCCTTGACGTGCTCGAAGCCCGCATGGCTGAGTGCGGCCTCGACCCGGCCGAGTACTGGTGGTACCTCGATACGCGACGCTATGGCTCCGTGCCCCATGCCGGGTTCGGCCTCGGCCTGGAACGCTGCGTACAATTCTGCACCGGCATGGCCAACATCCGCGACGTCATTCCATACCCCCGCACACCCCGCCACGCCGAGTTCTAAACCCCGCCCCACGCAACCGACCCGCCGTCACGCCGAGTTCTAAACCCCGCCCCACGCCGCCAGCCAGGCCGCCACTCCGCATGGAGTGGACCAACCGCCGCCTCGCCATCCACCACGCCGAGTTGTAAACTCTCCGTCCCGCTGGCCAACGCGCCAGCCACCGCCGTGCTGCCGAGTGGGACGTCGAGCCCGAGGCCGCCTGTCCCTCGAGTCATCGTCGGCCATAGGGCAGCAACGCTCGCTGCGCCTTGCTCCAGCCTCCGCCTGCCGGATGCCGCTCCGCTTGGAGTGGACCAGCCGCCACCGGCGATCCTGAATCCTATTCTTTCCTCCCTCCGTGGAAAATTTGCATGAGTGGTTGACAACGCCTTTGCGAAACGGTAACATTAATGGTCTACACAATTGAATACCTCACCGCGGGGTAGAGCAGTCTGGTAGCTCGTCGGGCTCATAACCCGGAGGTCGGAGGTTCGAATCCTCCCCCCGCTAGTCCACGTAAGGAAGCCAGGAGCAGCACGTTAGCTGTTCCTGGCTTTTTTCGTATTCGGCCGAAATAGGCGAAAATGTCATCAAATTGTCATCACAGGGGTATTTACTTGACTCAGGTTACCCCTACATGTAGTGTCGTTGGCCA
>CAZCDM010000235.1:0-2947 GCA_964497475.1 uncultured Planctomycetaceae bacterium
TTGTCAAAATGGAATTGTGCAACAGGTTCATGAATCCTCCCCAAGTGAAGCGTATACTTTAAAGAAGCCCTGCGGGAAAAAAGTGTAAAGCCGAGCAACGGGAAATAACAGTTAATTCCAAAAATAAACAGGGATTTACAGGACACAATTCGCGTTTTTTTTTACAGCTATTGTGGTTATTCTAATTTTTGTAGAGCTTTTTATTCCGCCTGGGTCTTTTTGTCGTCTGCGAACATTCTGTGGTAGCGTTCGGTATCGATGGCGGAGAGATAGGTAAAATGCCCGCCCAGAATGCCGCTGACATCGTGGAACTGCTCGCCGATGTGCATGCCCTCGCCGTCAATGGAGAACTCGCGGATGTTCTTGTCGTGCATCGAGCCGCGCATTTTCAGCACGGTCATGCCGCGCCGCATCTCGCCGTAGCTCTCGACATATCGCAGGAGGATGATCGAGTCGGTGATGGTTGAAAAGTGCGTCTCGGTGATGCTGGTTCCGCCCAGCAGTGAGGAGGTGGCCGAGGTGAAGAGCCCGGCGATTTCCTTGTGCTTGATGAAGGAGGTCAGGGCGATGATGAACTCGCGGAAGCCTTTGATCGTCGAGACGCGTTCCAGGGCAGAGAGGCTGTCGATGGCGACGCGGTTGGGCTGGAATTCGTTGATGGCCTGCTTGATCATGTAGAGGTGATCTTCCAGGCCGGTCGATTCGGGGTAGACGCACAGGACGCGGAGCTTGCCCTGGGCTTCCATATCGGCGAAGTCGTACCCCCAGCCGCTGGCGTTGCGGAAGAGCTGCTCGCGGCTTTCCTCGTAGGCCAGCAGGAGGCATGTTTCATCGCGGCCGAACCCGCCGTTGATGAACTGCGTGACAGTGAGCGTCTTGCCCGTGCCCGTCGCACCGGAAACGAGGATGATCGAATCGCGGAAGAACCCGCCGCCGCACATTTCGTCGAGCGTACCATTGCCCGAGGTGATGCGAATGGTGGAGGACTTCTGCTTGAGCTCCATGGCCGAGAGGGGCACGATGACGACGCCGGCCTCGGCGATGAAGGTGAAAGGGAACTCGCCCTTCTGGTGGGTCGTGCCGCGGAACTTGAGGATCTCGATGGTGCGGCGGCGTTTTTCCTCCTCCAGGCCGTTGCGGAGGATGATGACGTTGTCGGCGACGAATTCCTCGACATCGTGTCGGGCGACGCTGCCGTAATCGTCGATTCGCTCGGCGGTGAGAATGCTGGTCACGCCTGCCTTCTTCAGCCGCATGGCGATACGGTGCAGGTCGATGCGGATGGCGTTGGTGTCGGGCAGTTGGGTGTGGATCGTCCCGAGGCTGTCCATGCTCAGCCGCTGGGCCTGGCAGGATTCCACCGCGTGGGCGATCCGCGACAGCAGCCCGCCGAGGTCGTACTCGCCGACGATCATTTCATCGTCGGACTGCGGCGAGCCGTCGACGAAGACCCACATGTTGTCCTTCTCCCACTGGTCGATCGGCCAGCCGAAGCTCGCGAGGTTCCGCCGGATGTCGTCCGGGCTTTCCTCGAAGGTCACGAACACGCCAGGCTGGTCGAACTGGAGGATGCCCTCGGCCAGGAACTGGGCGGCCAGAACGGTCTTGCCGCTGCCGGCCGTGCCGGAAACCAGGGTGGTTCGCCCGCGGGGCAGGCCGCCCTCGCAGATCAGGTCGAAGCCTTCAATGCCGGTGGGAAGTTTCTCGATCGTCTCTTGGGTGCTCATGGGATATGGTCCTGGTCGGTGGGTGTCTGGTCAGGTCCGGGCGATCTCCAGCCCGTCCAGGACACGCGCCTGGTCGGACAAATCGCCGATAAGTTTTCGTACGGGGGCAGGTGACATTTTCAGCAGGGTCGGCGTGGCCAGGATGTGATACTCCTCGGCCTGGACCGGGTCGGTCAGAACATCGACAACCGTCAGGTCGTGATTGTCCGCGAGGTGCTGCTTGCAGATGGCCTCGATGGCCTCGATGGCCTGGACAGATCGCGGGCTGTGATCGGTCACGAAGAGCTTGAGA
This sequence comes from uncultured Planctomycetaceae bacterium, assembly GCA_964497475.1. Classification (GTDB taxonomy): domain Bacteria; phylum Planctomycetota; class Phycisphaerae; order SM23-33; family SM23-33; genus CAZCDM01. Next base: position 2,020 of record CAZCDM010000235.1, read on the forward strand.
GAGTATCGGGCCATGGGTCAGTTCTCCGGCGGGGAGTTCGTCAGGCCCGGGCCGTCCAGGGCGTGTCGATAGCAGTCGGCGAGATAGCCCATCAATTCGAGGACGGCCAGGTGCCCTTCCTGGAGGTAGGCCTTGGCTTTGATCGGTTCGATGGTTCGTGTGATTTCGTCCAGCGCCAGGCTGTGCATGCGGATCACATCGCGGGCGCTGGCCCGGAAGGCACTGAGCTTGCGGGCAAGGTCCTGCAGCTGGGCCGTCAGCTCGGTATTGTCCCGGTAGAGTCGGCCCTCGAAGGCGCGGTCCAGCATCGTGCGGTACTCGCGGAGGAGGCACTGGTAGTCGGCGGCGCCCTCATTGGCCATGGTGCGGGAGACATCGGCGTCGGGTGTCTCCCGCCCGAGGCGGTGGATCTGGTCGAGCAGCGCCTGCCGTTGGCGCATCATCATCTGGTGACGGGCCACCGCCGCCCGCAGCGAGTGAATGATAAACTCACCCGACATCCCGCCTTTGATGAGGAACTCCTGGGCACCGAGCTGGATCGCATCGACAAACGACTGCTCGTGATTGCCCGTCAGCACCACGATCGGCACGTTGGGGGCGGCCTCGCGCAGGGCGGTGACGGTATCCATGCCCTTGCTGTCGGGCAGGTTCAGGTCAGCCAGGATCACATCGGCCCGGCCGGCGGCGAGTGCTTCACGCCCCTGCTGGATCGATTCGACAATTTCGACTTCCAGCCTGGCCTGGCCGAGGTCGCCGTACGTCTGGACCTCCGAAAGGGCCTCGGTCAGCAAGACCTGATCGTCCCGGTCATCTTCCAGGAGAAGTACCTGAATTGTCTCACTTGCTGACTCTGCGTTTTTATCCGCCATCCCTCTAGTAGTTCGTCCCATCTAAAAGGATGGGTAGAGTCGCTTCAGTTTCACTCGGG
>CAZCDM010000236.1:0-2930 GCA_964497475.1 uncultured Planctomycetaceae bacterium
CGAGTGAAACTGAAGCGACTCTACCCATCCTTTTAGATGGGACAGACTACTAGATGTCCTCGCTCGCCTTCCACTGCTGCCAGGTCGTTTCGAGGTCTTCGGTGCGGTTGATGATCCAGCCGAGCTTGTCCATGCGGGCGCGAAGCTCGATGATCGGAATCAGATTGCCCCCGCGGTCGATCAGCATCACCGTGCCCGCTTCAGGATTATAGAACGCATCCCACGCCTTACGGTGCGGGTCGAAGATTCGCCAGAGATTCCCGCCCGTCGGCTGCGGTGCTTCGGTGCGTTGCTCTGCCGCCAGCTCGCAGCGGCTCGTCGGCAGGGTGAACTGGATGACCGGCACGGAGTCGAGCGAAAAATGCTCGGCCAGCTTCGTCACGCGTGGGTCGATGTAGCCGGCATCCTCGGCGGGTGGTTCGACCCAGGCGACGAGATAAAACTGCCCGCCGATTTTCCCCAGCCGCGTTTCCTTGCCGTCAGCCAACGTGATATGCACATGCGGCTGGTACTGCTTGTAATGCAGCAGCGTCGGCGGAGAGGTCGACGTCACAATGCCGCTATAGGAATGTTCGCACCCGGCCGCGGCCAGCAGCCCCAGAGTCAACATCAGAATCGCTGCGGTTCTCATGCGGGGCATTGTATCGGGGCGGCCTGCTCGCTGCCAGCGTCAGTTCTCGCAGACCTGGCCGTGCTTCTCGAAGTACTGCTGGTGATACTCCTCGGCCGGGTAAAACGTCGCCGCCGGGACGATCTGCGTGGCGATGGGGCGATCATAGCGTTTCTGCTGCCCGGCAAGGCTGGCCTCGGCGGCGGCACGCTGGGCATCGTCAAAGAAGAAAATCGCCGAGCGGTACTGGCTGCCGACGTCCGGGCCCTGACGGTTTTTCTGCGTGGGGTCGTGTTTGCCCCAGAATACGCCCAGCAGTTGGTCGTAGCTCACAACGGCCGGGTCGTAAACCACGCGGACCGCCTCGGCATGGCCGGTCGTATCGGAGCAGACCTGCTCGTAGGTCGGCTCGGCGGTATGGCCGCCCGTGTAGCCCACCTGCGTTTCCAGCACGCCATCGGTGGCGCGAAAGGCGGCCTCGACGCCCCAGAAGCATCCGGCGGCGAAGACGGCGGTGGCCTGCTGGCCCGATTCATTGTCCCGGCCCGTCGTTGGTGATGTCATGTTCGTACCTCGTTCCTCGCAGCTGGCCAGGATCAGCCCAGCCATCGCCGCGCCGCACAGTGCGGAGAGAATGGTTTTTCGAGCGTTCATACTGTTCCCAACGGCCGGGCTGGGCGGAACGTTCCATCACTCGCGTTTGCGAATGCGGTCGCTGCGGAGCTGGTGGCGGTCGTTGAACAGATGGCCGAAGACCAGCATCGCGACCAGCATGCAGCCCAGGCTCGTCCCGGCGGCGATCATGAACATGATGACCACCTGGTATTTCACCGCCCGCAGCGGGTCGGCCTCGGCGAGGATCTGCCCCGTCATCATGCCCGGCAGCGAGACCACGCCGACGATCATCATCGAGTTGATGATCGGGATCATGCCGCGCCGCACCGCGTCGCGCAGCGGGCGGCGGGCGGCCTCCCAGCGGGTGGCGCCCAGCGACAGCGCCAGCTCGACCTCGGCCCGGCGCTGCACGAGCCCGGCCAGCAGCTCGTCGAGACACAGGCTGATGCCCGTCAGCGCATTGCCCAGCGCCATGCCCACCAGCGGGATGACGTATTGCGGCTTGTACCAGGGCTCGACGCCGATAACCGCCTGCGTGACGGTGACCGTCACGGCCAGCGAGCTGATGACCAGGGCCACCAGCGCGTGGGCCGTCACGCCGCGGTAGCTTCGGCTGCTGCGGGCCACGGCCGCCCGCGCCGCCAGGGTAACCATGACCGCCACGGCCAGGGCGACCCACCACCACTGGTTGATCTCGAAGACCCACCGCAGAATGTACCCCACCAGCAGCAGCTGGAGGATCGTCCGCAGCGAGGCCAGGGCGAGCTTTTTCTCCAGCCCCAGCCGCAGGGCCAGACTGATCAGCCCGGTCAGCACGACCAGCGACGTCGCGACGGCCAGCTGTCCCCAGCCGATGGCCAGGGCTTGGCCGAGCAGAGCACCGATCATGATTGCACCTCCGCCGGGGCGAAGCTGCGCAGGTCCAGGACGGTATCGCAGAGGCGGCGGGCCTGGGCGTGGTCGTGGCTGACGAGCACCGCGGCCAGGCCGTTCGCGTCGGCCTCGTGACGCACGCGCTGCTCGACGGCCGCAACGCTGTCGGAATCCAGGGCGCTGGTCGGCTCGTCCAGCAGGAGCACGGCCGGGTTGCACAGCAGGGCGCGGATGAGGCACAGCCGCTGCTGCTGGCCGACCGAGAGGCTCGCGGCGGGCTGATCGAGTCGACCCCGGCCGAGCTGCAGCTCATCCATCAGCTCCGCGGCGCGGGCTTCGTCGAAGGGGCCCTCGGCCGAGGCGTAGCCGAACGGCTCGGCGAGGTTTTCCCGCGCCGTCGCGTCGAGCAGGACGGGCGTCTGCTGCAGGAGGATGACCCGCCGGCGGTAGCTCGGGTAGCCGATCTGCTCGGGGGTCTGGCCGTTGAGGCGGATCGTGCCCCCGGCCGGGTCCAGGGCGGTGATGGCCCGCAGCAGAGAGGTCTTGCCGCACCCGCTGGGCCCGGTCAGGCCGAGCATCTCCCCCGGTCCGAGCGTGAATTGCACGCCGGTCAGCAGCAGGCTCTCGCCGCCGCGGACGTCCAGGTCGGCTGCGCTCAGCAGGGGGGTCGGTTCCTCGGCCATGAACAGGAGTCTACCGTCCCGGCGAGGGGCTGTCCATCGTCGCGGTGACAAAGCTCACCTTGCAGCAGGCGGGGCGAGTCGATATAATGCCCCGTTCACCATCGCAGAACGAAACGCTAACAGGAGTGTACCAATATGACGCAAATGGA
>CAZCDM010000237.1:0-2911 GCA_964497475.1 uncultured Planctomycetaceae bacterium
TCCATGCCTCTGACTTCTCTATCGGACAATCAAGGGGTTTTAGGATAGGCTCTTAAATGGGAGACGCCATGCCCATACGCGTAAAAATCTGTGGCCTGACCGACCCTGACCAGGCCCGCGCCGTCATCGCCCTGGGCGCCGAGGCCATCGGCGTGGTCTTCGCCGGCACGAAGCGTCGGCTCGAACCCGCCCAGGCTGCCGACGTCGTCGCCGCCGTGCCGCCAGGCCGATCCGTCGCAGTCTTCGTCGATGCTCCGGCCGAGGAAATCAACGACCTGGCCGAGACGGTCCGCTTCTCGGCCGTCCAGCTCCATGGCGACGAGCCGCCCGAGCTGGTGGCCCGGCTGACGCGACCGGCCATCAAAGCCTTCCGCATCGCCGGGCCCGATTGGCTCGACGCCGTCGCCGACTGGGTCGACCGCGCCCGGGCGGGCCTGGCGGGCGGCGACCCGCGGGCGGGCCTGGCGGGCATTTTGCTCGACACGCATCACCCCGGTGAGCCCGGCGGTACGGGCGAGAGCTTCAACTGGCAGTGGATCGCCGATGCCCACCAGAGCGGCGCGATGGAAACCCTCCCCCCGATTCTCCTGGCAGGGGGGCTGACGGCCGACAACGTCGCCGAAGCGGTCCGCACCGCAAAGCCCTGGGGCGTGGACGCCTCCACTGGCGTCGAGACCAGCCCCGGACAAAAAGACCTCGCCGCCGTCGAAGCCTTCCTCACCGCCGCCCTCTCGGCCGGATAATTGCCCCGCCGCCGATGAAGGGTTGCGTTTGGCCCGGCGCGGCGGTAGGCTGTGCGGTTCCCTGCCTCGGGCAGGTTCACGAACCATTACACGGGAGCAATCCATGGCTGACTACACTGATCTCGACCGCCGGGTCATCCGGCTGGGCAAGCAGACCCTCCGCATGTGCACCGATGCCGGCAGCGGACACCCCTCCAGCTCGCTGGCCATCGCACATATCGTCACGGCCCTGATGTACCGCGTCATGCGATACGCCCCGGCCAACCCGTGGCACAGCGGCGCCGACCGCCTGGTCCTCTCCGAGGGCCACGTCGTGCCCATCGTCTACGCCGCCTACTGCGACCTCGGCGGGGTCGTGGGCATCCCCAGTCAGCCCTCGCAGCTGCGCTTCAGCGATGCCATCAGCCTCCGCGCCGCCGACAGCGTACTCGATGGCCATCCCAACCCCGCCATCGGCATGCCCCTGTTCGACACCGCCACCGGCTCCCTGGGCCAGGGGCTTTCGGCTGCGGCCGGCCTGGGCCTGGCCGCCCGGCTCGACGGGCTCGACCGCCGCTTCTTCTGCCTCATCGGCGATGGCGAAGCCCGCGAAGGCCAGATCGCCGAAGCCCTCGACTTCATCATCGACCACAAGCTCACCAACGTCTGCACCATCTTCAACTGCAACCACATGGGCCAGAGCGATTACGTCTCGCCCGAGCAGTCCAGCGACACCCTCGCGGCCAAGCTTGCCGCGGCCGGCTTCGACGTGCGAACCATCGACGGCCATAACTGGGACGACGTCTTCGCTGCCCTGACGGCAGATCCCGAAGAGGATATCCCCATCGCCATCGTCGCCAAAACCGTCAAGGGCTGGGGCGTGCCGATGCTCCAGACCGTGACCAGCCACGGCAAGGCCATCTCCGCAGCCGACCTCGAACCGGCCCTGGCCGAGCTCGACGCCACCGCCGCCGAGCTGGGCGTGGCCGAGATGACCGACGCCGACGTCGAAGAGGTCGCCAAGCTCAAAGACCCTCTGCCGGGCAAGGTCGTCAGCGAAGAACCCTTCGCCGCCGGCGACTTTACCGCCGCCTGCACCGCAGCCGGTTGCGGCGAGGCGATCGAAAAGAACAAACTCTCGACCCGCAAAGCCTACGGCGTGGCGTTGCGAGCCCTGGGGGCCGACGAGCGCATCGTCGCCCTCGACGGCGACGTGAAGGGTTCGACCTTCGCCTGCTACTTTGCCGACGCCCACGAGCCGCGATTCTTCGAGGCGAAGATCGCTGAGCAGAACATGGTCACGGCCGCGGCCGGCCTGGCTGCAGGCGGCAAGGTTCCCTTCGCCAGCACCTTCGCGAAGTTTTTCGTCCGGGCGTACGACCAGGTCGAGATGGCCGCGGTGTCCCACAGCAACATCAAGCTGTGCGGCAGCCATAGCGGCATCAGCCTGGCCGCCGACGGCCCCAGCCAGATGGGGTTGTGCGATCTGGCATTCTTCCGCAGCTTCGCCCACGCCCGCCGTGTCGACGGCGAGCCGATGGCGCGGGTCTTCCAGCCCTCCGATGCGGTGATGGCCTACCGCCTGACCGAGCTGATGGCCAATACGGAAGGGCTCTGCTACATGCGGACCCATCGGCCTGACGTCCCGCTGATCTACGACGTCCATGAGCAGTTCGGCCTGGAGGGCTTCAAGCACCTGATCGACGGCGAGGACATCGCCATCGTCGCCAGCGGCTACATGGTTCACGTCGCCCGCCAGGCGGTCGAGCTGCTCCGCGAGGCCGGCCTCGAGGCCAGTCTCGTCGACGCCTACGCCATGCCCCTGGCCACCGACGAGATTCTCCAGATCGGCGATGACTGCCGCGGGCAGATCCTCGTCGTTGAGGACAACTACGCCGGCGGCTTTGCCGATGAACTCACCGCCGCGGCAGCCAGGAGCGACCTCGGCGTGATGGTCGACAGCATGACCGTCACGCGGACGCCCAAGTCCGGCCGGACCCCCGAGGAGCTGCTGGAGATGACCGGCCTGTCGCCGCGGGATATCGCCCGTCACGCCCAGGCGCTGTTCGATCAGTCCGAAGCATAACCCGCCACCCGATGTAAGGATTGCCTCGGGCCGCATTCAAAACGCATACGCTAGTAGTCCGTCCCAGGAATAAAGATATTCGACCTTCTTTGCCGATGAGGTG
>CAZCDM010000238.1:0-2891 GCA_964497475.1 uncultured Planctomycetaceae bacterium
AAGGCGTCGTCCGCTTCCCGCTGGCCCGCGGCAAGGCCGCCCTGCCCCAGCCGCCTCAGCCAACCATCCGCCGCATTATCAACGACCGCGGCCAGGCCCAGCGCCTCACCGTCGCCCCGCTCACGCCGGCCAACTTCGTCCAGCAGGTCATCGCCATCCGCCGCGACCCGCCCATCGCGGGACTGCACTTTGCCGTCAGCCCGCCGTTCGTCCTGGCCAGCACCATGCCCGCCGACCGCCTCGAACAGCTCTACGCCAACCGCCTCGTCCGCCTCACAGTACGCCGGCTGAAGGAGGCCTACTTCCAGTACGACCCGACCGAGCCCATCACGATATACCTGCTGAAAACCAACGAAGCCTACCGCACCGTCGCCCGGGCCGTCACCCGCAAGCCGCCCTCCACGCCGTTTGGCTTTTACCTGCCCGCACGCAACATCATGGTCATGAACGCCGCCACCGGCGGCGGAACCCTCGTCCACGAAATCGTCCACCCCTTCCTCGACGCCAACTTTCCCAACGCCCCGCCCTGGTTCGACGAGGGGCTCGCCAGCCTCTACGAGCAGTCCACCTTCCAGGACGGACGCATCACCGGCCTGGTCAACTGGCGACTGCCCGCCCTCCAGCAGGCCATCCGAACCGACACCCTGCCCACACTCGACACCCTGCTCCGCATGGACGACAAAACCTTCTACGGCCCCGGGCAGGACCTCCACTACGCCATGGCCCGCTACCTCTGCTACTACCTCCAGCAGCAGGGCAAGCTGCGGGAGTTCTATCGTATCTTCCACCGCGACCAGCTCCGCGACGCGACGGGCAAGACAGCCCTGCGAGAGGTTTTGGGCGTCAACGACCTCGGCCGAATCCAGAAACAGTGGCAATCATTCTGCCTCGAACTGAGCCTCCAGCCATGACACCCGAGTCGCCTCGCGCAATGCAGTGCAACAAAACCAGTTGCATCATTCGCCCCGGCCGCTAGAATAGCACGTCTGGGAGGGCTGCACCGTTTCGGACATCGCATGACCGACCACCGCATCATACTGTTCGATCTCGACGGGACCATTACCGACCCGCATAACGAGATTATCTCGGCCGCCCGCTATGCGCTGAAGAACTTCGGCATTACGCCCGACGATCCCGAAACGCTCGCACACGTCTCCCGCAAGCCGCTGCTGCAATGCTTCGAGGAAAGCTTCGGCCTGACGCGCGAGCAGGCCGACCAGGCCTTCGCCCACTATTGGCACTACGCGGGCAGCCTCGGCGTGAAGGAAAATACTCTCTACGCGGGCATGGATGACCTCCTGGCCGCCCTCGCCGAACAGGGCCGGACGCTCTGCATCGCCACCGCCCGCAAAACCCGCAACGCCGAGCAGATCCTCCGAGCCGTCGGACAAATCGACCATTTCGAATGTATTATGGGAGTCGACGAAGAGGCCGGCCGACGCACCAAGAAGATGGTCATCTTCGACCTGCTCTGCCAGATCGGCGAGTACGCCGATCACGAAGTCATCATGATTGGCGACCGCGCCATCGACATCCAGGGAGCGCACGATAACGGCATTGACTCCATCGGCGTGAATTGGGGCCAGGAGACGCCCGAGGAAGTCGCCGCCGCCGAGCCCACCTGGCAGGCCGATACCATCGCGGAGTTATCCGACATCCTGCTGTCCCCCGGAGACCCCACATGAGCGAGCCGAAATTCCTCGTCGTCGGGTCGGTCAACACGGACCTCGTCGTCCGCACCCGGGCCATGCCCGCACCGGGCCAGACCGTCCTCGGCGAGGAACTCACGACCTCACCCGGCGGCAAGGGGGCCAACCAGGCCGTCGCCCTCGCCCGCCTCGGTGCCGACGTCGCCTTCCTCGGGCGCGTCGGCGACGACGCGTTCGGCCTGGACCTCCGTCGCGCCCTCGACGCCGAGCACGTCTGCACCGAGAACCTGCTGACCTGCGAGAACAGCCACTCCGGCGTGGCCATGATTACCGTCGACTCACGCGGCGAGAATTCCATCGTCGTCGCCCCCGGCGCCAACGCCCGCCTCACGCCCGACGACCTCTACGGCTGCCAGGACTCCTTCGCCGCCGACGTCGTCCTGCTCCAGCTCGAGCTGCCCATCCCCACCGTGCGAACCGCCATCGAACTGGCACGCCAGCACGGCTGCATGACCATCCTCGACCCGGCCCCCGTTCCCACGCCCTTTGACGACAAGCTCTGCGAGGTCGACATTCTCGCCCCCAACGCCAGCGAGGCCGAGCAGATCACCGGGCAGAAGAGCGGCGAAGAGCGCGTCGATAAGCTCATCGCCTCGAACCTCATCGCCCGAGGCTGCGGCCGGGCCGTGCTAAAGCTCGGCTCCCGAGGCAGCCTCGTCGTCTGTGCCGACGGACACATGTACCGCATCCCGCCATTCGATGTGAACGTCGTCGACTCCACCGCCGCCGGCGATGCCTTCCAGGCGGGCCTGGCCTACCAGTTAGCCCACGGCGAGTCGCCCCGCCAGGCAGCCACCTTCGCCAACGCAGTCGGTGCCCTGGCCTGCACGCGACTGGGCGCGTTTTCTGCCATGCCCACCCTGCTGGAAGTACAGATGCTCCTGCGCGATCAGCCCCGTTGAGCTACTGGCCGACGACCTGCACGACCACCCGCCGCCGGCGCGGGCCGTCAAACTCCGCGAAATAAATCCCCTGCCACGTCCCCAGTGTCAGCCGCCCGCCGGAAAGCGGAATCGTCTCGCTGCAGCCGAGCATCGAACTTTTTACATGGGCAGCCGAGTTGCCTTCCCCATGGTCGTAGAACGGCTGATCCCAGGGCACCATCTTCTCCAACTGCACGAGCATGTCGTGCACCACGTCCGGGTCGGCATTCTCGTTGATGGTAATCGCCGCCGTCGTATG
>CAZCDM010000239.1:0-2860 GCA_964497475.1 uncultured Planctomycetaceae bacterium
CGACCGGCTCGCCGCGGTAGGCGGCCAGTACGCGCTGTCGGCTGGTCATTTCCGTTTGATTCGTCATGGCAGGCCTTCGCCTGGGGCATAAAAAAAACCCGTCACGGGGACGGGTGGAGTATAGCAGGTTTTCGCTCAGCCGTCGAACCGGCGGATCAGCAGGCAGCCGTTGTGCCCGCCGAAGCCGAAGCTGTTGGACAGGGCTGTGTCGATCTTCGCTTCGCGCGGTTCGTTGGGGACGTAGTCCAAGTCGCAACCCTCGCCGGGGTTGTCGTGGTTGCGGGTGGCGGGCAGGACGTTCTCGGCCATGGCTTTGCAGCAGGCGATGAGTTCCACGCCGCCCGAGGCCCCCAGCAGGTGGCCGGTCTGGCTTTTCGTGCTGGAGACAGCCAGGGACTTGGCATGCTCGCCGAAGATCTTTTTGACCGCGACGGTCTCGGCAATGTCGCCGAGTTCGGTACTCGTGCCATGGGCGTTGATGTAGCCGACGTCCTCGGGGTTCACGCCGCCATCGGCCAGGCAGGTCTTCATGGCAGCACAGGCGCCCTTGCCCTCGGGGTCCGGAGCGGTGATGTGGTGGGCATCGCAGCTGGCGCCGTAGCCGACGAGTTCGGCGAAGATTTCGGCTCCGCGTGCGGTGGCGTGTTCGAGTGTTTCCAGCACGACACAGCCGGCGCCCTCGGCCAGGAGGAACCCGTCGCGATCGGCATCCCAGGGGCGTGAGGCGTGGGTAGGGTCGTCATTGCGGGTGGACAGGCCCTTGAGGGCACAGAAGCTCGCCAGGCCGATCCGGGTCAGGGCTGCTTCCGAGCCGCCGGTGATGATGACGTCGGCCTCGTCGCGCAGGATGATGCGGTAGGCCTCGCCGATGGCGTGGGCGGCCGAGGCGCAGGCCGTGACGGTCGCGAAGTTCGAGCCGGTCAGCCCGTACATGATCGCCACGTGGGCCCCGGCGGCGTTGACCATCAGCCGGGGGACGGTGAAGGGGCTGATCTTGCCCGGCCCCTTTTCCATCATGCGTTCGTGCTGGAACTCCAGCGTGCCGAGCCCGCCGATGCCGCTGCCGATGATGACAGCCCCTCGGCTGGGGTCGGCCTGATCGAAGTCCAGGCCCGACTGGGTGACGGCCTCGGCGGCCGCCTGTACGGCGAACTGGCTGAAGCGGTCCATCCGCTTGGCTTCGCGGGGTTCGACGACATCCTCGGCTGGGCCGGTCCAGTCCTTGACCTCGCCGCCAATCTGGCTGGTGAACTCAGACGGGTCGAACAACGTCACGGGCGCAATGCCGCTCGTGCCGTCCATCAGGGCAGCCCAGGTGCCGTCTACATCGTGGGCGAGGGGATTGACCGTCCCCATGCCGGTTATGACTACACGTCGTTTGGACATGGTGGTGTCCTCAGCCAGACCCGCCGGGAGCGGGCCGGGCGCGGGCGACCGGCAAGGGATTAACCCTTGCTGGAGTGCTCGGTGATGTAGTCGATGGCCTGGCCGACGGTCTGGATCTTCTCGGCCTCTTCGTCGGGGATGGACAGCTCGAACTCGTCCTCGAACTCCATGACGAGCTCGACGGTGTCGAGGCTGTCGGCGTTGAGGTCGTTGACGAACGAGGTCTCGCGGGTAATTTCGCTCTTGTCCACGCCCATCTGTTCGGAAACGATTTCGATGACTTTTTCTTCGGTTGCGTCGGGCACTTTCGTGACCTCCTCTACGGGGTTCAAACGGGTTGCACACATCGCGGCTTTGCGGTGGTAGCGGGGTACTATATCGTCCTGCGCCCGGTCATGCAAGGCCCGTTTTGCGGTTTGTGGTCTGTCCGTGGTAGCCGGAGAACGCCTCCGGCGTCAATGTTTTTCTCGCCAGGGCTACATGTGCATGCCGCCGTCGACGCTGAGCGTCTGGCCGGTGACGTAGGTGCTGGCCTCGCTGGCCAGGAAGGCCACCGCCCGGGCGATATCGCCCGGCTGGCCGAACCGCTGCATGGGGATCTGCTGCATGGCCATGTCTTTGGCTTCCTGGGGCAGGACCTCGGTCATGTCGGTCTGGATGAAGCCCGGGCAGACGCAGTTGACCCGCACGTTGCGTTTGGCGAGTTCCTTGGCGGCCGACTTGCTCAGGCCGATCATGCCCGCCTTGCTGGCGGCGTAATTGCCCTGCCCGCGGTTGCCCTCCAGCCCGGAGTAGCTGGACATGTTCACGATGCTGCCGCAGCGCTGACGCATCATGACCTTGCCGGCCTCGCGCGTGCCGATGAAGGCGCTCTTGAGGTTGACCTTCATCACCAGGTCCCAGTCTTCGTCGGACATCATCACGACGATGTTGTCGCGGGTAATGCCCGCATTGTTGACCATCACGTGCAGGCCGCCGTGGGTATCGACGATGTTGCTGATGAGTTCCTCGAAGCCGGCCGAGTCGGTCACGTCGAGCACGGCGGTGTGGAACTTGTCGTTGCCGACGGCCGATGCTGCCTCGGCGAGGGTGTCTTCCTTGATGTCGACGGCGACGACCGTCATGCCCAGGCCCAGGAGTTCCTTGCAGATCTCCAAGCCAATTCCGCGGGCACCGCCGGTGACGATGGCGACTTTTTCATTGTCCGGTACTGCTTTTGCTTTAGCCATGAGTTGAGTTCCTTTCGGTACAGCCCCTTCGGGGCGGAAATTTCAAGTTACACGCCGCCTTGCAGGCGGAAACTACAAAACACAAGATACAAAAAACGGTCCGAGGGACATTTGTTGCTTCTCGTCTTTTTCTTTTTCTTTTGCTTCTTGCTTCTTGTTTCTTGTTTTTAACTTATAGTTTCTCGATATCGGGTACTTTGAAAAATTCAAATTCGGATATCGCGTAGGATTTTCGCTTTCTGACA
>CAZCDM010000240.1:0-2856 GCA_964497475.1 uncultured Planctomycetaceae bacterium
AGTCAGATCGCTCAACGGCGGAGTTGGGCAAGGCTATCTGGGAAATCCCGGGTGATTGGACTCGTCTCGGCCGGTGTCTTTGCCCTGAGCCTCATGCTGCTGATGCCCGCTCAGGCCCCGGCTTCCAAATCCATGCCCTCGCGACCGGCCTTGAAGAACCTGCCCCTCGAGGCCAACGGCTGTCTCATCACCGCCCAGATCGAGGAGCAAATCGACGTCGGCCAGAGCCCCTCCCTTCAACTGACGATCCGCAACACCTCCGCCGAGCCGGCCGAGTTCGACCTCAACGCCGTGGAAATGTGCACCAACAACAACCCGATGAGCCGGGCCATCTCCATGCCACGCAAATCCTGGCAGACCCACCGTCCCATATCGCTCAAGCCCGGCCAGAGCAAAGTCATCACGCTTGTCTCCACAAGCAAGGCCAGGCCGTGGGACAGCTTCCATTTCGTCATCTCCGCCGGCGATGAATCCATTCGCACCACGCAACTCGGCGTCAAGGCCGAGCCCGCCCAATCACCCCAGGCCGTCAGCAGCAACGATGCGTGATTGGCGAATTGCACTCGGTGTCGTCATCGGGCTGGCCGCCACGGGCGGTACGATGAGCCTTTCGTCCTGGCGGCCGGTCCGGACCGATGCGCTCCCCTCGGCCGGGCCCACCCTCAGCGACTGCGACGGCCCGCTGCGCGAACTGGTGATGCACTACACCACCGAAAGCGCCGCCCTGACCGCCACGCCCTATCGGCAGTTCCTCACCGCCCTCTCGCCGAGGGTCACCGTCCATATCGTCTGCGGATCGCAGGACGACTGGCGCGACTTCCGGGAGAGGTTTGGCGACCTCGCGGTTCGCGTCAAGCCGATCGTGGTCAACCACGCGATCACCTGCTGGAGTCGGGATCGCTGGCTGGCCCTGCGAGAAGGCCACCGCACGACGCTGCTGACGCCACGTGGTGAGAACGGCCAGTCCAGCTGGCCCCGCCGGGCCGGCGATGGGCGCGTAGCAGCCCGGCTGGCTGGGGCGCTTGGCGGTGTGTGTCATCTCCGCTGCGATCTTTACTTCGACGGCGGCGATTGCGTGGCCGACCGTCACACCGCCTTCATCACGCCGAAGGTCACAGCCCGCAACACAGGGCTGGGCGTCAAAAACGCAGCCGAGCTGCACCGCCGACTGACCGACGCTCTGGGGCGTCGCGTGATCCTGCTCGACTCGGCCCCGCCATACCATGCGGGCATGTACATGATGCCCATCGGCCAGAATCGTATGCTCGTCGGCGACCCATCCCTGGCAGCGGGCGTGCTCGACGACCAGACGCAAGAGAACCTCCTGCCCTGCGGAACAAATACCTCCGCCGAGATGCAAGCTCGCTTCGACGCCGTCGCCAACGCCTGCCGTCGTGAAGGATACCGCGTCACGCGGATCCCAACGCTCATCGGCACGGACGGACGCACCTTCCTGACCTGGGTGAACGTGATCATCGAGCAGCGAGGCCGCCGGCGGATTGTTTACATGCCCGTCTTCGACCAGGCCGGGCCGCTGAACCAAAAGGCCCGACGCATCTGGGAATCGCTGGGCTATGATGTCCAGCCGATCGACTGCACGAGCAGCTACCGTCACTTCGGCTCGCTGCGATGCCTCGTCAGCGTGCTGCGACGCGGCGAAACATGATCGCCCTCTTGTCGTGATCAGCCGGGCAGCACGGCCGATGCGATGTCGCGTGCAAAATCTTCCGCCGCCGCGGCGACGGCCTGCTTCCAATCAGCCAGGTGGGCGTATTTGTCTCGGCTGTGGGCGTAGATCACGCTGCGGGCGGCGTTGACGATCGCCCCGGTTCCCTCGGCGGTGAAGCTCGCTGCACAGTCGGCGGCTGTGGCGCCTTGGGCACCGTAGCCGGGCACGAGGAAGAGTTGCTTGGGCATGAGGTTTCGCAGCGTGCGGGCCTCGTCGGGGCAGGTCGCGCCAACGACGGCACCGAGGCAACTGAAGCCCGACTCGCCCTCATATTCCGCCGCCGAGCCGATGGCGTCGATCTGCCGGGCCATGTGCTCGTAGAACATCGCCCCCTCGGCCGTGGCGACGTTCTGGATGTCGGCCCCGGTGGGGTTGGAGGTGCGGACCAGGGCGAAGAGCCCCCGGCCGGTCTCGGCGGCGGCAGCGAGGAACGGCGAAAGGCCATCCCGCCCGAAGTAGGCGTTGATGGTCAGGGCGTCGGCGGCCGGTGCGTTGCGGAGATGGGCGGTGGCGTAGGCGGTGGCTGTGCTTCCGATGTCGCCCCGCTTTGCATCGCCGATGACCAGCAGCCCCAGCTCCTGGGCCCGGGCGACCGTTTCGCTGTAGGCGGCCAGGCCGGCGAAGGGTTCCGCCCCGCCGAGGGCTTCAAAGTAGGCGATCTGCGGCTTGACGGCCGGGACGAAGGGCGCGACGACTTCGAGAAGCTCCCCACACCAGCGGCTCACCAGGGCAAGCTGCTCGGCCGGGTCGTCGCTGCGGAACTCCTCCGGCAGCCGGGCCGGGTTCGGGTCGATCCCCACGCAGACGGGCGAGCCCTTGCGGGCGATGGCATCGAGAAGACGATCAGCAAAATGAGCGGTCATGGCGATTCCTTTCAGGCCTCGTTTATACGCCCAGCCGCAGCCAGGAGCAATCGACGATAGAAAAAGTTCATGTCCCGATTGCGGGCAGTGGATGAGCTCTCAGGGCCGAAGGCCCGGCTACATACTTATGCCCCTACGGGCTGATCTTTCGGGTATCTTTACACCGTGGCTTGCTCCTTTGCCAAGGCTGCGGGAGGTCAAGTGCGCCCCCGGCTAGTAGTCCGTCCCAGGAATAAAGATATTCGACCTTCTTTGCCGATGAGG
>CAZCDM010000241.1:0-2801 GCA_964497475.1 uncultured Planctomycetaceae bacterium
AGTTGCTGTCCGACAGCGATGTCGCCTTGGCCCGGGCGTTCGGGCTGGTGTTCCATGTCGACGATCCCACCGTCGAAAAGTACCGGGGGTTCGGCATCGACCTGGAGCATCGCCGAATCGACTATCGGCCGGTCAGGCGGACCACTCGGCGTTGGCGTGGACGAGGTGGTGGAGGTTCCGTCCGGCGTCGAGGGCGGCCTGGGCGGTGTCCTTATCCAAACCCAGCAGCGGAATGCCCTTGTCGACCGTGTTTGCGAAGATTACTTCCATGTCGTTGAGGTGAGGCTGGGACAGCTGAATGCCGTTAAGGCCCTTCATCTCGCTCATGGGTGGCACGAAGTGGTCGCCCCGGCCGCAGTAGTGAATCGCGCCGCCTTCGAACTCGTCGAAGATCTTCTGATCGTACGGGCGGACAAATTCGATGTAGGTTTCCGGCGAGAGGTTCACCAGCGAGTCGTTGCGGAGCATGATCCGCCCGTGGTGCATCATCCACCAGTGGGCGTGGATATCGCCTTCGGTATTGGGCACGAGGTCGAACCATTTGTGCATGAAGGCGAGGTAGGTGTCGGTCACGACGGTCATGAGGTCATGGATGCGCTGGGGCTGGTCGTAGAAGGCCAGGAAAATCTCGCTGCCCCACAGCAGCTCGACGACATCGATGGGGCCCTGGCAGTCGGGGTGATACATCGTGATCGGTGCCAGCTCGGGATACTCGGTGAATACCTCCAGGAACAGCTCGGCCGTGGCGAAGGTTCGCCCGGCCAGGCGGTCACCGAGGGTGTCCAGGTCCGGTACACCGCCGGCGATGATTTCGTCGATGCGGTCTTTGCACCCGCCGGGGTGGGCCGTCGGCAGGGTGTTCATCTCGCGGTCCATGATCGCGATGGGGATGTCCCAGATGCTGGGCATGATGCCCGTGCCGTAGTTCGGGCGTACCACCAGCGGTCGGGCCGAGCCATTGGCGAGGATGATCGAGCAGCCGCGCAGTTCCGAGAAGATCATCTGCGTGGGGTCGTTGATGGCATCGCTGATGTGGACCTCGGGCCAATCGATCTTTGGCGGCTTGGGCGTTCGGCCCGGGGGGCTGAACAGTGGCTCGGACCACTTGTCGTCCAGGAAGGTCCGCCAGGCGTCGCGGAAGGTGGCATCCTCGGCCGCGTCGATGCGGGATACGAGATCTTCACAATAGGGTTTCAGTGCGGCATCCATGGAGGCTCCTTGGGGGTAAGGCCGGAGTCTACCCGCCCGCCCGGGCCCGGTCAACCATCGGACTGCGGATCTCCGTCGGGCAGCATCGGCTGGCGAGGACCGGCAGGATTTTTCTTGTTCGTACCGGATGCGGGGGGTCATAATATACGGGTGAAAATCGGGTTTGACAAATCCGGAGGCTCCATCGCCTCCAGGAGGTACCACCATGACCAAAGACTTCAAATACGGAATCATCTTCGGCCTGCCGATTCTCATCATCGGCGTGGTCTACTTTGTGCTCAACGCACCAAAGGATACTCCGGCCACCCAGCCGGCCACCCAGCCGGCGATGAACGAACCCATCGTCTCGCCGGCTAATGATCCCATCGCCTCGGCCGACGCTCCAACCGAGCCGAGCGACACGCCTGTACCCGTTGTCCCGCCGGTGGTTCCCGATGCGCCCGCGGTCGCCCCGCCCCCCAGCCCGGTCGTCGCCACGACCGACGAGACCCCCGGCGAGGTCGACTGGACGGCGGATAATTATGACCCGTCGACACCGGCCTCGCCCCCGGCCCAGCCCATCGACGATGCCGGCGACTCGGCTCCCGTGCCGATTCGCTTCGACGAAAACACACCAGCCCAGCCCGCACCCAGCGAAGATCGCTGGGCCCTCGGCTCGCCCGCCAGCGAAGCCGCCGCGCCGGTAAGCCCGCCTGCACAGCCGGACCGCCAGGACGACCCGCCGGTGATCTCCGCCGTCGAAACGCCTGCCCTGGTCGCCGTCGGCGCCGGGCGGAAGTATGTCGTCCAGCGCGGCGACCTGGGCTACTGGTACATCGCCGAGAAGGTCTACGGGGCGGGCAATGGCAAGTATTGGAAGCGGATCTCCGATGCCAACCAGCAGGCCGATTCGACCGCCCTTCGTCCGGGGCAGGTCTTGACGATTCCGCCCCTGCCGGCCCGGGAAACCACCGCGCTGGTCGCGCCGGAAGACTACGGCCGGACCACCACGACCCCCGGCGGGCAGAAGGTCTACACCGTCTCCAAGGACGACACGGCCGGGCTGTGGGGCATCAGCAAGAAGGTCTGGGGCAAGGGCCACCTCTGGGAAGCCATTCAAAAGGCCAACCCGCAGATCGACCCGTCCAAGCTCCGCCCGGGCATGAAGATCGTCATTCCGCCCCAGCCCCGTGGCACCTCGGCTGGCGGTTCGACCACCGCCACGGGAGTGACCCGCACGACCGCCCCGGCCAATCAGCACGGCCAGGTCATCACGGAAAACGGCAAGCGGTACTACATCGTTGCCGCTGGCGACCGCGGGTACTGGGGCATTGCCGCCAAAGACAGCGTCTACGGGGCGGGGAAGTATTCCTACCTCATCCACCAGGCCAACCGCGGCGTCAACAGCGACAACCTCCAGCCGGGCGATAAGCTGCTGATTCCGCCCAAGCCGGCCGGCAGCGAACGCGCACCGGCCGCCGGCCGCCAGCCTCGCCGACGCATCGAGCCGGTTCCCGAAGACGTCCCCGATTTCGGCGGTTGAGATTTCTCGCACCAGGGAGCCTGTTGCACAATAATTCTGGAACCCAACCGTTGGATTCCGATTTAGCATG
>CAZCDM010000242.1:0-2770 GCA_964497475.1 uncultured Planctomycetaceae bacterium
TTTCGTGTCATGCTCGCAGATTCGCAGACCTCCAATAAATACAGCTTCCGTTGTGAATCCACAGAGGGCTTTGGTAGCCCGGCTTCCGGCTTTAACATGGAAGGGTATCAAGCTGGTCTTGGCGGGAAAACGTTGCCCACAACGGCAAATGATCAACAGAGGTTGGAACTTGTCTACAACAAATCCGGAGCCGGCTATTCCTGGCCGACCATGTTTGCCTATCTTGATGGCGACAAGGTGTTTGAATGGTATGACATCCCGGCCTTTGATGTAGATGCGCTGCAGTTCCAGAGCATCAGCGGCCAGGTGTGGATCATCGACAACATTGCCGTTGAGATGGTCCCCGAGCCGGCCACGCTGGGCCTGCTGGGTATCGGCGGGCTGGCGTTGCTGCGACGTCGCCGCCGCTGAGCTGTCCACATTGTGAATTACTGAGACCAGCCGGGCCGATCGCCGCTGCCCGGCTGGTCTGTTTTTTCCCGCGGCGATCCTGCGAGAAACCTTATGCGATACGCGCACTGCATCACCTTGCTGATTGGCCTGGCCCTGGCGGCGACTGCCCCGGCCGGGCAACGCCCCGTCCTCCTCGCGAGAGATTCCGTCCCGCAACTGCCGATTCTCCTGCCGGCCGAGCCGACCCTCGCCGAGCAGACCGCCGCAGCCGAGCTGAAACACTATCTCGACCGGATCACCGGCGGGTCGTTCGTTATTCTTCCCGAGGCGGACGCCCCGGCCGGCCAGCCGGCGATTCACCTCGGGCGGACCCCGCTGGCCCGGGCACGCGGGCTGGATTTTGCCGAGCCCGAACGCTGGGCCATCGACGTTGCCGACGGGTCGGTCGTCCTGGCCGGCGGGCAGCCGCGAGGGACGCTTTACGCGGTGTGGCATCTCCTGGAAGACCTCGGCGTGCGGTGGTGGACCTTCCGCGAAGAGCACCTCCCCAGCCGGGCCACATTGCAGGTTGCCCCCGGGCGGCGCGTTGGTAAGCCCGCCTTTGCGTTCCGTCACGTCCACGCGGTCGTCTGGTATGGCGAGCCGATCTGGAAAGACTACGACGGGCGGTTCCCGGCCCGGCTGAGGCTCAGCCGATGGGGCGGGCGGGACATCGCCCCGAAGTTCGGCTACGACGCCGGGCTGACGGCCTTTCCGCTGCCCTGGGTGGCGCACACGCTGGTCGGGCGATGGGTCTCACCGAAGCTCATCGAAAAACACCCCGACTGGTTCGCCCTTCGCGGCGGCAAACGAACCACCGGCGGGCTGTGCCTGA
Source organism: uncultured Planctomycetaceae bacterium (assembly GCA_964497475.1). Classification (GTDB taxonomy): domain Bacteria; phylum Planctomycetota; class Phycisphaerae; order SM23-33; family SM23-33; genus CAZCDM01. The sequence goes on from CAZCDM010000242.1 coordinate 1,268, forward strand.
CCAACCCCGAGCTGCGAAATCACATCGAGGCGAAGCTCCGCCAGGCCATTGCAGCCGAGATCGAATCCAGCCTGAAGGAAAACCGCCCCCGTAAGCTGATCTTCAACTTCTCCAACTCCGACGTTCACGTCACGCGATGTACCTGCCCGGCCTGCGAGGCAGCCTCCGGAGACACGCCGGGCAATGCAGCGGTGACCCTCCAGGCGATCAACGACCTGGCCGACCGCATCGCCGCAGACTACCCGGCCGTTCGGCTGGAGATGCTGGCCTACAACGATACCGAGCCCCCGCCGCCCTTCCGCGCCAGGCCGAATGTTATTGTCACCCTGGCCGATACGGTCAGCTCCCGCCCGCTCCCGCCGGACCATCCACTGAACACCGCCTGGGCGGGCAAGCTGGCTGCCTGGCGGGCTGTGACCGACCAGTTGCGACTCTGGCTGTACGGCTGGAACTTCGACTTCCTCGCCGAGCCGCCCGTGCCCGTCGAGTTCGCCCTGCCGCGGAAGTACCAGTTTTTCCAGACGCTCGGCCTCGACGGGATGATGGTGCAGTACGACGCCCACAGCTCCTGCAAAATGGACCTCTGGGACATGAAGGTCTACCTCCACGCAAAGCTCATGGAAAACCCCCAGGCCGACTTCCAGACCCTGCTGGGCGAGTGGGTCAATGGCTACTACGGCCCAGGCGGCAAGTACGTTCTGCAGTATCGTCACATGCTCCACGACGCCATGCAGGCCAACCCGCCCTGGATGACGCTGCTGTGCAAGACCGACCTGGTGGACTATCGCTACCTCACCGCCGGGCTGCTGGCGCGGGCGAACGACCTGCTCGACCAGGCAGAGCTCGCCTGCCAGGGCCAGCCCGTCTATCTGCGCCGCCTGCGGGACGTCCGCCGCACCGTCGACCTCACGACCGTCTTCGCCTGGCCGATGCTGATGCGAAAATGGCTCGACGCCGGCAAGGCGTGGGAAAAATTCCCCCTCGCCCGACAGCGCGCCGCCGAGCGTGCCCTGGCTGCGATCCGCGAGCATGTCACCTTCCGCTTCGACCAGGCCTCCGCCGATGCCGCCATCCAGTCCATCCAGCCCCGCATCGATTTCAGCCTCGCGCAGAACGACCACTGGCCCAGCCCGACCGAGCTCGGCGGCCAACCGGTCACCGTCCTGCTCGAACAGGTTCCCTCGATGGCCGGCAGCTACGGGACCAATCCGACCCGCGTGGCCGACCCGCAAAGCCAAACCGGCGTGACCGAACAGGCCCAGATCACGCCCGATGGCGAGACCCGGCTGACCGGTGGGATCTGGCACGTGCCGCAATATCACGACATCGCCGTAACCAAGGCCCGACCCGTCCTCAAGCAGGACATCCCCGGCCCGGGGTATCACTGGTACCGCATCTTCGACGGGGTAAAGATCCGCCCGGGCGATCGACTGTACCTCACCGACTCGTGGGCCATGCAGTACAGCATCGCTCCGGTGTATGATCCAACCCAGCCCGAGCGGC
>CAZCDM010000243.1:0-2732 GCA_964497475.1 uncultured Planctomycetaceae bacterium
CGTAAGCCATTATAAATCAAGGGCTAACATCGCGCCAGAAAAAAATGTCAGTCACAAAATGCCCGTATGGCTCGGTCGCTAGGTTTCCTGGCCGTAGTAGGCGTCGGGGCCGTGCTTTCGGCCGAAGTGTTTGGCGAGGATCGCCGGCTGGATGGGTAGAGAATCGGGCGCGATAGCGAGGGTTTCGCTGGCCATGCGGGCGATGTTCTCCAGCACGATCGCGGCGGTGACGGCCTGGTGGGGGTCGTCGCCCCAGGCGAAGGGCCCGTGCTCGGCGATCAGGCAGGCCGGCGTGTGGGCCGGGTCGAGCTTTTCGAACCGCTCGATGATGACCCGCCCGGTGTTGGCCTCGTAGTCGCCCTCGATCTCCTCGGTGATGAGCTTCCGCGTGCAGGGGATCGGCCCGGGGGCGAAGTCGGCATGGGTCGTGCCGAAGGGTTGGATTTTCCGGCAGGCCTGGCTCCAGGCGGTGGCGTAGAGGCTGTGGGTGTGCACCACGCCGCCGATGTTCGGCCAGGCGTTGTACAGCTCGCGGTGGGTCGGCGTGTCGCTGCTGGGGCGCAGGTCGCCATCGACGACCTCGCCGGTTTCCAGCGAGACGGCCACCATCTGCGCGGGGTTCATGCCCGCGTACGGCACGCCAGAGGGCTTGATGACCATCACGCCGGCGTCGCGGTCGACACCGCTGACATTGCCCCACGTCTGAATCACCAGCCCCGCATCCACCAGGGCCAGGTTCGCTTCGCATACCGTCTGTTTGAGTTGGTCGAGCATGGGTGTCTCGCAGTCGCTTTCCGCGTTGTGTGGTTATCCGCCGCGGACCTGGCTGCGGACTTCCAGGAGGGTCTTCATGACGTCGTAGAGTTTGCCATCGCCAGCCTTGGTGCCGAGGGCATCGTGCATTTTGCGGTAGCAGCCGTAGAGCGCTTTGTAGATTTTGTGGGCGGCCGGGTCGGGCGTGTAGACCTTTTTCTTCAGGCCGGTCATCGCCTCCTGGGCGGCGGGGAAGTCTTCGTAGGCTCCGGCGGCGACGGCGCCTGCGATGGCCGAGCCCAGCGCGCAAGTCTGGGCCGATCGGCTGACCTTCATCGGCCGGCCGGTCACGTCGGCGTAGATCTGCATGACCATGGCGTTCTTCTCGGCAATGCCGCCGCAGTTGACCACCTGCTTGACCTTCACGCCATACTCCTCGAATCGGTTGATGATCGTCAGGGCACCGAAGGCGGTGGCCTCGACGAGGGCGCGGTAGATCTCGGCCGGGGTGGTGTGCAGGGTCTGGCCCATCAGCAGGCCGGTGAGCCTCTGGTCGACGAGGATCGTCCGGTTGCCGTTATTCCAGTCCAGCGCCAGCAGGCCGCTCTCGCCGGGGGCGAGCCTGGCGGCCTGTCGCGTCAGGGCGGCGTGGTCGAGCGGTTTGCTGCCGGCGGCGGGGTGAACGACGTTGACGAACCAGTTGAAGATATCGCCGACGGCCGACTGGCCGGCCTCGAGGCCGTAGCAGTCCGGCAGGATGCTGCCCGGTACAATGCCGCACAGCCCCGGGATGTCGGCCAGCTTTTTGCTCAGCGGAGCCACCATCATATCGCACGTGCTCGTGCCCATGATCTTCACCAGCGTGCCCGGCTCGATGCCGGCCCCCACGCCGCCGAGGTGTGCATCGAACGCACCGGCCGATACGGCAATGCCGGCCGGCAGGCCCGTTTTGGCGGCCCAGTCTTTGGTCAGCCCGCCGACGGAGTGGCCCACGGGGTAGGCTTTGTCCTGCAGGCGGTCGCGCAGCCTGGCGAGCTTGCGGTCGAGCTTGCCGAGGAACTCCTTGTCCGGGTAGCCGCCCCAGGCGTCGTTGTACATGGCCTTGTGGCCGGCGGCGCAGATGCAGGCGGTCAGCTTGTCGGGATGTTCCGTCCCGGTCAGCATCGCGGGGATCCAGTCGGCGATTTCGACCCAGCTGTGGGCGGCGTCGAAGACCTTCGGATCGGTCCGCAGGCAGTGGAGGATTTTGCTGAAGAACCATTCGCTGGAGTAGGTCCCGCCGCACTTGGCGAGGTACCTGGGGCGGAGCTTGGCCGCCTTGGCGGTGATTTCCTCAGCCTCGGCGATGGAGGTGTGATCCTTCCACAGCCAGGCCATGGCGTTGAGATTTTTTGCGAACTGTTTGGACAGGGCCAGCGGCTTGCCCTTGGCATCGACGGGCAGGGGGGTGCTGCCGGTGGTGTCCACGCCCAGGCCGATCACGTCGGCCGGCTTGAAGGTTTTGCGCGTCTTGCGGGCGTCGCGCAGTGCGCCGCGAATGGCCTTCTCGGCGGTGGAGACATAATCGGCCGGGTGCTGGCGGGCGAGGTTGGGGTCGCGGCTGAGCAAAATGCCCGCCGAGCCCTGCGGGTACGGCGCTACGGCCGTGCCGATCTCCCGGCCGGTGGCGACGTCCACGACAATCGCCCGGGCCGAGTTGGTACCGTAATCCAGTCCGATGGTGTACTTGGGCATGATGAGTCCTTTTTCGGATACGACAAATGATGAATCTGAAATGTGTAATGCAGAATGCGAAAGTTGTAGTCAGTGGCTGGTCGTCTTTTCGTTGCGGCGGGCGGTGGTAATGCTCGTCTGCATAATCGCAATCAGCTCGCAGCACTCGCTCAAAGCCTTCGTAATGACATGGGTACTTTGAAAAATTCAACTTCGGATATCGCGTAGGATTTTCGCTTTCTGGCAAAGAGCAAAAAATGGTGCAT
>CAZCDM010000244.1:0-2611 GCA_964497475.1 uncultured Planctomycetaceae bacterium
CAACTCCTCCGATGGCACAAAATCAAACTTACACACAATAGTTGACACGATCCGATTCCTTTCGGGTATTGCTACGGCGTCACTCCAATTGTATAATTGTATCCTCGTCGGAGCACCCCTTTCCTACTGCAAGGAGATTTCATGCCTCCCATTCGACTGGCCCTGATCGGTTGCGGCAAGTTCGTCCGCTTTCACCTGCACTCCATCGCCGAACTTAAACGCAAGCGATTCGAGATGGTCGCCCTCTGCGACGTCAACGCCGACAACGCCCGGGCCCGCAAGGCCGACTACTACCCCGACCAGGACATCCCGATCTACACGGACCACAAGAAGATGCTCCGCGAGGTTCGCCCCGATGCGGTCATTGTCTCCACGCCGCACACGCTGCACTACCGCCACTGCAGCGACGCCATCGCCGCCGGCGCGCATGTGATGGTCGAAAAGCCGATGGTCACCGACTCCGGTGACGCCCGCAAGCTCGTCGCCCAGGCCGAGAAGGCGGGCAAGGTGCTCGAAATCGCCATCCAGGGCGTCTTCACCGATACCTTCGCCTACGCCCGTCAGCTCATCCAGGACGGCACGATGGGCAAGTTGCAGATGGTCACCGGCCTGCTCGGGCAGGACTGGTACGATCGCACGAAGGGCCTGTGGAGGCAGAACCCCAAACTCTCCGGCGGCGGGCAGCTTTACGATTCCTCAGCCCACGTCATCTCGGCGATGATGTTCCTCGTCGACTCGCCCGTGCGTGAGGTCTACTGCACGGCCGACTACCTCGACGCGAAGGTCGACATCAACGCCGTCGCGACCGTCCGCTTCGAGAACGGCTGCATGGCCACCATCAACTCCGGCGGGAACTGCCCCGTCTGGAAAAGCCACCTTATGGTCCAGGGCGCCGGGGCCTATATGGAAATCAGCCCGCACGGCGGCGATTTCTTCGTCCGCAATCGCAACTGGGACAAGGACATCACCAAGCCGCCTCGTGGCTGGAAGACCCGCGCGGTCAAGCCGGCCGAGAACTTTGCCGACGCCATCGAGGGCAAGGACGAGGTCCGCTGCGGCGCGCGATTGGGCATTTTGCTCAGCGACCTGATGGATGGACTCTATGCGTCGATCAAGGCCAAGGCTCCCGTCACCCTGCCGCTGAAATCCAAAACTACCAAGCGGCAAAAGGCAGCGAAGAAGACCGCAAAGAAAACCACAAAGAAGACGGCCAAGAAAAAGGCCACCAAAAAGAAGGTCGCGAAGAAGGCGCCGAAAAAGATCGCTAAAAAGACAGCAAAGAAGACGGCCAGGAAAAAGACAGCGGCCAAAAAGAAACGTTCATGACCCGGCCGAAACCGCATCGCTGACCTTCCAGCCCGGTTGTGATATGCTGGGCTGCGCCCAGCCGACGCACCGCTGCGACGACGCCATGACCACCGCCGCTGCAGACATTTTCCGCCAGGCCGCCGCCGCCATGCGAGACCACCCGCTGCGCCAAGGCCATGTCCTGCACCTGCCGCCCGACCGTCCCGCCATCCTCACTGGCGACCTCCACGGCGACCGGGCGAACCTCGCAGCCATCCTCTCCCACGCCTTGGCCCGGCCCGATGCGCCCATGCTCCTGCTTCAAGAGGTGCTCCACGGGCCCGTCGACCCGCGCAGCGGCGTAGACCGCAGTTGCGAAGTACTCCTGCGGGCCGCCCGCACCTGCCTCCAGCACCCCGACCGGGCCGTGATGGTCATGGGCAATCACGACCTCGCCCAGGTCACCGGCGCCGAGATCCTCAAGCACGGCGCGGGCGTGTGCAAGCTCTTCGCCCAGGGCGTTGCCCACTGCTTCGGCGAAGACAGCGCCGCCGACGTGCTCGACGCCGTGGCTGAGCTCTGCCTCTCGCTGCCGATTGGCTGCCGCTTCGGCGAGCGGTACTGGTTCAGCCACACCCTGCCGGCCCCCGGCGAGCAGCCCGCCGAACTGCACGCCCTGCTGACCCGGCCGATCGGCGATGACGACCTGCACCGCGGCGGGGCGCTGTACCGCTGGCTGTGGGGGCCCGAGCCCGATGAGGCTACGCTCGCCCACTGGGCCGAGACGCTCGGCGTCGATGCGTTCGTGCTCGGCCATACGCACCTCGACGGCCAGGGCGCCCGCGCATTGCACGAGCAAGGCCTGCTGCTCAACAGCGACGGACCCGGCGGCTGCATCTGCCAGTTCCGCCCGGGCCAGCCGCTGCGAAAAAGCATCCAACGCGTCAGGAGCATGAACGCATGAACGACCTGCCGGGCAAGACGATTCGCGAACTTCGCAGCCGGGGCCAACTGCTGCGCCCGGCGGTTACCATCGGCCAGGCCGGGCTCACCTCGGCCGTGCTCGCCGAGATCGATACCGCCCTGGAAACCCACGGGCTGGTCAAGATCAAGCTCGGCGAGCTGACGGGCAAGGCACGCAAACACTTCGCCGAGCGCCTGGCCCATACCGCACAGGCTCATCTCGTCGGCGTGACGGGGCGAACCGCACTGCTTTTTCGCCCCGCCGCCGAAGAAGCACCCCGCGACGCATGAGTTTTTCTGCCCCCTCAAAAGAGCCTGTTGCACAATAATTCTGGAACCCAACCGTTGGATTCCGATTTAG
>CAZCDM010000245.1:0-2560 GCA_964497475.1 uncultured Planctomycetaceae bacterium
TCTGATGAAAGGCCCCCATGACAACCATCGCCGTCGCTCTATCCACTCGTCGCATGGTACTGTCTTGCCTTGCCCTGGCTGTGATACTGCTGGCCGGGCCGGCCGTTGAGAATCTCTCGGCCGGGCCTGTCGAGGTCCAGGACTGGTCCTATCCGCCCAAGGGGCTGGGTGTGTTTCCCTCCGCCGGGGGCGGCATGTTCGTCCAGGGCCAGCCCATCGCCTTCCGCGTCCGCTGGAAGCCCAAAGACAAGGCCGCCCCGCGCGCCGTGGAGATCGCCGCGCAGGTGCAGCATTTCTACGGCCGCTCGCCGGTCAAAGGCGCCGCGCTGAGCGCTACGCTCGACGAGCAGGGCAAGGGCAGGCTGGCAGGCACGTTCGACCTGCCCCGCGGGCCGTACCGACTCGCCCTGACCGTCAGCCATGACGGCAAGACCCTCGCCACCGGCGGGCTGGACTTCGCCATCGCCGGCCCCACGCCCCCAGCCCCCAAAGACATCGACGCCGAATGGCTCGCCACCTGCACGCAGTTCCAGTGGCACCCCGGCAGGGGCCACTTCGGCCGACAGCTGGCCGCCCTGGAGCGCATCGGCTTTCGCTGGGTCCGCTTCAACAACTACCTCGACGTCGCCGGCCAGGAGTTCCACCAGAAGAAAATCAAGCACATCATCGACCAGCTCGCCCGGCGGGACATCGAGTTCTTCCAGCTCGTGCTCTCCACCCCCAAGGCCATGCAGGATCCTCCCGAATCGGGCAAAGACATGTTCCATCGCTGGCCGCCCAAGAGCTTTGACGAATGGCAGGCCGCCCTGAAGCGCACCATGGAAGGCTACGGCCCGAAGTCTCACCGCTATGAAATCTGGAACGAGCCGGCCGGGCACTTCCTCTACCTCGACGGCATGGAAGACCGCTTCCCCGGCGGCAAGGACCAGATCATCTACGACGGCCTCCGCCGGGCTGTCGACGTCGCAAAGCAGATGGACTTCCCCGTCACCATCGCCGGGCCCGGCTCGGTCCCCTGGGCCTACAACGTCCCCCAGCGCATCCTGGCCGAGCACGGCGGGTTCTGGAACGTCCTGACCATCCACTATCGCGAGGAAAGCCTCCAGATCGGCGGGTCGATCCAGTTCGCCAAGCGCCTCGTCGACCGCTACAGCGACGGCACGATGGACATCTGGCTGACCGAGGCACAGTCTTCCAGCGGGCTCTACGGCGAAGACCGCATGGCCGCGGAGCTGAAAAAATATACGCGCATGTGGATGGAACGGCTGGCTGACAAGCTCTTCCACTTCGACTTCTCCCACCCCATGGGCGGGGGCAACCCGCGCAGCATGCTGCTGAACTACACCACCCTCACCGTCAGCCCCGGCGCGGTAACCTTCCAGCAGATGCTCTCGGCCACCCGCGACGGCCTGGCCGTCGGCCCGCTGCTGTTCGATACCCCCAACCGCGAGGGCTACCTCTTCATGAAGAACGCCAAGCCCTGCGCCATCGTCTGGGGGAATCAATACGACGAAACCGCACCCATCCCCGCCTACCTCATCGGCCCGGAGACCTCCGCACGCGACATGTACGGCAATGTACTGCCCGTCGATCAGCCAACCAAACTCTATCGGCCGATCTACCTCGAAAACATCCGCACCGACGCGAAGATCGTCCAGGACGCCCTCGTCCGCCTCCAGCCGTTCGTCTTCCGCATCGACCAGGGCTCCAAAAACTACCTCCGCCTCGGCCTGGCCAATCCATCCGCCGAGCCGAAAACCTACCGCGTGACCTTCCCGGCCGGGCCGATCTCCGTCAGCCCCGCCGAAGTCAACCTCACACTCGAACCGGGCCAGGCGAAATCCGTCCCCCTCACCCTCACCGGCGGCAAGATCGATCAGCCCGGCCCCATCGAATGGATCGGCCAGGTCAACGGCCAACCGCAACTCCTCGCCCGCCTCTATCTGCACGACCCCGAGACCTTCCAGACCCTCACCATCAACCCGACCCAGGGCGACTGGAAACCCCTGCCGCCCTTCCAGAAACCCTTCAACCTCGCCGACCCGGACAACCTCGACAACGCCGACCCCGTCGCCATCGTCGAACACAAGGAAAACCGACAGTTCGGCCAGCCCGTCTCGACCGAGTGGATCGGGCCCTTCGACCCCAAATGGCGAGGCCTGCCCGACAATACCCCGCAAATGCAAACCTGCAAAATCACCGACGACGGGCTGCTCTGCTGGACCGACTGGCCCGAGTCCAAGGGCGCCACTCTCGATGCATCGTTCGGCCCGGCCCGACGCATCCCGCTACCCGGCATGGTGACCGAAGCACTCGTCACCGTCGAAGTGACGCCCGAGATGATCCACGACGGCCACCTCCGCGTCCTCATCGGCCTGCGCGACGCAGACGGCGTCCTCTTCCGCTACCTCGCCAGCAAAGAACTCATCGCAAAGCCCGGCCCGCAAACGCTGCGACTCCCTCTGTCCTCCCCTCTGCGAATGGTCCATCGCGACAGCAGTCACGGCGGCGGCAAGTTCTTTCTGCAAATGAAATATCCCGTCACCTTCGAGGGCGTGGG
>CAZCDM010000246.1:0-2552 GCA_964497475.1 uncultured Planctomycetaceae bacterium
TAACTGGAGACAACTCCACCTTAAACCCACGCCCAGTTTTTGGGGACCAGCTCAGTTCACTACGCTGCGCTTCGCTCACGCCGCACAGCTTGGTCGTTACCCGTACGGGCAGGCTTCAAGTGTGAGCATGGCGACGGGCTGCGGTTTCTTTTGGTGTTGCGGGCGGTGGTGTCTTGCTCTGCGGGCGGTGGGGCGGTACCCTCAACGCATCGGGCAGAGCATGAGCCCGTTTTTATCGAAGCTACCGGCGATGGAGGCCATCGCCCCGGCGAGCAGATCATGATGAGGTTTTTTAAACAGCACATTTCGGCGATGGAAGCCTACCGCCCCGGCGAGCAGCCGGCCCGCGGCAGGGCGGTCATCAAGCTCAATACCAACGAGAACCCCTATCCGCCCTCGGCGCGCGTGGCTGAGGCGCTGGCGACGCTGGGCGACGAGGCGATGCGCGTCTACCCGGACCCGGCTGCCGGCGAGCTGCGTGAGTGCATCGGCCAGCTCTGCGGCGTACCGGCGGAGTGGGTTCTGCCGGGTAACGGCAGCGATAACCTCATCGTCATGATCGCCCGAGCCTGCGGCGGACCGATCGCCATTGCCTCGCCAACTTTCCCGTACTACGCCACGCAGGCCGCCGTGGAAAACGCCCGCCTGATCGAGGTTCCCTGCCTGGGCGAGGCCTTCGACGTCGATATCGACGGGCTCATCGCGGCCGGCGCGACGGTGACGTTCCTGGCCAACCCCAACAGCCCCACCGGCACCATGCTGGACGGCGAGGCGTTGGATCGTCTCGCGGCCGGGCTGGCGGGGCTGTTGGTGATCGACGAGGCGTACATCGACTTTGCCCCGGCCGACGCGCTGGCGACCCTGGGCCGATACGAAAACGTGATCGTGTTGCGGACGCTGTCGAAGGGGTATTCGCTGGCTGGGCTGCGGTTCGGGTACGCTCTGGCCCGGCCTGAGATTTTGAAAGGCCTATGGAAGACCAAGGAGATCTACAACGTCTCGGCCGCCACGCAGGCCGCCGCGCTGGCCGCTCTGCAGGATCAGGCATGGAAGGTGCGAAACGCCGCCCGCGTCCTGGCCAGCCGGGCCGAGTTGGCCGAGCAGCTCGCCGCTCGCGGCTGGCGCGTCTGGCCCAGCGAGGCCAACTTCCTGCTGACCCGCCCGGGCGAGAAGTCGGCCGGTGCGGTCGCCGACGCACTGGCCGCGGCGAACATTCTCGTTCGCCTCTTCGATACCCCGACCCTGCCGCCGGCGTTGCGGATCACCGTCGGCACCGACGAGCAGAACCGCGCCCTGCTCGATGCGATCGACCGCATCGGACCTGCCCGAAAGGACTCGCCATGACCACCAGCCAACCCATCACGCCCGAGCAGGTGTACATTGGTCGCATCGCCCACGGCGGCGATCTGCTGGCCGAGCTGACGGCCCTGTGCGCCGGCAAGAATATCACCCTCGGCTCTGTCCAGGCCATCGGTGCCGTCCGCCGGGCCACCATCGGCTACTACGACCAGGCCGATCGCACCTACGCCTTCGAGACCATCGACGAGCCGATGGAGATTTTGACCCTCAGCGGCAATGTGTCGCAAAAGGACGGCCAGCCCATGGTTCACGCCCATGTCACGCTCAGCCGGGCCGACGGCAGCGCCATCGGCGGGCATCTCGCCGAGGGAACGGAGGTCTTCGCCTGCGAGTACATCCTGCGGAGCTACAGCGGAGCCGAGCTGAACCGCTCGTACGACGAGCCGACCGGCCTGCCGTTGTGGGAGATGTAGCCAGGCCGATCCGTCGGCAGGGGGGGAGGATTGGTTCATCTGCGATTCGTGGGGAGTGAATTGGAACATGCGGTCTTTCCGGGCCGAAGGCCCGAGACAGCAATAGCCCCCGGCGCGAGCCGGGGGGTAATGTTACCCGATCGAATGCCAGCCCTGAAAGGGCGACACAAACCTTGCGAGGTCTCGCCCCTTCGGGTTTTACTGTTTTGGGGCTACAGGACTTTCGCCCCTTCGGGGCTCATTGCTTTTGGGACGCGATTTCCGGGGGCTTGCGCCCCCGGCTATTTCTGTTCAGCCCCTTCGGGGCCAGGAGAGGTGAGCTTCCCCAATAATCGCGGATGGCCCTTACAATTGCTCGCCCTCGATGGCCTGCAGAAACCACGCCGGCGGGCGCAGCGGTTTGCCGGCCGGGTCCACAATGCCGTGGACCGTCCAGCCGCGAGCGATGGCCTTGCCGGTATCGGCCCGGGTGATGTCGATGTCGAACCGCACGCGCATCCGCCCCTGCATGGCGGCGGTGACGGCCAGCTCCAGCTCATCGTCGTAGACGGCCCGGCCGAGGAACTCCACATGCGCCTCGGTCAGCGGCAGCATCACCCCGCGGGATTCCATCTCCACGTAGCTCGGGCCGACCTGCCGGAGGTACTCGGTCCGGCCGACCTCGAACCACTCCAGAGCCCGGGAATTGTAAAACGTCCCCATCTGGTCGGTCTCGCTGTATCGCACGCGCAGCCGGGTTGTTACGCTCTTGGCAGGCATGGCCGTATTGTGCCACCTCCC
>CAZCDM010000247.1:0-2529 GCA_964497475.1 uncultured Planctomycetaceae bacterium
TCGAGCGCCGAAAACACAAGATATAGAGGCACCTGAGTCAAGTAAATACCCCTGATAGAGCATTTTGCGAAACAGATGTCATTTCGCATGGTGTCATTCTGAACGAAGCGGCTTGCCAGGCAAGCCGCGAAGCTGAAGAATCTTTCCGCGAAAAGACCCTTCGGCCTCCCCGTATGGGCTACGCTCAGGGTGACAACGGCACGATAGAATGTATACAAAATGCTCTAGCCCGACCGGCCTGCTATTGCTGCCGGTAGGGGTTTTGATCTTCAACCGGGTGCGATGCGTCCGCGGCCGGGCCCATCGATTCGGCATTGCTCGGCGCGTTGGGCTGATCGATTTCCGCAGCCAGGCCGGGACCGTTTTGCGTGGCGCGTTTCTTCAGCCCGCCGACGAGCAGGCCACCACCGACCACACCGAAGGCCGCCCCGAAGCCCGGCAGGAACCAGGTGCTCCAGCTCACGCCCGCTTCCAGGCAGGCCGACGTCGGGTCGGCCGGGTCGTAGCAGACCTCGACACTCTGGCCGACCGGATACCGCCGGACCACCGAGCGGGCATGGGAGGAGTTGCTCGAACCATACTCGCCGAAGCTCACGCGGTCGCCATCGTAGGTGTTCCCGTCGACGGTGTAGGTGTAGCCGATCTCGGCGTGGTAGGTCGTCGAGGAACTGCTGCGGGACCCGCTGGAACTCCGCCGGTGGTCGACACGCGATTCGACGATCTTGCCCGTCGTCGTCGGCCAGGAGCTACTCGCGTAGGCGTTCTTGACCGTCATCACGCCCCAGATCAGCACGCCGATACCGACGGCTGCGAAGATCAGGCCCATGACGATGAGCATCCTGGGTGACTGGACTTTTTTGGTCGCTTTGTATGTGGCCATGTGGCACCTCCGGCTGCATTGTATGCGGTGAGCTGCGCCATGCAAGGTTCGGCCTGTTCGACTCGGGCTGGGCGGTTGCTCCGGGGCGGGAGCGATGGTATCCTGCCGGCATGGAAACGATCAAGACACGCTTTGCCCCCTCGCCGACCGGCTCGCTGCATGTCGGCGGTGCCAGAACGGCCCTGTTCAGCTACGCCCTGGCCCGCAAGACCGGCGGCCAGTTCCTCGTCCGCATCGAAGACACCGACCGCGCCCGCCACCAGGAAGACGCCGTGGAAAATATCGTCCGCGACCTGACCTGGCTGGGCCTTGCCTGGGATGAAGGCATTGCCGTCGGCGGCGGCCATGGCCCCTACCGCCAGAGCGAGCGGCTGGAGATCTACAAAGAGCACATTCAGAAGCTGCTCGATACCGGCCGGGCCTATTACGCCTTCGAGACGGCCGAGGAGCTTGACACGCTGCGTCAGGCTGCCGAGAGCGCCGGCCGAGGGTTCAAGTACCCCCGGCCCGAGACGCTTCCCACCGCCGGCCAGGCCGACGACGCCCGCGCCGAAGGCCGACCCGTCGTCGTGCGATTGCTCTGCCCCGGCTGCGATGTAACCTTCCGCGACGAGGTCTTCGGCGAGGTGACCACGCCGGCCGGCGAGCAGGACGACTTCATCATCGCCAAGGCCGACGGCTGGCCGACGTATCACCTGGCCAACGTCGTCGACGACGCGCTGATGGGCGTGAACTTCGTCTGCCGCGGGCAGGAATTCCTCGGCCAGACCTGGCGCCACGTGCTGCTGCGCGAAGCCCTGGAATACCCCGAGCCGCAATACGCCCACCTGCCGCTGATTATGGACATGCAGGGCCGAAAGCTCTCCAAGCGCGATGGCGATGTCGAGGTCGACAGCTTCCGCCGGGCCGGGCTGCTGCCCGATGCGCTGGTGAACTTCCTGATGTTGCTTGGCTGGAACCCCGGCACGGACCAGGAGAGCTTCACGCTGGAGCAGTTCGTGGCCGCCTTCGACATCTCACGCGTCAATAAGGCCAACGCCAAGTTCGACCGCGATAAGCTGCTGGCCTTTAATACCGACGCGATGGCATCGGCCGAGCCGGCCCGCCTGGCTGCGTGCTTCGACGCCTTCCTGGCCGACTGCGATTCGCCCGTGGCCGACGCCGACGCCGAGACCCGCGCCACGCTGCTGGCCATCACCCGCGGGGCGCGGAGCTTCCAGGACGTCATCGCCAAGTGCGAGCCGCTGTTCTGCGATGACGGGCAGATCGAATACGACCCCAAGGCAGTGAAAAAAGTGCTCGCCAAGAACGACGGTCAGGGCCTGGCCATCCTCGGGGAGACTCTCGACCCCCTGGCCGATCTCGAACCGTTCACCGCCGAGACCATCGAAGCCTGGCTGGGCGAGTTCTGCACCGCTCGCGAGCTGGGCATGGGCAAGGTCGCCCAGCCGATCCGCGTGGCTGTGACGGGCACGATGGTTTCGCCCGGAATCGGCGATACGCTCGAACTGCTCGGGCGGGATAAAACCCTCACCCGCATCCGCCGCTGCCAGGAAATCTGCGGCGACCAGGTCGGCTGATTCGAACTGGGCCGGAGAGTCTCACAATCCGGGTTGTGTCCAGTCAATCTGAACCCCTGTTTTTTTAAG
>CAZCDM010000248.1:0-2523 GCA_964497475.1 uncultured Planctomycetaceae bacterium
TGTAAAACAAAGACTTACAGCGCAATCCAAAGGGGATGTCGAAGTCAGGACTGCCCCTACGTCGTCGGCTCGGAAGATCGCATGAACGCGCTGTACGAAGACTACGCCGAGCGCGGCATGGCGATGGTGGCCATCAACTCCAACGAAACCGAGAACCACCCCACCGACGACTTCGAGCACATGGTCGCCCGGGCTCGGGACAAGGGCTTTGCCTTTGCCTACCTGCAAGACGAGTCGCAGGACATCGCCCGAGCCTACGGCGCGCTGCGAACGCCGCACTTTTTCCTCTTCGATGCAGCCCGGCAGCTGCGCTACACCGGACGGATGGACGACAACCCCCGCCAGCCCGGCCAGGAAACTACTCACGAGCTGCGCGACGCCCTCGATGCGCTGCTGGCCGGCGAAGATCCGCCCTTGGCGGTGACCAATCCCATCGGCTGTAATGTCAAGTGGCTCGGCCAGGACGCCCACTGGATGCCCCCCGACGCCTGCGACCTGGTTTAGAATCGCCGCGCGGGCGGGTATAATCGCCGGCGATGATTTCCCACCCACATCGCTGCATCTTCATTCACATTCCCAAAACCGCCGGGTCGAGTATCGCCCGCGCCCTGGGCGGCTTTGAGGAATTGGCCCCCGGCGTGCAGGATCACCGCACCGTCCGCGAGTTCGAGCCCGTCTCGGCGGGCAAGTATCTCCGGGCGGCCCGGCAGGGCGATGCGTGGGTCTTCCGGCGGGACATCCTGAACATCACCGCCGGGCTCGTGCCCCCGCCACGACGCATCTGGCAGCGCTACTTCAAGTTCTCCTTTGTGCGAAACCCCTGGGCGCGGATCTATTCGTGGTACGCCAACGTCATCCGCGACCCGATCCGCCGGCGCGAGTTCGGTGCCTCGGCCGATACGACCCTGGCGGAGTTCGTCGAACATTGCCTCGATCATTTCGAAACCCGCCCGCAGATGTTCTGGCTGAAGGACACGGCCGGGCAGGTACCGCTGGACTTCGTCGGCCGATTCGAAAGCCTCCAGGCCGACTGGGACACCGTCTGTCGGGCCATCGGCGCCGAGCGGCCCCTGCCGCACCTGCTGCATCGCCCCCGCACGGTCGACTACCGCAACGCCTACGACGCAGCCAGTCGTGACCGCATCGCCCTCTACTGCGCCGAGGAGATCGAAACCTTCGGCTACCGGTTCGAGCAGGGCTGAGCCGCCCGCCGCAGCGAACCTTGACGATGCCCCTCCGCCCGCGTACCATGCGGAGTCCCTGAGTCTTCAGACCACCAACCGAAAGGACTTTCGTATGGCTACCCATACCGCAACACTGATTCTCGGCGACGGCACGGGGCCCGAGCTGGCCGCCGCCGCCCGGACCTGCCTCGATGCCGCCCTGGCCAAAACCCCCGGCGCCGGCTCGATCGACTGGGTCGAATGCGTCGCCGGCGTGGACATCATGGACGACTACGGCACGCCCATGCCCGAGGAGACCATCGAGAGCGTCCGCAAGACCGACGCGACCCTCAAGGCCCCCATCACCACGCCCATCGGCAGCGGGTTCCGCAGCGTCAACGTGCTGCTCCGCCAGACGCTCGACCTGTACTGCTGCCTGCGCCCCTGCAAGTACTACCCCGGCGTGCGGAGCAAGTACCAGGATATCGACCTGGTGCTCATCCGCGAGAACTGCGAAGACCTCTACGCCGGTGTCGAGTTCGAAAAGGGCAGCAAGGAAGTGGCTGAGCTGATCGACACGGTCAACCGCCTGAGCAGCGACAAGAAGGTCATGACCCCGGCTGAGTCGACCGGCATCAGCATTAAGCCCATCAGCGAGCAGAACGCCGAGCGGATCGTCCGCTTCGCCTTCGAGTACGCCCGCAAGCACGGCCGCAAGAAGGTCACCTACGTCGAGAAGGCCAACATCATGAAGCATACCGACGGGCTGTTCAAAGCCGTCGCCGAGGACGTCGCCAAGGACTACCCGGACATCGAGGCCGAGGAACGCCTTATTGACAATATGTGCATGCAGCTCGTCCAGAAGCCCGAACTCTACGACGTTATCGTCACCGAGAACCTCTACGGCGATATCCTCTCGGACCTCTGCGCGGGGTTGGTGGGCGGCCTGGGCGTGGCGCCGGGCGCGAACATCGGTGACCATGGCGCGGTCTTCGAGGCCACCCACGGCAGCGCCCCCAAGTACAAGGGCCAGAACAAGGTCAACCCCACGGCCGTGATTCTCTCAGGCCTGCTGATGCTCGACTACCTCGGCGAGAAAGACGCCGCCGCTACGCTGGAAAACGCCGTCGCCAAGGTCATCGAAGCCGGCAAGGACGTGACCTACGACATGAAGCCCCACCGCGACGACCCCACCGCCGTGGGCACGAAGGAGATGGCCCAGGCGATCTGCGATGCGATGTAGCGGTCGATGAGGAACGACCTCGAGTGTTTATCCCTGCGGCGGTCCGGCCAACCCGGGCCGCCGTTTCCTGACTTCAACATTGGGACACCCAATCAATGGAGCAGGTCGTAGAGGGCC
>CAZCDM010000249.1:0-2510 GCA_964497475.1 uncultured Planctomycetaceae bacterium
TTGTAAAACAAAGACTTACAGCGCAATCCAAAGGGGATGTCGAAGTCAGGAGATTATCTGCTGGGGTTCCGAACCGGATTGCCCGGCCCCATTGGATTACAGAAAGACCTTCTTCGGGCGGAGCAGGCGGGTCTGGTCGAGTTGAGCGATGGCGATGAGCCGGCCGGTCTCGTCGAGCAAGGCGGCGGGTGACTCGGGCGTTAGATCCGTTTCAACTTCCAGCGGCTTGCCCTGGCTGATGGCTGGTAGATGCGAGGGGGCGACGGTGATCTTCGGCAGGTCGATGACTTCGGCGGGGTTGCGGAGATCGGCCGGTAAGTCGATATCGTGCGGGTCGCGGGCCTGGTTGATGGTGAAATCTCCGATGGCTGTCCGCTGGAGGGTTTTACACAGGCCGCCGGTTCCGAGCGTCTGGCCGACGTCTCGCGCGATCGATCGGATGTAGGTTCCGCAGCCGCAGCGGATGTCCAGTTCCAGCAGGGGGTAGTCGTAGCGGAGGATGTCGATGGCGTGAACGGTTACCGTCCGAGCCTTGAGTTGCGGGTTCTGGCCGGCTCGGGCGAGCTGGTAGGCCCGCTGCCCGTCGACGTGCACAGCCGAGTGGGCCGGGGGCGTCTGTTCGATATCGCCGAGGAACTCGCCGATGACCTGGCCGACACGTTCAGCCGGCGGCGGGGGGGCTGGGGCGGTTTGGGTCCGCTCGCCGGTCGGGTCGTCGGTGGTGCTCGTGGCACCCAGTTCGATGACGGTGCGGTACCGCTTGGGGGCGTTCTGGACGAACTCCGCCAGGCGTGTGGCCCGGCCGATGCAGAGCACGAGCACGCCGGATGCGAAGGGGTCGAGCGTGCCGGCATGGCCGATGCGGGTTTTGCGGGGCAGGCGGCGCCGAATGGTGGCGACCATGTCGTGGCTGGTCGGGCCGGGCGGTTTGTTGAGGTTCACGAAGCCGAACATGCTCCAAGGATAGGCTCGCCCCGGTCCGGATGCAAGCGGCCAGTCGGGGAGCAAGTGTCGATAAACTGCTGGCGGGCTTCTTATCGGACGCTTGTAAGTCGATGTATGAACTATTTTTGCAATTCTCCAGGATTCTCCGAGGCGGGCTCATGGTTTGGCCGGAACCTTGCCGATGATACTCAAGCGTCACAAGAAAGCGTGCAATTATGCCCCCCGCACTGGGAAGTATCAGGAATCTTGAAAGCATGTCGAACTGGAGCATGGGCACAGCCCACCGCGACGTGGACAACACGAGGTTGTTCACGGTGGAGCAGGCCAACCGAACTCTGGTTCTCCTTCAACGGATTGTTGGAGATATAGTCAACGAATACAAAACGCTGATGGAGCTGGAAGAGTGGATCGACCTGGCCGAGCAGAGCGGCAATTCGCTTGCCCTGGAACGTTCCCGCAAGCAGTTGGTGGCCACGGTGGACACGCTGCAGAACTGCCTGGA
The DNA here is from genome assembly GCA_964497475.1 of uncultured Planctomycetaceae bacterium. Classification (GTDB taxonomy): domain Bacteria; phylum Planctomycetota; class Phycisphaerae; order SM23-33; family SM23-33; genus CAZCDM01. The sequence goes on from CAZCDM010000249.1 coordinate 1,448, forward strand.
AGAGCTGGACCAGGTCGGCGTGGAGTTGCGTGATTTCACGCGGGGGATTGTGGACTTTCCCGCCAGCCGGGACGGCCGGGCGATCAGCCTGTGCTGGCGACTCGGTGAGGCGGAGGTATCGTACTGGCATGAGACGCGGGAAGGGTATGCGTCGCGTCGGCCGATCGAGGAGTACGTCGGCATGAGCGTGCGTGAGGAAAGCCTCCAGGGCTGAGTGGCTTGCCGTGGCGGGTTACTCCGCCGGTGCGGTGTGCGATGCCTGGGGTGAACTCTCCGGCAGGGCGATTTCCATGATGACCGGCCGATGGTCGCTGTAGGACGTCCAGCCGTGATGGCAGGACAGCGCATCGAGGTGTCGATTCGTCCATGCCTGGTCGAGGGTGTGTATCGGCAGGGGGAGCGGCCAGGTGGGCTGGTAGCCCCGGCCGACGGTCTCAAAAACATTGCGGTATTTGGTTCGCAGTTCATCGAGGTAGGCCGATCGGGCCGGGATGTTGAAATCGCCCAGCAGTAGCGTTGGCTCGTGGAGCAGTTGCATGGCCTGGTTGGTTGTGGTGGCGGCGGCCTCCTGGCGACTGATCCACGGGGTGCTGTCAATGTCGACGAGCATGAGCGTGAAGGGGCGACCCTTGATACGCAGCCGGACGATGCGGTGTTTGCTTGTCTCGGCAAGTCGGCCGTAGTCGAGGTCGAGGATTTTTCCATTCCGGACCATGATGAGCGAGGCGAAGCGGTTGGGGGAGATGTCGTACTCGGGGAACTTCTCTTTCCAGAAGGTCAGGTCGTCGAAATTCGGCCCGGTGACTTCGACGAGTGCGATGACGTCGGCATCGTGGCGGCGGATATCGCGAGCGATATCGTCCCAGGGGCTGGCACCGCGGGCGACATTCCACAGCAGGACGCGGGCGGTTGGCCCGTCGTCGTGGCCGGTCGAGGCAGGGGCCGAGTGCGTCAGGCCCAGGTAGCTCCATAGGGCAAACGCCCCGGCCAGCAGCGGCAGGAGAATACGGGGCACCTTGAAAAATTCACTTTTCGGCCTCGCTGGTCTTTTCGCTCCCTGGCG